>NZ_WBYQ01000003.1:0-332500 GCF_013282925.1 Marinobacterium sp. xm-g-48
TGACGATCGAAGCTATTGTAGAAGAGTGTTCTCAACTTAGATTCGATGTAGAAACGTGCATCATCCTGAGTTAACTGCAGATCAAAATTCTCTGCTAACCTAGCCTTTAGTAATGCAGTACAGGTATTAAGATAGTAAGGATCAAGCGTAAATATACTCCAGTAAGGAACACGATCTCCTTTTGACAAAATGTTTTGAAACATTTTATTGTGCTTATGATCTTTTGCTTCAAATTCCTTTTGATCTTTTTTTATTTTTCGGAAACGCTTTCTAGCTTTATCAACTTTTGACCAACCAAACTTTTCATTTAAAATTTGTCGAACTCTTTCTTTAGTCAGTCCTAACTTATTACCAATAGCTTCTAAGTTAAAACCTTCACTTTCAGCAAAGTCCCACAATTCGTTTCTATCAAGTGCATGAGCCATTTTTCGTTTCCTCTTTTTATTTGCCACAAGGGCAAGACGGGAAGAAACTTAAAACGATACAAGAACGATAGCAAACAACCAAAATGGTCACATATTACTAAATCGAATATGGCAAGTCTCTACAGCAAGAACAAACCAATTGTGAAATAAATTAAACCCAAGAATAAACCCTCAAAAAATACCGAATTCTTAACAATCAATATCTTATATTTTTCATAGAGTAATTTTCTCTGCTTATTTTAATATTAAAGATATTAAAAATTTAAAACGAAATATTTTAAATAAACCAATAAAAATCAAATCAACATAAAAGGTTTTTATTTAATAAAGGTTTATCATTTTTTGGCTTATGAAAATAAAGTCTAAACAGAACAGGCTAACAACAAATATTTTTTCTACCAATCTCACTTTGACTCAGTTAAGCCATCGTCTTAAGACCGTCTAGCAAGTTGATTCGATATCTCTGAAAAACACATACGATGAACTCCACCTCGCCCATCACTTTGTTAACAAACCTACAAAACTTGTTGATCGATATTTCATGTAAGAGCATAAAAATTCACATCAAAGCATCTTTTTTAAAAAAAATTAAAATTTTTTTGCGAGCACTTTTATGGAGTTTTAAGACAAATTCGTGAAAAAAACATGACAGGAATCTCGGCTCGAAGTGGCGAGCTAATGGACACCTGGAAGTAGCGTGAAAACTGAATATGGAAAGAGATCAGCTTATCAATACTCCATAAAATTCAATGCGAAAATTTTACTAAAAGCACAATGGTCTGTATGAAATAAACCAATAAAATCAATAGCTTATACTTGATTTAGGCATTGACACCCCCTGCTCATATCGTTATCGTTTAAAGCATCAAGGCAAAGGAGAACGTATGACGAAACACATTTTTGATCTAACAAAACAATCAGGAGAACGCACACAGAGAGCTAATAATTTTTATAATAAAACTTCTTCGAAGAAGTTATGTGTCAAACAGAACCCTACCCATGGGACTGCAATTCATTACTCGCAAAAGCTTAATGAAATTCATGAATTGAAACCCCATGAGCGTGATTACGCTGTTATTCTTGATTGGTCTGATGACGTTATCTCTTACACATCAAATATCCAGTTAAGTGCATGCATCAACAAGATTACTAAAACGCAGAAGTTTTCGTTTCTTGTCCATTACACTGATAAACAAGTGCTGGTCGATATCGGGTCGAGTCAATCTCCACGTAACTTGAATCCTAGATTTAGTAACCAACTTCAACGAATAGCCGCAGCTAATAATTTTGAATATAAATTTCTAAACTCTGAGAGCATTAGAGGACCATTGTTGCGTAATGTTATGCACATTCGGTCAGCATTATCGAAACCCTGCCCTCTCGATGAATTCAAAGAATTTACTCGAGCCTCAACTAGCGAGTGTGCATCTATCCTTTCGGCACAAGACAGGCTTCGTTCTGTTGGTAAGAATCCTGATCTAATCAGGCAGTTTATCGCTCATGGTTTAGTGAATGCTGATCTCAACACTCCTTGGACGGAAATGCATATTTCCTGGGAGGCTGCGTAATGACTTCTTTAGCTAATGTATTCAGGCTGAATGAGCCCACTCCAGTTATATATAACGGTGCGCATGCGATAGCTCAGGCATTAGATGCTGACTGCCAAGATTTAACTTTACGTTTCGAAGATGACATTCAACCAATTTTTTTGTCGGGTGATGAAATCCAGCAGGCTTACGGAACAGAACTCACTTTGACATTCGGTTCTAAAAAATTAAAAGCAACCAAAGACCTCACGACAAAACAGCAAATAGAATTCCACCGAATCAAAAAATATATTGATGAGCACTTCAATCGATTAGGAAAAGGGGTTATTGGAAGTGTCTACGAGCGACAGAAGACGATTGATATCGTTCGTCATCGAGAGAATGATCTCAAAGGAACATCTCCCGCGACCTTAGCAAGAAAAATTAAACTATTTAACACCGACCCAAGCCTGCTCGCTGAGTCAGTAAAGGGAATTAAACCCAAGAATCGTCAGTCTAAAATTAACAAGATCGTTGAGGATAAAGCTAGAGATTTTTTTGATGACTACTATCTAACACGAGAGCCCGTTAAGCGCTCAGTAATTTATGAATTGTTCATTAAAGAGCTGAAAGATGAAGGTTTCCCTGATTCTCAAATTCCTTCACTTCAAACGTTCTATAACTGGAGCAAGAGATTTGATCCACTATTCGTTATTGGATGTCAGGCTGGACCTAGAGAGCTGACTAGAGCTAGTCGAAATGCGGTTAGTAAAATCATTTCAAGTCAGATTCTTGAGCGTGTTGAGGCAGACGCAGTAAATCTTGCATGTGGACTAGTAGATGCTAATGGTAAATATCTCGGAACACCTTCCGTTTTTGTACTGTTTGATTGTTATTCGCGATCTGTACTTGGTGTACATGTTCAGATTGGTCGAGGAGAAACAGCAGCTAGTGTGATGGATTGCTATCGCCATGCGTTCTTACCTAAAGATGTGGATTACGGAACTGAAAACCGTTGGACTCAATTTGGTCAACCACAAACTCTTATAGTTGATGGGGGAACAGCATACAAAGGCGTCCTTTCTCAATCATTTCTGATTCAATCTGGAGTTAGTGCTACTGTCGCGCCAACGGGTCAAGGCTGGTACAAGCCGTTTGTAGAGAGATTCTTCGGGACCGTTAGAAGTCGCTTTGCCGAACTGTTACCTGGTTATTGTGGTCGAATCAATGACAAGCGACGTCTAGAGCGAACGATCGAAGAAGAAGCCACTCTGACTTATGAGGAGTTTAAATCGAGACTGATTGGTTGGATCGTTGATGAATATCATCAAACTGCTCACAAGGGATTAGGTAAGAGAACCCCTCAATCGGTTTGGGACGAACAGGCATTGAGTTACCCTCCTTTTGTGCCTTCTAACATTGAGCACATGTCGACTCCTCAAGGTGAAGTTTTACAGCGCATCATCACTGGAGAGCATTCTCACCTTGGTGTTGTCATCAATAATATCCGATACAACGACCGAGAGGGTCGTTTGAAAAAATTGGGGATGCGTTTAAATCAGGATCATGAAAAACCTACTGTAACTTGTAACTACAACCCTAATGATATCTCTTCTATTTCGGTTGTAGATCCATACACTGATGAAGTGTTTGAAGTACGTAACACCGAAGGAATTCCTACTGACACTCCTTACGTTAAATTTAAAAGCGAGAGATGCCCACATGAGACCCAAGATGAGCAATCGAGTCCTGTCGCTAAAACTAGAACTCAGAGGGATAACCTAAAGATTCAAGAACGCCAAAAAGCAGCAGAGGCTCGTAGGCGCCATCCTGATATTGAGGTAGTTTCTAAAGAGGATTTACTCTCTGCGGTTCAAAACTCTAATGCTAATCAAAATAGCTCTGAGCAAGGCTTTGAGTCAGGGGCTCTTCCTGTCACATTAGACGAAGATTTATCTGGAGGTTACGACTATGTGTAACCTCGTTGCAGAATTTAACAGTAAGACGATTCTTCACTCCCAGCTTAAGACCGCTATTCAGGCGATCTCGAATACACATAGTATGAGTGGAATTGTTGGCACAGGGATGCTTTTGTTAGGTCCCTCAGGGGTTGGTAAGACTAGGATTCTGGAAAACTATACTAAGACTTACTTAGATAAGCAGAGCGACCTAGAGACAAAAACACTTACTAAAAAGCCAATTTTATCCATACGAATTCCTGCTTCTCCTACACCAAAAGCAATCATTGAGAAGCTTTTAACGGCTGCAGGTCATCCATTCGTTACATCGAGCACACAATCTGTGCTCGAAAATAGGCTTTCTGCTGTAATTAAAAATCAGCACGTAAGCTTAATTATATTTGATGAATTTCAGCACATGCTTCGTGCGCAAGCTCAGAAAAGTACCCGAGCTGTGCTTAACTTCATAAAAGTTCTGATGGATGAAAACCAGATTGCTATCGTGATGTCAGGCACACCTGAATCACTAGGGTCCATTCGTGAACATGAAGAGTTGTATCAAAGATTCACTCATGAGCATATTACTTTAAGACCGTTCAAACTTGGCTCTCGTGAAGAGATTTCTATTTTTTCTTCATACCTGAGCGTATGTGAACACATACTCAATGATCTTGGAGTTAACTCAATATCATTAACTTCAGAGATTAACCTTGCACGTATATATCTTGCTACAGATGGAAAACCCCGTCTGATCAATCGTCTCATCGTTAAAGCTATTCAAAGAGCACCTAATAAAGAAAACTTAACACTCATAGACTTTGCACTTGCGAATACTAATCCACCTTTAAACCCTAAACTTGGCAAATTCAATCCTTTCCAGGCTCAGTCTGAAGCCTTAAAGAAACGTTTGAAGGAGTCATAACAATGGAGTTTGGTGTTCGCCCTGAAGCAAAGCAACAGGAAGATATCTACGGTTATCTTCTTCGTGTTATGTATCTCAACGGAATCGCTATTCCTGCTTTTATGAATTGTTATGAGAAGGGACTCGGGTCATTCTTAAAAACATTTGGATCAACAACTGAGAGTACGCTCGAACAAAATATTGAGAGTTTATCTCTCCTAACGAGACAATCATCTAATACCTTAAGATCTTTATGGAAAGCCCATCATACTGACTGGAGTTATAGGTGTGAAAGAGACGTTAGGTCATTAAAAATACCGACCCCTAGGTTGTGTCTTAGCTGCGTTTTAGAACATGAGTTCATAAATACAAATTGGAGTAATCTGACCACTTCTGCTTGTTACGAACACAACGAAAAATTAATACATAATTGCCCTAATTGTGACGTAACATTTCGCTGGAACTCTGACTTATTCGTAAAGTGTCCTAACTGTAATATCAGGTGGGATGCTTTAGACCCAACTGATAGATACTTCGAGCCCTCTAAAGCCGAACTTAGTTTCAATCGTTTCAATCAGAAACATAGCGGCTTTGCTTACAATAATTTCGCAACGTGTTTTCTAAGAGCGCTAAGACCTTTTGATCTTGGACCACAACAAATTAGCACGATGAAAGCTGAGTTCTTAGACTCAAACCTAATTCAGAAAGCTTACGAACTATGGACTTACCCTGATGCAAGATCACAACATCAGACTCAATTCGAAAAGCACTGGTCACCCATTTCATCAGTAATTCCTCAAAATTACAAAGCAATTGAAGTTCCATACTATTATCAAAAGCCTCCAAGGTTGAATAAGCATTTGACTCAAACCAAAGGTATGAACACAGATACGTTGTTGATGCCTAAACTTAGAAAAGTCGTTACTGATACCATTCCAAGCGAATGCATTGTAAATGGCTTCAACTATGCAAGATTACTGAGAATAAACAGGAATGATTTGCCCGTTTTGATAGATAAACAGGTAATACAACCTGTTAACTCAGGAGCTATCAACCGAGATCTTCATTTCGATATTAGAAGCGTCGATTCGTTACTGAATCTAGTTGAACTTGCAACAGATTCTCAACAAAGGGAAATGGTTAAAGTGAGCAGTAATGATCGAATATTTGCTAAGCACAAGACTCGGTTTGGAAGTCTTTTAGCAGATGTAATTCTTAAAAGAGTTAGTGGATTCAGATCTGATCAATCTCATGCGCTGGGAATAATTTATGTTCAAAGCGAGGATTTTGAAAAATGGCTTAGCGACAGGTTGCTAACGTCTTAGGCTATATCAACAAACGTCTAATAGGTCACAAATGTCGGTGATGCTTAAATTAAAAAGGATGGTTTCAAGGAGACCGTCCGCTTGGCATAGAAAATCTTAAAATTGGAATTACTTTCATGGCTAGACTAAATCATCATGGCGGCATATGCGGCTGCTGCCACTCAAGCGTCTCTTTTGCATCTAAGGTTTGTCCAACTTGTAAAGCACAGTGGGCTCAGTCCAACCAGCTTAAAGAGATAGGATTAAGAATGTCAGAACCATTTTTTGCACTAGTTTTACTTGGCGGGATAATGGCACTGTTTAATGAATCCTACCTTTTAGGTATTACAGCAATTATCATTTCCATTATCGGTATAAAATCTGCAAAAAATAGTGGAAATGACCAAGTTCACCCACATAAATGGCATTGTAAAAAATGATAATGCTACGTTGTTCTTCGTATCAATCGAAAGTGATGGTCAACACGAAGAAATTGAAGTAAACAGCATAGTCCATATGCTCGGAATATCCTCTGAATTGTCTTTCTTTTATTTCTCCTTGAAGGGGTTCATGGTCATAGTTCCCATTAACTTGCCCTACAGCTCCCATAACCACAGCATTATAAATATTCCCTGATACGGATAAAGTTAAGCCGCCCACTTTAAAGCGGCATTCACACCAGCCAAGAAAAGTTGATTCCTTTGTTCAACACTTAGATCAAAACTTAACAAACTGATTTCTTTAAATTCATCGCTAGATAGATCAATCTGAATATGATTTTTCTGCAAATGGACTGGGATAACATATTCTTTCTTGAACGCAGACTTAAAAATTGACTTAGCTATATCACCTAAACCTTCAATCTTCTCATTTACAGTTTTTGGCTCTATCAGTTCTATAAGAATCGTATCGAAAGAGTTACCCTCGCCTTCAAATAAATCGGAAGGAAGGTTATCAACAATACCACCATCAACGTACTGTGCTATGAAGTCCCCTTTATGATCAAAGAATTCTACTGGTTTGAAGAAGAAGGGGATTGCACTTGAAGCTTTTGCTATATCTAAAACATCAACGTTAGCTGAGATGTCACCGTATTTGGTTATCAAGTCAGAGGGTAGAACTTCTCTTTCAGAACGATTTAGATTGAAAACTACAGCCTGGAAATCAGGAGTTTCTGAGTGGGTGTTGGATTGTTTAAGTCTGATATCGACTAATTTCTCGTAGTTAGTTTCTACATTTCCTTGGTAGAAATGTTCCATTTTTTGTCTTAGGTCGGCACTAAAATGTTCTCTTGGGTTAATACCTAAATCCGCTTTTAAGTCCTTTATGTTTCTAATGATAGTAATTATTGCCATCACAAGGCTTCGAACTTTTGAAGTCTTTTTATCGAGCTTCAGAACGCTTTTTGCATCATCTCCACCATCTAGGAAGTCTAAGTAAGATAAGTTATAGACTAATTCTGCAGCTTGAACTGCCCGTTCCTCAGTAACAGGGTTAGTATTACAAGCTATTAATGCAGCCGTTAGTGACCCTGCGCTTGTTCCACCAAGGCTATGCCATCGATAGCCTAGTTTCTCAAGTGCATATAAGGTACCTAAATGCGCAATACCTCTTAGACCACCACCTTCCATTATGACATTATATTTAACAAATTTTTTTTGGAGATTTGGTGCTAGGTTAATCTGAGTATCAATAAGAGCATCAGCTTGATTAATTAACCTAGAGAAATCACTTTTATCAAAAGAACTTAAATCAGAACGAAATTTAAAATTATTTTTCTTATATATGAACATAATTAACCATCAAAACTCTTTTAGAGCAAAACAGTAAAATCTTGAACAAAAATCAACCACAACCGTTAAAATTGTAAGCGTAATTTATCGCTTTCATATTAGCATCGTATATTGGCCTATGAAGTGAATTCTTAGCCATGTAATAATATGCCAACTTCATACCTTTGAAATAATACTCTTTAGTTACATCATTAATTTCAACTTCATACCCCGATTCAGACGCGTACAAATAATAAGCGCTTTCATTATCAATGAACGAATCAATATGGAAATCAACCAGATTATTATCTAGAAAAGATACAAAACCTAGCTCTTTCATGTGATCATTTGCCATGTATCTGTAATCATAATTAATCTTTTTTAGACTAATTAAATTTTCACATGATTGATTAATAAACTTCATATCAGATACATAGAAATCAACTTTTTTAGTTGCGGAAAAAGGGTTAAAAGTAGATGTGAAATAAGAAACTTCATTTTTGGAAGAACTCGTCACTTCACTAACACAACCTGTCAAAAACATAACCCCAAGAAGTGATATTTTAAATTTGATTATAATTGAGTTCACACATAAGATCCTTATCAATTCGAGCAATAGCCAAGTTAGGAAACACGTGCTGATCTATCATCTGCACTCCACCAGCCGTTTTTTCAAATGTTAAATATGCAAGGGCATTTGATACATAACATGTATCTGGGCCAGTTTCACAAATTAAATTTTTATCTCTGTTATCACGCGCGCCTTGAGCTGTAAGAGGCTCGTAACTAAAGATTGCTTCAGAATAATTCTGGGATAAGGTGGACTTTAAAATCCTAGAATTATTTGAGTCATCAATTAATTTATATGAGCTTCGGTACAGTTCAGGAACCGAAGCATTATCATAAATTAATCTAAATGTTATTAATCCAGGACCATCGTCAGCGTCAGTAAAGGGTTGTATATTATATTCAAGCTTGTCAGAACAACCCTCAACACCATTTTTTTGCAAATCAAAACTTGCCGTAATTCGATCTAAGTCTTTTTTATTATCTGGTCCTGAGAAGTTATCTATGGTCACCCACTCAATTTGAGTTCTGTAACCTTCTTTGCTAACTTCAATCTCATATGATCCGTTTTTTAATTTTATACCGTTACTAAACCTAGGTTTGATATTCAGTATTCGTACCTTTGGATTTTCAACATTTGTTTTAACATAAAGCGGTGTTAATAATTCCTTGACCTTATTCTCTTGTAGTTTTATAGGTTTTTCATACTTCCTTTTCTCGGTAGAAACTACACTAGATTTTTCAGAAGTTATTCCTGCTTTTATAGGGAGTACATTTTTTTCTTTTGGTTCATCATACAACTCATAACTACCATCTTCACTAAAAGAAATAATTCTTACATTTATTTCTTCAGTTTCCTCTACAAGAGCTATCTTTTGTGACTTTCCAATTTCTTCCTCTAACTGCCCTTCAATTGCCGTCTTAAGAGTTTTTTTGAAACTCCTATATGACACAAACAATGTAGATTTGACTGGAGCCCCTGCTTTAGAATAAAAACTCTGAACTACTTTATTTATAATTCCCGCATTCAACGTAACAAAAAATACAATTACAAATAAAACAACTAAAGTAACTAAGGTAAATTTCTTAAACATTTTCAAATAACCATTCAGCACTATCTACAATCAAAAACTCACCTATACCTACAAGAAAACTAGGAAGCTGAATAATTTCAAACTGGTCTATTCGGAAAGACAATATTGAAATTATAAATAAAACCATTACTGCATTAAAAAATAATCTTAATATTCTTTCGAACTTGATATTGGCATCAGTGATAGTTTCTATATGTGATTCAAGAAACCCAGCAAGTAACATTATGCTTAGAAATTCTAGGTCACTTTCATCAAATACACCTAGAGAGAATTGATCGCTAACTAGGAAACTAATTATTCCTGTTGTAGCTATCATAAAAGCAACAAACATAGCTGTTGCTTTTAGATATATCTCTTTCAAACTAAACTCTACAAGGAAAGACTTTTCCCTTTTTCTGAAGCTCAACGCAACAATAACGAAAACTATAAAAACAGCATCAATGACAACAGCAAGTGAAATGCTCGATGGATCACTTGCTATGCTGTACAAATCGGCGAGGACCCATACCGCTAGCCAAGAAGCTACTGCAAATATAATTTTTAAAAATCCATGAAAACCCCTTTTTAACCATTTTTTTAAGATTGAAGTATCTTGTTCTATTGATTCTGATGGTTGTGGTTGTGGTTGTGGTTGTGCAGACATAAGCTTCTCTTTTTTGTTTGATACTCACTTATGTCACTATTGTCCACCATACAACTTTAGTTACATTCTTCAGACATAGCATTCTTGTGTAGCTGTATCTTTAGATTTACAGTAAGTTAAGTACCTTAAAGACTAAAATTTTGCCGCCAAAATTTAAGTATCACATTATGCTTTAAAAAGCGTAAAGAATATCAGTCTTAGCTTTTATCAAGTATCAGACATGATTTTAAAGTTGATCCTAAGTTATTGATTTTAGGATGGTCCTCGTATCAACCCTAATTTGAAATAACAGAGGTCATAGGGAGAAAAACAATGGTTTCGATTTCCGATGTAAAACAGAAAGATCGCGTTATTGAAGAGCTGGTTCGCTTCACTCGAAAGGTACTGATGGAGCCTGAAATTTGTTCTACCGCCAAAGAGATTGCGCGCAAGCATATGGGCCAAGAGAATGCAGTTCAGTTAATCGCTGATGAGCTCAACGACACCACCAGCGTTCACATTGGTTTAGAGCGCAGCGAAGCCGATGAGCTATTCATTGAGTTGCTGATTGAAGTGGTAAAAGATGAGCAGGCGCTTTACTAGCCCAGCTCTTTTCTAAATTAACCTCTTAAGGGGCCTGTTTCAGCCAACGAAGCGTCATCTCTGGCGCTTCTGCGTTGAGCTGAGCCAACACACCCGGTAGCAGCTCTTCCAACTGCTGATCAAATTGCCAAGGGGGATTGATTAGCAACATTCCAGATCCGAACATACCCCGCTCTCTGGGCTCTGCCACGACAAACTGTGAATCCAACACTCCAACATCCGGCAGCTGTCGAACCATCGCCTTCAGCATATTCTCATGACGGTTAGCAGCCAGCAGTGGATACCAGACAGCAATTTGACCATTGGGCCAGCGTTTCATTGCCTCTCCGACAAAGCTCGCCACCTGTTGATACTCCTCTTTCACCTCATAAGCGGGGTCGATCAATAGAAGTCCTCGATTAGGTTTAGGGGGGAGTAGTGATAAGACCCCTTCATAGCCATCTCGGTGGTGCACCCCAACATTGGCAAACAGGCGCATATTGCGCTTTAACTCTTTAACCTCTTGTGGGTGCAGTTCCATTAGATGAATCTGATCCACCTCACGTGCATTTAGGGCCGTCAGTGTCGGTGATCCAGGGTAGTGAAGAAGCTGATCAGATTGAGACACTTCAGCGATGGCTGACAGGTACTGCTGAACAGCTTCCGGCTGTTTTTGCCCCCACAGCTTGGCCACCCCATCACGAAACTCACCGGTCTTCTGCGCCTGCTCTGACGAGAGGTCATATAACCCACGACCCGAGTGCGTCTCTAAATAGCTCCAAGGTTTCGCCTTTTTATTGAGCGCATTCAGTAGAAGTTGAAGGGTGAGATGTTTGTGAACATCGGCAAAGTTTCCGGCGTGAAAGCCGTGTTGATAGCTAAGCAAGGAGGTGCCTCAAAATTTGGTAGAAGCGCAATGATAGCGGTTTAAATAGCGGTTTCACAATAACGGGGTCTGACAGAAGGCCAGACCCCGATTTAGCACCGTAGTAGAGCTAGCGGAAGGTAAATTCACCGTCCGCCACATCGACCGCAATTTCGGCTCCAGGCATGAAGTCGCCTGCCAATAGACGCTGCGCCAATGGGTTTTCGATCCACTGCTGAATCGCACGTTTGAGTGGCCTTGCACCATAAATTGGCTCAAATCCGACCTCCACCAACTTATCCATGGCCGTTGATGTCAACCTGAGTCCCAGCTCATGTTCAGCAAGGCGTTTACGCAGACGCTCCAACTGAATGGTTGCAATGCCTGCCACCTGCTCTTTGCGCAAGCTATGGAACACGACAACTTCGTCGATACGGTTGATCACTTCCGGTCTAAAGTGGGTACCCACCACCTCCATAACTGCCCCTTTCATCTGCTCATAATCCTGATCATCGCTGTAACCCGCGATCAGATCCGAGCCTAGGTTCGAGGTCATCACCACGATGGTATTGCGGAAATCGACGGTACGACCCTGACCATCAGTCAAACGACCATCTTCTAACACCTGCAACAGGATATTGAAGACATCGGGATGCGCCTTTTCGACCTCGTCTAACAGTAGGACCGAGTAAGGCTTACGACGAACCGCTTCGGTTAGATAACCGCCCTCTTCATAGCCTACATAGCCTGGAGGTGCACCAATCAATCGAGCAACCGAATGTTTCTCCATGAACTCTGACATGTCGATGCGTACCATCGCCTCTTCGGTATCAAACAGATAGCTGGCTAGCGCTTTACAGAGTTCCGTTTTACCAACACCGGTAGGGCCTAAAAATAGGAAGCTACCGTTCGGGCGATTCGGATCAGCCAGACCTGCTCTTGAGCGGCGCACCGCATTCGAGACGGCTTCAACCGCCTCACCCTGACCGACGACTCGCTTGTGCAGCTCTTGCTCCATGCGCAGCAGTTTGTCACGCTCGCCCTCGAGCATTTTATTGACTGGAATACCGGTCCAGCGTGAGACCACTTCAGCCACCTCCTCTTCGGTGACTTTATTGCGCAACAACTCCGTTTGAGCCTCAGATTCATCTTCGCTATCGGCCGCTTGCAATTGCGCCTCTAACTCTGGAATCTTGCCGTACTGTATCTCTGACATTTTCGCCAGATCGCCTGCACGACGTGCCTGCTCCATCTCGATACGGGCCTGGTCTAACTGCTCTTTAATCTGCTGAGAACCCTGCAGTACCGCTTTATCCGCCTTCCAGATCTCTTCTAGATCTGAGTACTCTTTCTCTAGAGTACTGATGGTCTCTTCGAGCTCTTCTAAGCGTTTTTTAGCCGCTGAATCCTTCTCTTTTTTCAGCGCCTCACGCTCCATCTTCAACTGGATCAGACGACGCTCCAGACGGTCCATCTCTTCCGGTTTGGAGTCCATCTCCATACGGATACGGGATGCCGCCTCATCGATCAGATCGATCGCTTTATCAGGCAACTGACGATCGGTGATGTAGCGTTGACTCAGCTTTGCAGACGCGATGATCGCAGAGTCAGTGATGTCGACGCCGTGGTGTACTTCGTAGCGCTCTTTAAGACCACGTAGAATCGCAATCGTATCCTCTTCACTCGGCTCATCAACAATCACCTTCTGGAAGCGACGCTCAAGCGCTGCGTCCTTCTCTACATACTGACGATACTCATCCAGAGTAGTCGCGCCCACACAGTGCAGCTCACCGCGTGCTAATGCAGGCTTCAGCATGTTACCGGCATCCATCGCACCGTCGCCCTTACCGGCACCGACCATGGTGTGAAGCTCATCGATAAACAGAATGATTTGCCCTTCCTGCTTAGAGAGCTCATTAAGGACCGCCTTTAATCGCTCCTCGAATTCACCGCGGAACTTTGCACCGGCTATTAGTGACCCCATATCGAGCGACAGCACTCGCTTATGTTTCAGCCCCTCCGGCACTTCGCCGTTGATGATGCGTTGCGCCAGCCCTTCAACGATGGCGGTTTTACCTACGCCCGGCTCACCAATCAGTACCGGATTGTTTTTCGTGCGACGCTGGAGCACTTGAATGGTGCGACGAATCTCATCATCGCGCCCAATCACCGGATCAAGCTTGCCGCTCTCTGCCCGCTCTGTTAAATCAACACAGTATTTATCCAGAGCTTGACGGCTCTCCTCTGCGTTAGGATCCATCACCGCTTCGCCTCCCCTTACCGCATTAATCGCTTCAACCAGTTTCTCTTGTGTAAGACCTGCAGCCTGCAAGACTTTCCCGGCCTCACCTTTATCACTCAGCATAGCCAGTATGACGAGCTCACTCGCCACGAACTGATCGCCGCGCTGCTGAGCGAGTTTGTCGGTTAGATTGAATAGACGAGCCATATCTTGAGATAGGCGAATATCACCATCGGGCGAACTGACCACTGGCAGTCGCTCAAGCGCCTCACCCACTTTACGGGTTAACTGCGGCAGCTCCGCACCAGCCTGCTTGAGCAGGGGACGAATTGATCCACCACGCTGATCGATCAACGCAGCGAGCAGGTGGATAGGTTCAATCTGATTATGATCCTTACCGACGGCCAATGACTGAGCATCTGACAGTGCTTCCTGCAATTTTGAAGTAAATTTATCTGGGCGCATCTTAGCCTCCACTGATAGCGGCCTCCCGAAGCAAGGCCAATGAATGTTTCTATCTTTTATGTGAGGGTAAGTCTGACTATTTCAAGGGGTTTAATGAAACTTTTACGACATTATTTTAACTATTTAACACCTCTCTATTTGACTCGCGGTAACTCTAACCAACTGGTGGTGTAACGCGGAGAGAGCATTTCACGCTTCATATCCCAAGGATTCCGATCGATACGACGGGCAAACTGTACTTGACCTGTTTTATAGTTAATCTGATCCAGGGTGGTCATCAACGCTTCACTGCGACTGTCCCCGTCCGCACAAAATAGCGTCTGCTGCTGAAGCTTTGGATCGTAAAAGTCGCTCAACATCACACCCGCTTTGGCAAACTGATAACCACTTAACCAGATACGCTCTATCAGGCGCATCGAAGCGGCCAATAGCTGTCGCGTATCATCCGTTGGCTCCACCAGTCGTTCGCTGGTGGAGTTGGCATACTGCGGCTGACTCTTTGCAAACGGACTGGTGCGCAAAAAGACCTGCAGATGCTGAGCCACCTGCCCCTCTTTACGCAGCTTCTCTGCAGCACGAGTAATAAAACCGGCAATCGCTTTGCGCATCTCCGCTAGCTCGGTGATGCGTTCACCAAAGGAGCGCGACACGACAATCTGCTTCTTGACCGGCGGGGTATCGTCAAAGGGGATACAAGAGACCCCGTTAAGTTCAGACACCGTCCGTTCCAACACAACCGAGAAGTGTTTCCGTATCCATTTAGGGTCAGCATCGGCAAGATCCAATGCACTCTTAATGCCCATCGACTCCAGACGTTGACTGATACGACGTCCGACACCCCAGACATCACCTACCTCGGTCATCGCCATCAACTTACGCTGTCGTTCGACCTCGGTTAAATCGACAACACCGCCCGTAGAGAGGTACTTTTTGGCCCCCTGATTGGCCAACTTCGCCAAGGTTTTAGTGGTCGATATGCCAACGCATACCGGTATACCAACCTCTTTCTCCACTTTGCTTTTAGTGAAACGACCAAACTCCAACAGTGAGTAGTTCTTCTGCAGCCCCGACAGATCCATAAAGGCTTCGTCGATTGAGTAGACAAACACTCGCGGGGCGATCGCTTCCAGCGTATTCATGACACGCGCTGAGATATCGCCGTAGAGTGTGTAGTTTGAAGAGAAGGTGCAGATACCGTGTTGCTCTATCAGCTCTTCAATCTGAAACCGAGGCACTCCCATTTTGACGCCTAGGGCTTTCACCTCGGCACTGCGCGCGACGGCACAACCATCGTTATTAGAGAGCACCACCATCGGCACGCCCTGCAGATCTGGGCGAAACAGTCGCTCGCAAGAGACATAGAAGTTATTGCAATCGACCAGCGCGATCACTTGCGACACTACTTCAACACCCTGACAACACTGACCACCACACCAAACACCTGCAGCTCACTCCCCTCTTTCAACTCGATGGGCGAGTAGCGTCGGTTCTGTGGAACCAGACGCACGCGTGGACGTAGCTGCAGCGTCTTCACCGTCATCTCACCGCTGACACTGGCAATCACCACGTCACCATGCTGAGCGGTCAGCGATCGATCAACGACCAAGACATCCCCCTTGTAGATACCCACACCGTCCATGGAGTCACCATCGACACGGACGAAATAGGTGGCATTGGGGTGCTTAATGCAGAGCTCATTAAGACTCAACGTCTTATCAATGTAGTCCTGAGCCGGTGATGGAAAACCAGCCGGCACACTCTCTGTATAGAAAGGAATTTTTAAATGGTCAGCGGTAAGATCGACCGCATCAGCTATCTGCGTAATCGCCATCGTTAATACCTAATCAATCGACAAATATACTGTATGGATAAACAGTATATATCGACTACTAAAAATTAGGCAATCTGATTATCGGATTTTATGAGTTGAGTGAGGCTTGCAGCTCTGACACGAGTGTCTCGACCAACTGCGCAGCAGGCATGGATCTCGCCAACCCAGCACCTGTTCCAGCCCAGTGTGCGGCATACCCCTCGTCGCCCTGTGCAGCAGCGGCTGTAGCCAACTGCTTCATCGCATCATAGGTCAGAGGGTAATCGGGAATGTCCGCTCTGTTGTCAGGCTCAATCTCTGTATGAGCTCGGTTGATAATGCCGCGAGCCGGTCGACCGGAGATGGCTGATGTGATCTCGGTGTTAACCGCAGCGCCACGACTTAGTTTGGCTCGATATCCAGCATTGGCCGAAGATTCAGGGCAGAGCACAAAGGCTGTTCCCATCTGTACAGCCGCAGCGCCAGCATGCAACGCGGCGGCAATATCAGCCCCTGTCATAATGCCGCCTGCGGCAATAATCGGCCGTTCAACAGAAGAGACCAACTGAGTGACCAGATCCATTGTCGTTAGCCCTGAATCTTGGTGAGGGTCGAAGAGACCACGATGCCCGCCTGCCTCGACACCCTGAGCCACCAAAGCATCAACACCCGCCGCAATCGCTAACTGCGCTTCGCTCAACGAGGTGACACAGGCCAGCGTCAGGATACCCCTGTTTTGTAACTGCTTAATCCAAGCAAGCTCAGGCAGACCAAAATGAAAGCTGACAACCGCAGGCTGCTCTTCTAACAGCACCGCCAACATATTGGGATCATCTAAGAAGCTTAGGTAGATCTCATTCAATTGAGCGGGTGGATTCACGCCGAAACGATCGAAATGCGGAGTTAGACGCCCAATCCAATCTTGCTCAAGCTCTGCACTACGCTGAGGTTGCTGATGACAGAACAGGTTCACGTTGAACGGTTGATCTGTCAAAGCCCGCGTTCTCTGGATCAATTGACGCGCGGTATCAGCATTAACAGCTCCGACCGCAATAGAGCCCAACGCACCCGCATTAGAGACCGCCGCGGCCAGTTCAGGTGTGGACACACCCGCCATCGGCGCCTGAATAATAGGATGGGTAATACCGAGCCCAGCCAAACCGGAGCTATTCATTAGCTTCCATCCAAATTAGGCTGGCCATACGCCCCGTTTGAGCTTGGCGACGGTAAGAGAAAAAGCGCTCCGAATCAGTGTAAGTACATAAACCGCCGCCAAAAATCTGACGAACACCGGCTCTGTTTAGACGCAATCGAGCTAGTTGGTAGATATCAGCTACCCAGCGCTCATTATGCGAGGGGCTGGGCTTAAATGCGTCACGCGACTGGGCCAGATCGTCAACGAAACGGTCATACACCTCCTGACCCACTTCAAACGCATCGGGACCAATCGCCGGCCCCATCCACACCATGACCTCAGACGGATCATCAAACTGCGAAAGCGTCTGCTCTAACACACCTTCCGCTAAGCCACGCCAGCCGGCATGCGCAGCTGCCACTTTGCTACCTGATCGATTGGTAAATAGAACGGGCAAGCAGTCTGCGGTCATGATGACGCACGCAACTCCAGGTTCTGTTGTGTAACAGGCGTCCGCTTCACGAATCTGTTGATCTGAATAGGCTTCAACCACTTCAACACCGTGAACCTGCTTCAGCCACTGTGCCGGTTTTACTAGAGAGAGTGAATTCAGAAGAGACTGACGGTTATCCAAGACGGCTTGGGGGTCATCCCCAACGTGATCACCTAAATTAAGCTGATCAAATGGCGCTGAGCTGACACCACCCTGGCGCGTCGTACAGAGCGCTTTAATGTTCGGCGGTGCCGGCCAGTCAGCCCAGATTAGGTTCATAGCTCGTAATCGTATTTCGTCGCATCTTTATCAAGAACGGTCAGCAGGCGCTGCATATCGTCTGGAAGATCGATCTCCCAGCTGCAGTGCTCACCGGTAAAGGGGTGCCAAAGCTCCAACTTTTTCGCATGCAGCGCTTGGCGACGAAACCCTTTCAAGGTCTGTACCATACGCTCGCTGCAGTTCTTCGGCAGACGGAAACGACCACCGTAGAGCGGGTCGCCGACCAGTGGGTATTTAATGTGCGCCATGTGAACGCGAATCTGGTGCGTACGACCTGTCTCGAGCTTCAGGCGAATATGGGTGTGTGAACGAAACTTCTTCAACACGCGGTAGTGTGTGATCGCCTCTTTACCCAGACCTACAACGGCCATTTTGAGACGGTTCTTACTATGACGACCCATCGGCTCATCAACGGTACCGCCACCAATCATGACACCCTGAACAACCGCTTCGTATTCGCGACCCATCGAACGCTCTTGCAGCTGTTCAACTAGATCGGTCTGCGCTTGAATCGTCTTGGCCACAACCATCAACCCAGTGGTTTCACGGTCAAGGCGGTGAACAATACCGGCTCGCGGTACCTGAGCCACCTCTGGGGCGTGATGCAACAGAGCATTCAACAGTGTTCCTTCGGCATGACCCGACGCAGGGTGAACCACCAAACCCGAGGGTTTGTTCAGCACAAGAATGTGTTCATCTTCAAACACGATATCGAGCGGAATATCCTCACCCTTATGCTCTTCAATCACTGCGATTTGAGCATCGACGACAATCTTTTCACCACCGGTCAGCTTGTCGCGCGTACGAAGTACTTTGCCATCAACGGTCAACTCCCCCTCTTTTATCCACCCCTGCAGGCGTGAACGAGAGTAGTCGGGAAAGATCTGCGCAACGGCTTGATCGAGTCGTTTACCGTAGAGTTCATCGGGTACAACGGCTTCAAGGTGAATATGTTCTGACATTATTGCTCTATCTGGCTCTAAGAGTGTTTTGGTGAGCTAAGCTCTGTGTTTAAATAAGGAATATTGAATAGTATATCTCAATAGAGATCGCAGCGCTGAACCGCTGTGCATAGATTAGGATGTAAACATGCGTTTTAACCGACTGATTCCCGCTCTTTTCGCTGCCACTCTACTGGTGGGTTGTAGTAGCAATGGGGAGAAAATAGAGCCCGACGTTCCAGAGGAGCAGCTCTATGAAGAGGCGCTAAGTGCAATTGATGCGGGCAATAACCAGCTGGCGATCGAGAAACTACAGCTTCTTGAAGCGCGCTACCCATTTGGCCGTTACTCCGAACAGTCACAGCTAGAGTTGATCTACGCACACTTTAGAATGAATCAAAACACCTCTGCTGCAGCCGCAGCTGATCGATTCATTCGCCTGCACCCTAATCACGACAACGTCGACTACGCCTACTACATGAAAGGGTTAAGCGCCTTTGAAGCCGAGCGCTCATTCTTTGCTAAATACCTACCCATTGATGTGGCTCAGCGTGATCCAGGTGCCGCACGCGACTCGTTCGACAGCTTTACAACCTTGATCAACCGCTTCCCAGACAGCGAGTACGCAGCCGACGCGCAACGCCGCATGCAGTACCTCAAGAACCGTCTAGCCACCTACGAAATCCATGTCGCACTCTACTACATGAAACGTCAGGCATGGTTGGCAGCCGCAAACCGTGGTCGTTACGTGGTTGAAAATCTGCAAGAGACACCAGCAACACCGGATGCCTTAGCGATCATGGCAGAAGCTTACACTGAGCTCGGCCTGACTGAACTGGCCGCTGATGCGAGTACTGTCTTGGCCACCAACTTCCCTGACTACCAAGTACGCTCATTCAAAGCACCACGCAATGATCTGATCTACACCGCAAGCTTTGGCCTGCTCGGTGAAGGGACAGAACTGGCGGAGCCGATTCAACCAACCAGCTCACTGGCTCAACCGGTGCGTGCCGATGAAGCGCCAGCGACAGAGGCGACTGACACATCAGAGCAAGCAGATGAGGAGCGTTCTCTATTCGATCGCATCACCTTCGGACTGTTCGAATAGTCAGAAAAAAGATAGAAGAAAGGCGACCATTAGGTCGCCTTTTTTATGCGTTCGACACTCTAAATTGAGTGGCTAACAGTGGGTGGCTTAGCCAACCCACTTACGTGCATTACGGAACATACGCATCCATGCACCATCTTCACTCCAATGATCTGGAGCCCAAGAGTTCTGTACGGCACGGAACACTCGCTCTGGGTGAGGCATCATGATGGTGACACGACCGTCGGCAGAGGTAACACCGGTAATCCCCTCTGGTGAACCGTTCGGGTTCGCTGGGTAGTTCTGCGTCAATTCGCCGCGGTTATTTACATAACGCAACGCCACGGTACCTGAACCACTTAGATTAGCCAGATGCGACGCATCGGCAAATTCAGCGCGACCTTCGCCGTGTGCAACAGCGATTGGCATACGCGAACCTTCCATACCCGCTAGGAACAGTGAGTTCGATTTCTGCACTTCAACCATCGCCACACGAGCTTCAAACTGCTCAGACTCATTGCGCACAAAGTGTGGCCACAGCTCAGCACCTGGAATCAGTTCGTGTAGGTTAGAGAGCATCTGACAACCGTTACAGACACCCAGTGCGAAGCTGTCTTGGCGCTCGAAGAAGGCACTGAATTGATCACGCGCACGGTCATTAAACAGAACCGATTTCGCCCAACCTTCACCTGCTCCCAGTACGTCACCGTAAGAGAAACCACCACAAGCGACCAAGCCTTTGAAGCGATCCAGCTCAATACGACCCGCAAGGATGTCACTCATGTGAACATCAACCGTATTGAAGCCAGCGCGATCAAACGCGGCAGCCATCTCAATTTGACCATTAACGCCCTGCTCACGCAGAACAGCCATCTCTGGACGAACCCCAGTAGAGATAAAGGGTGCGGCAACATCTTCATTCACATCGAACGAAAGGTCAGCATTCAGACCAGGATCTTCAGCATCCAACAGCGCGTCAAACTCCTGCTTGGCACAGTCTGAGTTATCACGTAGCGATTGCAGCTGGTAAGAGGTCTCTGCCCACCAACGCTGCAGTGTCACTCGGCTTTCAGAGTAAACCTCTTCATCATCGAAGCTGATGTTCAACAGATCATCAGGATTCAAAGCACCGACCACTGATGCGATCTCACCGATACCGGCCGCATTCAATTCCGTCAGTACCTGCTCAGTATCTTCACGCTTAACCTGAACAACCGCACCGAGCTCTTCCGCAAACAGTGCCGCTGCAATTTCAGACTCATCAGACGCAAGAAGATCTAAGCTCAGGTCAACACCGGTACGACCGGCAAACGCCATCTCTGCAATGGTTGCCAGTAGACCACCGTCTGAACGGTCGTGGTAAGCCAACAGAAGCCCCTGCTCATTTAGGCCTTGAATGGCGGCAAAGAAGGTCGCGAACTGATCCGCATCATCAAGATCTGGAACATCAGCACCCACTTCGTTAAAGACCTGTGCTAGTGCCGATAGGCCCAAGCGGTTTTTACCCTGCCCTAGATCCAACAAGATCAGATCCGTTTCCCCTTGATCCGTGCGAAGCTCAGGTGTCAGTACACGGCAAACATCAGAGACGGGTGCAAAGCCAGAGATCACCAGTGAGAGTGGCGATGTCACAGATTTCTGCTCATCAGCATCCTGCCATACAGTGCGCATCGACATCGAGTCTTTACCCACTGGAATCGTAATACCCAGTTCAGGGCACAACTCCATACCTACCGCGCGAACGGTATCGTACAGCTTCTCATCTTCACCAGGGTGACCTGCAGCACACATCCAGTTGGCTGACAGCTTCACATCACTTAGGGCTTCAATCGGGGTACCAGCAAGGTTGGTGAGTGTCTCACCAATCGCCATACGACCAGATGCAGGGCCATCAACCACAGCCAGTGGTGTACGCTCACCCATCGCCATCGCTTCACCGGTGTAACCGACAAAGCCTGTCGAGGTTACCGCACAGTCAGCAACGGGAACCTGCCAAGGGCCGACCATCTGGTCACGAACAACCTGACCAGTAATCGAGCGGTCACCAATGGTGATCAAGAAAGATTTAGAGGCAACTGCTGGCAGCTTGAGAACACGTTCAACCGCTTCAGCCAGTTTAATGTTGCTGCTATCAAACGCAGGCACTTCGTACTCTGCACGAGTCACAGAACGGTGCATTTTAGGCGGTTTACCAAAGAGCACGCTCATTGGTAGGTCGACCGGTTTATTTTCAAAGTGGGTGTCGTTCAGAGTGAGGTGGTGATCCTCTGTCGCCTCACCGACGACAGCATAAGGACAACGCTCACGCTGACAGATCTCTTCAAAACGTGGCAGATCCGCCGGTTTAACCGACATCACATAACGCTCTTGCGCTTCGTTACACCAGATCTCTAGCGGAGCCATTCCTGGCTCATCGTTGTTGACGTTACGTAGCTGGAAGTAACCACCACGACCACCATCTTTCACCAATTCTGGGAAAGCGTTCGATAGACCACCCGCCCCTACGTCGTGAATAAACTCGATAGGGTTGGCTTCACCTAGCTGCCAACAGCGGTCAATAACTTCCTGACAGCGACGCTCCATCTCTGGGTTGCCGCGTTGTACAGACGCAAAATCAAGATCGGCTGATGAACTGCCCGAACTCATCGAGGATGCAGCACCACCGCCCAGACCGATCAACATTGCAGGCCCGCCTAGACAGATCAGTTTAGAACCAACCTCGATTTCACCTTTTTCAACATGGTCAGCACGAATGTTACCCATACCACCGGCCAGCATGATCGGTTTGTGGTATCCACGTACCTCTTCACCGTTTGCACCAGGTACCGACTGTTCAAAGGTACGGAAATAACCGTTCAGGTTTGGACGACCAAATTCATTGTTGAACGCCGCACCACCAATTGGACCTTCGATCATGATATCGAGTGGCGACACAATGCGTTCAGGCTTACCGTATTTCGACTCCCAAGGCTGCTCAAAACCAGGAATATTGAGATCAGAGACCGTAAAGCCGGTTAAACCTGCTTTAGGTTTAGCACCACGACCTGTAGCACCTTCGTCACGAATCTCACCACCAGAACCCGTTGCAGAACCCGAGAAAGGCGCAATAGCGGTTGGGTGGTTATGCGTCTCAACCTTCATCAGGATATGTACAGGCTCATCATTGTAGCCGTACTGTTGAGATTCAGAGTTCGGGTAGAAACGCGGTGCCTGCCAACCTTCGATCACGGCCGCGTTATCTTTGTACGCTGATAGAACTTTTTCGCCGCCTAGCTCATTGGTGTTCTTGATCATACCGAACAGAGATTTCTGCTGCGCTTCTCCATCGATATCCCAAGAGGCATTGAAGATCTTGTGACGACAGTGCTCAGAGTTCGCCTGTGCAAACATCATCAACTCGACATCAGCGGGGTTACGACCTAGCTCTTTGAAGCTATCGACAAGGTAATCGATCTCATCTTCAGCCAGTGCGAGACCCAATGTTTGGTTAGCTGTAGCCAACGCTTCACGGCCACCACCTAGAATATCAACACGACCCATTTCACGTGGTTGCTCATGTCTAAATAGCGCGCTTGCTTGCTCAAGATCACTCATCACCGCTTCAACCATGCGATCATGAAGCACGGCTTGAACATCGCTCAACTCTTGCTCGCTTAGCTCTGAAGCACTTTCAACGTAAAACGCCGTACCGCGCTCAATACGATCAATCGCATCCAAGCCACAGTTGTGCACGATATCAGTCGCTTTAGAGGACCAAGGTGAAATAGTACCTGGACGAGGAACAACCAGAATAAGTTTGCCTTTGGGATCTTGCTGATCCGCTTTTGGCCCATATCGTAGAATACGCTCAAGAATCGAGTGTTTCTCAGAACTCAACTCAGAGTTCATATCGGCAAAGTGAACAAACTCCGCATAAAGTCCGGTAACTGACGGAACTTTTTGGCTAACAGCGTTAAAAAGCTTAGCGTGACGGAAGGCAGAAAGAGCTGGAGCTCCGCGCAAAACGAGCATGGTTTCAGAGGCCTCTTGGTGATCCTGCGAATCAGGCGTTGGAAAACATGCAATTTTAGCGCAAACTGACGCAATTAGGGAGAGCTAGCAGCTAATCATTACGAATGTTTATCCTTCGACAAGCACCAAGATTAAGACCGTATATCTATACTGCCGGCATTCTATTTCTGGCGGTTTGGATTGTCTTGACCAGTGCCAACCGAAAACCGCTGATCGAACAGATAACGGATAGAGGCTATCTACGTGTCGTTTCACTTGCAGCCCCCCTATCCACACTCGATATTGATCAGACTCGCACAGGCTTTGAGTATCAACTGGCGACAAACTTTGCCGATCATCTAGGTCTAGGTATCGAATTCGTCATTGCGGAAGATCACCAACATGTTTTTCAGGCTTTGCGTGATCGTCGAGCCGATATTGCAGCTGCCAATCTTCACCTAACGCCATCTCGAGAGTCGATATACCAACCCCATCCAAGCTATCGCGACAGCCGGTCACTGGTTATCTACAGAAAGACCCAGGGATTCAAGCGTCCTAAATCATTCGCTGATATCAAAGAGGGCAACATTCTTGCTTTGGATGGCAGCGCCGAGGCGGCCCAACTGCTCAGCATCAAACCCGATATAGAGGTTGACCTTCTTGAGGAGCTCAATCATTTAGACCTGATGACCCTATTACAGAACAGGGAGGCCACCTTCGCGGTTGTACCTTCCGATCTTTTCAGTCGCGTGAAAAGCTATCACCCCGAGTTAGCAAAAGCCTTTGAGATCCAAAGCGATGCTCCTGCTGTTTGGTACTCGCTAAAAAGTGAAGATCAAACTCTAAACCAAGCCGTAAGCGATTGGTTAGAAAAACCCGAATCCAAGAGGCTGATTGAGCAGCTCAACAGAGACTCTACCCCACCCAAAAATCCCCTTAACTTTGTCGAGACACACGCTTTTCGCATGGCACTTGAGGAGCGCTATAAGCCTTTAAACCCCTACTTCGTTGAAGCAGGCGAGTTGGTTGGGCTCGATCATCACATTCTCGCCGCGGTGGGCTATCAAGAGTCGCACTGGGATGAGGATGCCGTTTCTAGCACAGGCGTGCGAGGCATAATGATGCTCACACAAGCGACAGCAGAAGAGATGGGGGTTGAGGAGAGAACAGACCCTAGAGAGAGCATCATCGGGGGTGCAAAATACCTAAGAAAAATGGAAGAGAAAGTGCCTGACCGCATTCCAGAGCCCGAACGACTTTGGTTAGCTATGGCCGGTTATAATGTTGGCTTTGGACACCTAGAGGATGCTCGCATACTGACTCAACGTGGCGGCAAAAATGCTGACAAGTGGGAAGATGTAGCGCAGTTTTTACCACTACTTGAAGATCCAGAGATAGCGGCCAAAACCCGTCATGGAGAGGCTCGCGGCAGTGAACCCGTCACCTATGTGAACAACATTCAAAAATATACTCAGATCATCGAACCGTTCAGGCGCTTAAATCAAAACCGCTCCATCAAACTTAAGTCTCTGGATTAGAGGCCTCGCCAAACTTGTTGAGCTTGGCTTGTCGCTTTTCATCTCGACGGCGCGCAAAGAAGTCACTGATTATTGATGAGCACTCATCTGCCAGCACCCCACCCTGCAACTCCACACGATGATTGAGCCAAGGCTGATCAAAAAATTGAGCTTGGCTGGTCGCCACACCCGCTTTGGGCTCCAAGGCTCCGAACACCAATCGCTTGATACGAGAGTGCACAATGGCACCAGCACACATAGAACAGGGTTCGATCGTTACATAGAGCGTTGCATCAATTAGGCGATAGTTCTCAAGACGATTAGCAGCATCCCTGAGGGCTTGGATCTCTGCATGTGCTGATGGATCACAGCCGCTAATTGGACAATTAAAGCCACGACCGATGACTTGATCATCAAGGACAACAATTGCACCCACTGGCACTTCGTTGTGTTCACCCGCCTGCGCCGCTAGCTCAAGCGCCTGCCTCATCCAATACTGATCGTCCACATTACGTCCTAAATTTTAAAACCCTATGGTAACTTGCACCCCAAAAACAAAAAAGCCGCACAGTGTGCAGCTTTTATGTGATGTTTTGCTTAACGAGTGCTTACTCAGCTTTCAGCTGGTAAGTAGAGCTACGAGGCCCTTCAATACGCTTAATCAACTCAACATCTTCAAGTTTTTTCAATGACTTAAAGAATTGCGAGCGAGAGACTTTAATCCCTTTTGCAATCGCAGAGTCAGCAAAGACTTCGTAGCTAAGAGAGGCTTTAGCCGTATTTTGATCAGCCACTTCCCAAAGCATGTTCAGAACTTGACGGTCAGAATCAGTCAACGAATCCAAACCAAGCTCTTTTGAGGTTGAATCAATTAACTTGATCAAACCTAGATAAAATTTCAAAGTGCTCATACAGAGTTCCTTTAATTATTCAGCAGGAACTTCGGCCTTAATAGGCTCTCACTGCTTTCGACTTGTGTAGTATAACAGACTTATTAAACCTAGCAATCAACTAAGGTATTCCACATCCCGAAATTGACTAAAAAGTCAGTTTACCTACTTCTTAATAAGATTCACTAAGTGCTTCTTAGTCAGCATCAACAGAGTCAGTACGAGCAGAGTACCTAGTAAGTCACCTACCATGATTCTAAACGACAACAGTCCGCTCGGCTCATTAGTGAACAGCAGAGTATGCAAAAGTGCATTAAACAGTGATGATACAAAAGCGACAGCCAGAACAATTCTGAACAGAACCACTTTAGAGTCGTCAGCAATGGGCAGGGGCGCCAACAGTGGTGCAAGTCGATTAAAGTTCCAAATAACCAATGGAATAAACATAACCAGGGTACTAACCAGAGCATCCAAAGCGATCGACGGGGTCGGAACCGCCCATATCACATAGGCTAAAAGATGGGCGGTAAAAATCGGTAGAAGCGCTCGATAACCAGACAACACCACCATCACCGTTTTAATGCCGTGCGGAATGTAAAGAAAGCTAGCCGCTGAAGCAGGCAGTAGATAGGACTCTAACGGAAAGATCACTTCATATTGGATAACCAATCCAATAGAGAGTAGCGCAAACAACGTAATCTGCAGCACAACTAATCACTCACTCTATGAGCAATTCGAGACAATAGACTCCAAAGCAGAAGAGCCACGAATATACCCAACAGATCACCCGTTAAATATCGAAACGCCAAAAGCGTTACACCGCTCTCGCTATACCAGGCCGCATTCGCCAATGCATTAAGAAGTGCAGCAATCAAACCAACCGAGAAGGTCAGCCGAGTCATTTGAGGCAATGAGAACCCTGATCCCATTACACCCGATAAGAGTGGACGTTGCGAGACGTAGTTAAACATCAACATCGGTATTAACATGACAACCGAGCTAACAAACGCAGAGAAGAGAATCCTTCCGGCATCGACTCCGATCAGGATATCGGTCGTTAAATGAGCTAAAGTGATAGGTAAAACCGCAATCGGTCCGACCAAAACGATCAACAGCGCTTTGATGCCATGAGGAAGAAACAGAAGACTGGCTGGACCTTCTGACCAGTGAGACAGCAACACAGCCTCAGCAGGCCAAATGACCTGGTACTGAAGCAGCATAGAGACCATTAAAATGAGATATCCAAAGATTAATGGTTTCATCTGCTTCATCCCTAAACGCTCAGTCGACCCTTAACCAAAAACTGGGTAGCCCAGTTTCATATGAGCCATGGCTATGGCACCAAACAGAACAGCCGTAACGATGGCGGCAATCAGTTCACGAACAAGACTCGTTGGTCGTTTTTCAAGTTCAGGCTTACCCGCTTTGTTAATCAGTATCACGCTGATCACGGCCCAAGCGAGCAGACCACCAAACAGAACAAACGACGCGCTGTCACCATTAACCATCAAGTGCGCAATCGCCCAGGTTTTGACAGCGCTCAGTTGCAAATGACGCACACGGTTTGCCAATGCACTTTTAACGACTGAAACGACCAGTAGGTAGACAGCCAGCAGCATCAACAGGTTATTGATACCCACCATCGCGGGGTTGCGACCCCAGTAGTAAGTCGTCTCAACTTGCTGATAACCAAACACCATCATTAACACTGAGATCAGAATCGCAACAGCGATCAGGCCTTTTCCAAGATTGCCTAAAGAGGCCCTAAAAGTGGGTGCTATGCGCTTAAGAAGGTGCGCTAATGACCAGAGAAAAACACCTGAACTTAAAAGAAACATCGATTATTCCCACTCAATGGTTGCAGGTGGTTTGCTCGAAACATCGTATGTCACACGAGAGACCTGCGGAATTTCGTTGATGATACGGCTAGAGACTGTTTCAAGCAGTTCATAAGGTAGGTGAGCCCAACGAGCGGTCATGAAGTCGATCGTTTCAACGGCACGAATCGCAATGACCCATTCGTAACGGCGGCCATCACCCACAACCCCTACGGACTTAACGGGTAGGAATACGGCAAAGGCTTGGCTCGTTTTATGGTACCAATCCGCTTTATGCAGCTCTTCGATAAAGATCGCATCCGCTTCACGAAGAATGTCGGCATACTCTTTCTTAACTTCACCCAAAATACGAACACCGAGACCAGGGCCTGGGAAGGGGTGACGGTAGACCATATCGTAGGGAAGACCCAGTTCAAGACCGATCTTGCGAACTTCGTCTTTAAACAGTTCACGCAGTGGCTCAACCAACTCAAATGCCATATCTTCAGGAAGACCACCCACGTTGTGGTGCGACTTGATCACATGCGCCTTGCCGGTCTTCGAGGCAGCCGACTCAATCACATCCGGGTAGATGGTGCCCTGAGCCAAGAAGCGACACTCAGTTAGTTTAGCCGCCTCATCATCAAATACTTCAATGAAGGTATTACCGATAATCTTACGCTTCTTCTCAGGATCCGCTTCACCTTTAAGACGACCCAAGAAAAGATCTTCAGAATCAGAACGAATAACACGAACACCCATGTTGTTCGCAAACATCTCCATGACCTGATCGCCTTCGTTCTTACGAAGAAGACCGTTATCAACAAAGACACAGGTCAGCTTATCGCCGATCGCTTTATGCAGAAGCGCTGCAACCACAGAGGAATCGACACCTCCCGATAGGCCAAGCAATACTTTATTGTCACCCACCTGAGCTTGAACACGCTCAACCAGATCCGCAATGATATTGGCCGGCGTCCACAGTGCTTCAGTACCACAGATGTCACGGACAAAACGCTCTAGAATACGCAGACCCTGTTTCGTATGAGTCACCTCTGGGTGGAACTGCACACCGTAAAGCTGACGAGCAGGATCACACATAGCCGCAACGGGTGCTGACTCAGTCGCAGCGATGATTGAGAAGCCCTCAGGTAACTCAACGACCTTATCGCCGTGGCTCATCCATACATCCAACGACATGACACCGTTATTTGCCATGTGGTCTTCGATACCTTCCAGCAGGCGACTGGCGTTATCCATCAAACGGACACGTGCATAACCGAACTCACGCTCGTCCGACGAAGCCACTTTACCACCAAGCTGTTCTGCCATGGTCTGCATGCCGTAACAGATACCCAAAACCGGAACACCTAGATCGAAAACCACTTGTGGAGCACGTGGCGAATCCAACTCTGTCACAGACTCAGGACCACCGGCTAGGATGATACCCTTTGGATTGAAGGCACGAATGTCAGCTTCGTCCATATCCCAAGCATAGATCTCAGAGTAGACGCCGATTTCACGAACACGACGTGCGATCAACTGGGTGTACTGCGATCCAAAATCTAGAATAAGTATGCGTTGCGAATGGATATCTTGGCTCATTTCTTTCTGATTCCAACTGCGGGCAAGCTGCCCTTAAAACTAAAAATGGGGCAACCTGAGTTACCCCACTGAAATTATAACTATCGAGTCTTAACCGACGCGGTAGTTTGGTGCCTCTTTGGTGATGCTGACATCATGCACGTGGCTCTCGCTCATACCTGCATTGGTAATGCGAACAAACTCTGGTTTAGTGCGCATGGTATCGATATCGCCTGAACCGGTGTAACCCATAGAGGCACGAAGACCGCCCATTAACTGGTGTACAACGCCTGCCAGCGGACCTTTCGAAGGTACACGACCTTCAATACCTTCTGGGACAAGCTTATCTTCACCCGCTTTCGCATCTTGGAAGTAGCGATCTGAAGAGCCAGTGGATCCTGACATCGCACCTAACGAACCCATACCACGGTATGACTTGAAAGCACGGCCTTGGAACAGCTCAACTTCACCTGGCGCTTCATCAGTACCGGCAAGCATAGAGCCCACCATCACCGCAGAGGCACCCGCAACAATTGCTTTCGAAATATCGCCCGAGAAACGGATACCACCGTCAGCAATCAGAGGCACGCCACGCTCAGCCATCGCCGCAGCCACATTGGCTACCGCACTGATCTGTGGCACACCGATACCTGCGACGATACGTGTCGTACAGATAGAACCAGGGCCGATACCTACTTTAACGCCGTCAGCACCCGCATCCGCTAACGCGATGGCAGCATCTGCTGTTGCGATGTTACCGCCGATCACCTGTACATCTGGGAAGTTCTGTTTAACCCAACGAACACGATCAATAACACCTTTTGAGTGACCGTGTGCCGTATCAACAACAATGACATCGGCACCCGCTTCAGCCAGTGCTGCAACGCGAGCTTCTGTATCCGCACCAGTACCTACCGCAGCACCTACCAGTAGACGACCGCGAGAATCTTTAGCCGCATTAGGGTAAGCCTGCGCCTTGTTCATATCTTTAACCGTCACCATACCGGTCAGTTGGTACTGCTCGTTTACGGTTAGAAGTTTCTCGATACGGTGTTTACGCAGAAGGTCAGAGATCTCTTTGTGAGTCGCATCTTCACCCACCGTCACTAGACGCTCTTTGGGTGTCATGATGTTAGAGACTGGGGTGTCTAGGTTCTCTTCAAAGCGAACATCACGGCTAGTGACGATACCAACCAGGTCGCCGTTCTCAACAACAGGAAAACCAGAGAAGCCCACTTCACGAGACAGCGCGATGATTTCACGAACCGTTGTAGTCGGCTGACAAGTGACTGGATCAGTAACAACACCCGCCTCGAACTTTTTCACTCGGCGAACATTTTCAGCCTGCTGTTCGATGGTTAAGTTTTTATGAATGATGCCGATACCACCCTCTTGCGCCATAGCAATCGCAAGACGAGATTCAGTCACGGTATCCATCGCCGCAGAAACCAGTGGGATGTTGAGTTCGATACCCTTGGTCAGACGTGTTTTCAAACTAACGGCGTTAGGCAACACTTCTGAATAAGCGGGAACGAGAAGTACATCATCAAAGGTCAAAGCCTCTTCAACAATTCGTAACATTCTAAAAAACCTGTCTAAATGGGCAAAAAATTAGCCCAATACATTACTAAAATTCGCCTTTTTTATCAATCTAAAGTCGCAGTAAATAGCGGCATTTTTCACCCTTTTTTCTGCGCCGCACAATAGGATTTTTTCTGTTAAAAAGAAGCAACAACCGCTAGCATGACCGGATGAATGTTCAAACCTCTTCAAATCGAACAGCCATCGCAGTTAGCGAACTGAACAAGCAGGTAAAATCGCTGTTGGAGAACTCGTTTCTTTCGATCAGGGTCGTTGGCGAAATCAGCAACTTAGCCAAGCCAAGCTCTGGCCACTGGTACTTCACCCTTAAAGATCAGAAAGCTCAGGTTCGCTGCGCCATGTTCCGTGGTAACAATTTGCGGGTGAACTTTGCCCCCAAGGAGGGTGACCAGGTGGTTGTCACCGGACGCGTGAGTCTTTACGAAGGGCGTGGCGACTATCAGATGATCTGTAGCGCTATGGAGCAAGATGGCCAAGGGCAACTCCAAGTCCTATTCGAAAAACTAAAGCTAAAACTGCAAGCGCAAGGGCTATTTGAAGCGGACCGCAAAAAACCGATCCCTGAACACCCTAAATGCATAGGCGTGATCACCTCCCCCACTGGAGCAGCGATTCACGACATCTTGACGGTACTCAAACGTCGCTACCCTGGACTACCCGTCAGACTTTACCCAACGGCGGTTCAAGGCAATGAAGCCACTGGGCAAATTGTTAAGGCGATTGAACTGGCAAACCGCGAAGGGATCGCGGATGTACTCATTGTGGGTCGCGGTGGCGGTTCGCTTGAAGATCTCTGGCCCTTTAACGAAGAGGTCGTTGCGCTCAGTCTAGCCAACTCAAACATCCCGACCGTTTCGGCGGTCGGGCACGAAGTCGACTTCTCCATCGCCGACATGGTGGCGGATTTAAGAGCCCCTACTCCGTCAGCAGCAGCCGAATTACTCAGCCCCAATGGCGCAGAGATATTAGCCAACATCAATCGAGCTGAGCGCGCTCTTAAACAGCGGTTTGATTGGTTATTGTCAGCAAAACAGGCACAGTTAAAGAGCCTACAACAGCGGCTTAGACACCCCGGAGAGCGTATCCGCGAACAGGTTCAGCGTAGTGACGAATTGGAGCTGAGACTGCACAGCGCGATGAACCGATTGATGCGCGACAAACGCAGCCAACTCAATCAGAACCAAAGCCAGCTTAGTCGTCTCAATCCGAGTAGAACTCTTACTGCTCATCAGGAACAGGTTAAACAACTGATGAGTCGGTTAGAGAGTCTTACGAAGAGTAAAATTGATCGACGAAAGCTGGAGCTGGCTGAAAAGGTGGGCCGCCTTCAGGCCATTAGCCCGCTAGCGACGCTTGAGCGTGGCTATGCATTGGCGACGACTGATCAGCACGAGGTGATACGCGATTCACGCCAAGTTAAGGCCGGGCAGAGTATCAATATTCGACTGCAAAAAGGCTCCATCACATCAACGGTTACAGATATCCACACCGAAACCAACGATTGATAAGCACACTAATAATTAAGGGAGAGAGTATGCGATTACCCCTGTTTCTGATGACACTGTCACTGGCTCTATTCAGCCTAACTGCAAAAGCACTGCCCACAGAGTCTCGTGTACCGGGCGGTATCGCCATCGTAGACCTAGGCCTGCCCAGCAGCGAACCTGCACCTGAAGTGACGTATGACGGTTACCGAGTGATGGTTGTCGATCAAGAGGGACAGTGGACTGCCGTTGCCGGCATTAGCCTTAAGGCAACCGTTGGCAAAGCACAGGAGCTCAAATTCAGTGGCAAGACTCTAACCTTTCAATTAGACGATAAAGCCTATCCAGAACAGCGTTTGAAGATTAAGCAGCGTAAATACGTCGAACCCGACCCCAAACAGGTTGCACGTTGGAAACGAGAGTCGGCTGAGCAAAAGAGCGCCTACAAACTGTTTACCAAAAACGAAGACCCAATACTGACTTTGGCTATGCCTGCTGAAGGCCCCTACTCCAGCGCCTTTGGACTTAAACGTTTTTTCAATGATCAGCCTCGTGCACCCCACTCTGGACTGGACATTGCTGCACCCGATCGATCACCGATTAAAGCAGCGGCTAAAGGCAAAGTAACCGCCGTAGGAGATTACTTCTTCAATGGCAATACCGTGATCATCGACCATGGCCATGGCCTATCCACCATGTACTGCCACATGAGCAAAATTGACGTTAAAGTCGGTGATCAAGTCGATCTGGGACAACAGATCGGTCTGGTAGGTGCCACCGGACGAGTGACGGGACCCCACCTACACTGGGGCGTGAGTCTGAATAACCAACGCGTAGACCCACTGCTATTCGTTCAACAGTAACGAATATGTTACCCTGCGCGCCGTTCTTAAACGAAACATTTGGATAATCATGAGCGACATTACATTAGAAACAATTGAACAGCGCGCCAGCTACGGCATTGGTCGTCAGATGGGTGACCAACTGGCACAAAACGGTTTTGACGGCGTAGACATCAACGCAGTTGCCTTTGGCCTTAAAGCCTCTTTCGCCGGCGAAGCGATGCACGTAGAACCAGAAGATCTACAAGCGGCATTCAACGAGCTGACTGAACGCCTACGCGCTAAACAAGAAGCAGAAGCCAAAGAGAAAGCGGCTGCTGGCCAACAGTTCCTAGACGACAACGCAAAGCGTGATGAAGTAACGGTGACTGAATCGGGTCTGCAATACGAAATCCTATCAGCAGGTGATGCGGATGCTGAAAAGCCAACAACGGCTAACAAAGTACGCGTTCACTACCACGGCACATTCACAGACGGTTCTGTCTTCGACAGCTCTGTCGAGCGCGGTCAACCGATCGAATTCCCCGTAACAGGTGTAATCGCAGGTTGGACTGAAGCCCTTCAGTTGATGCCTAAAGGCTCTAAATGGCGCCTATTTATCCCTTACAACCTAGCCTACGGTGCGCAAGGTTCTCCGGGCGGCATCCCTCCTTACTCAACGCTTCTATTTGACGTTGAGCTACTGGACGTTCTGTAAGCGATGAGCTTGCACTTTCATCGAAGCGGTTCTGGTGAACCGCTTTTGATGTTACACGGCCTATTCGGCAGCTGGGAAAATCTTGGCGGTCCCATCAAAGCACTGCAACAGCAGTTTGATGTCATCGCTCCCGACATGCTGAACCATGGCCGCTCTCCTCAGGTTGATCAGTTTAACTACAGCACCTTTGCAGACTCCGTCCTGGCACTGGCCGACCAACTTGGGTTGCAGCAATTTAATCTATTGGGGCACTCTATGGGCGGAAAGATCGCCATGGAGCTGGCACTGAATAATCCCGAACGAGTCTCACGATTAATCGTGGTTGATATTGCTCCCGTGCAATACCCTCACCACCACACCGATGTGTTCAAAGGGCTAAAACAGGTCCCACTGAACGAGATCAAAAGCCGAACCGAGGCTGATCAACACCTAAGTCATCACATTGACAATGCTAGTATTCGAGCGTTTCTTCTGAAGAACCTCTATCGCACAGAGGCTGGGTTTGATTGGCGAATGAACATAGAGGCACTTGAGCGCGAGTATGATCAGATCGCCAGCCCAATGAGTGAGGGGGAATACCTAGGCCCAACTCTTTTCATCAAAGGCAGCGAATCAGACTACATCAAGCCTGAATACCAAAACGAGGTGGTTAAACGCTTCCCCAAAGTTCAACTCAGAATCATCGAGGGGACTGGGCACTGGCCACACGCAGAGAAGCCTGCGCTTTTTACAAAGATTGTTGAGCGGTTTTTACAGTCCTAGTGGCGCCCAATCCAACCGATCTGACTCACCCCCTTCGCTAGCGAGAGAACCTAAATAAGGCGCTGGAACCACTCTGCGCAACCACTCGATTGCTCGTTCATCAGAGTCACACTGAGTCTGTGACACGACCCAGCCGGCCAAAGCGAGACCATCACGACGAATCGCTTCGACGGTTAACAAGGTCTGATTGATCGCATTCTCATTCAGATTGACGACCAATATCACTGAAAAGCCAAGCGCCTGTGCGACGCTAGCCATCGACTCACGATCATTGATGGGCGCCCGCCATCCACTGACTCCCTCGACCAATGCCAGGTTGACCGAACGCATCAGTGCACCGCTCATGTAGGCTTTAATTCGATCAGCACTCATTCTAACGTCCGCCATCTCAGCAGCAATGTGTGGCGAAGCATTTGCGGCTAGCGAGAAAGGATTCACCTGAAGATAGGAGAGCTCAATGGAGGAGCACGCCATTAAATTCAGCGCCTCTTGGCTCTTTAACTCTCCATCCACTTCACTGCAGCCAGTCGCAACGGGCTTAAGACCCAGAGAGCTAAACCCTTTCTGATTAGCCTGCTTTAAAAGCGCACAACTGAATTCATTGACGGGTGAAGAGACCTCAGTGCCCGTCACAAAAAAACGCTGCTTCATACCGCGCACTGCCCCTTTCAGATTAAGTTTGAGCGACTATTTTACAGAGTTAAAAACGCTGACTAAACTAAATTTATCATAGGCAAGGAGGCCAGACTGATGTTTCAGATAGAGTCGATCGTTGAGTGGCTATTTGACTCAGCAAAATGTCCATTATGCAGACTAAGCAAACCGTTCAATGAGCCACTCTGTTTGGGTTGCTTTGCAGACCTTGCTAAAAACAGCACCCCCTGCCAGGTCTGCGCTTACCCTCTTAATCAACCAGACGAATCCTGCCCAGACTGCTATGGCGAGTGGTTTCATTTTGATACCGCACAATCACCACTGATCTACCAGTTCCCCATGCGAGAGCTATTCCAGAAGATCAAACAGGGAAAGAATCCAGAGCCCCTTTTCTGGATGAGCCAGCTGCTGGCAAAGCAGATCGATCTCTCTCGATTCGGCACCCAACCCACACTGATACCGATACCCAGTCACCCAATCGATTGTGCACTGCGTGGCTTTAATCAAGCGGAGATCATTGCCCAACATTTGAGTCGCTATTTAAAGCTCCCCCTTGATCGACAATCCCTTCAAAAAAAGCGTCGAACAGACCATCAAGCCTCACTCAATCGTGCAGAACGTAAAACCAATTTAGGTTCGACCTTCTACTGCAATCAGCCAGCGCCCAGTCACGTCCTATTGATCGATGATATTCATACCACCGGGACCACCTTTGACCGAGCATCTGAAGCACTCAAAGCAGCGGGTACGGTTTACATTGAAGCGATTAGTATTTGTAGAACGCCAGGACGATAAGACTTTTCACAAACCTTTCTTAACAGTATGGTGATGTCAGTATCAAACTAGGACAGATTGATGAACCGTATCGATGGAAAAGTAGCAATCATTACAGGCAGCACTCAAGGCTTGGGCGCAGCCATCGCACACCAATTTGCCCAAGCAGGCGCAGCAGGAATTGTTATCACCGGCCGCAACCAGATCAGAGGCAAACAGGTCTCTTCAGAGATCGCGGAACAGTATGGCATTAAAACCCATTTTGTTGCGGCTGAACTCGATCAAATAGACCAGGTTCGCAACATTGTGGCCGAGACCGATCAGCAGTTTGGACGGGTTGATCTATTGGTGAATGCGGCAGGATTAACGGATAGAGGCAACCTACTGACGACCTCTCCAGAACTGTTCGATCAAATGTTCGCCATCAACACAAAGGCGCCCTTCTTTCTCATGCAAGAGAGTGTCAAAGTGATGATTCGCGAGAAGATCAAAGGAGCCATCATCAACATTGGATCGATGTCAGAACATGCCGGACAACCTTTTCTATCCCCCTACTGCGCATCAAAAGGTGCCTTGGCGACACTCACCAGAAACTCTGGCTATGCCCTGTTAAGAAACCAAATTCGCGTCAATCAGCTCGATATAGGCTGGATGAACTCTGATCACGAGCGAGAGCTGATCGCTCAAGAGACGGGGGATGATTCATTTATTGATCGGAAAGCAGCCACCCTTCCGGCAGGCAGAATTCTTCAGACTGATGAGGTCGCTAAAGCGGTGCTATGGATGGCTTCAGAGGACAGCGGCATGATGACGGGATCCGTCATTCAGTTCGATCAAACCATTTGGGGGGCCTACGATGACGCTGCCGTTCCTGATAGACCGATTGAAGAGATGTAACTGAATGCACTGTATTGAACCGATCGGTTTCATCAAAACCCCATTCAAAGAGAAGTTTGGAGCACCGCGCCAGCCTGGCCTTGCACCCTCCGCGAAAGCCGTATTGGAATTAGTCGCACCCTACAACGATCCTGATGCCGTTAGGGGGTTAGAGAACTGCTCTCACGTTTGGCTGATTTTTCAGTTCAGTGAGAACCTGAATGCCGGCTGGAAGCCTTTAACTCGACCACCCCGTTTAGGTGGTAACGAGAAGCTAGGCGTGTTTGCCACACGCAGCACACATAGACCTAACGCTATGGGGTTATCGGTTGTGAAACTCGACTCAATAAATATACACAATGGTGTGCGACTCAATTTGTCGGGTATCGACTTGGTGGATGGCACCCCGGTCTTTGATATCAAACCCTACATTCCCTACTCCGACTCGCTACCGGATGCCGTTTACCCCGGCATGGAACAGCCCGAGCCCTTGCATCAACCTATTCAATTTTCTGATCAGGCCTTAGAGGTTATCTCTAAAGAACCACAACTATCGACACTCATTGAAGAGGTTCTAAGGCAAGACCCTAGACCCGCCTTTCACTCTGATGAGACACGTATTTACGGAATCAGTTTGGAGCGCTTCAACATTCAGTTTTCGATCAGTAGAGATGCCATAGAGGTGATAGCAATTGATCAATCTTAATGTTGCCATTAAGGTTAGCCCTTATATTAGATCCATCTAATTTCACAGGATTAAACAATGAATGATGTGACATCTCGTCTAGCCCATATGCCGGTGGCTCTGTTCGCAACGGTAATGGGAATGGGTGGCTTAACCCTCGCTTGGAAAAAAGCCTCTGAGGTTCTAGGTATTACTAACCTTGTGTGGCAAGTACTGTTAGTGATTACGGCCGTTCTATTAGCAACACTGGCAATCAGCTACCTATTAAAGATGCGCCGTCATGCTCATCAGGTGATTGCCGAGTTTAATCACCCCATCAAAATCAGCTTCTTCCCTGCTTTTTCCATCGGTTTAATGCTGATCGCGGTCGCAATGGCGGAGATCATGACACCTCTGGCAACGGCCGTATGGTGGATGGGCGCTTCAATCCAACTGATCTTGACGCTCTATTTGATGAATCAATGGATACACCACGCTCGCTGGCAGGTACAACACACGACCCCTGCTTGGTTCATCCCGATTGTGGGCAACATCATTGCACCCATTGGCGGGGTTACGCTGGGCTTTACCGAGGTCAGCTGGTTCTTCTTTGCGATCGGAATAGTCTACTGGATTGTGTTAAAGGTATTAGTTTTTAACCGCATCATTTTTCACGAGCCACTCCCAGAGAAGTTACTGCCGACACTGTTTATCATGATCGCGCCGCCCTCGGTCGGATTTATTGCCTATTTGAAGCTCAATCAGGGCGTTGTCGATAACTTTGCACACATCCTCTACTACGCGGCGATGTTCTTGGTTCTGCTACTTGTGTCGCAGCTTCCACGTTTTGCAAGAATCCCCTTCTTTGTCTCTTGGTGGGCCTACTCTTTCCCAATTGCAGCCTTCACCATTGGCACACTGATCATGTTTGAGCAGAGCCAGACTCTCTTCTTCCAAACATTGAGCCACCTGATGCTGACACTGGTCTCTATTTTGCTAACGGTGTTGATTGTCAAAACGGTCAAAGCGGCTATCAAAGGATCTATTTTCCAACCCGATTGATTCCAGTCACTCCGTGCTCTAAAGCCCAGAGCAGTGCGTATCAAAGATTCAACCATAGGATCGCCCCATGTATCGACACACACTGCTCTGGTTCACCAACAACTTACGCCTTGATGACAACCCCGTCTTTAATAAAGCCCGTAACAGCGAACAGCTAACCTGTCTCTTCATCCAACACCCCAGGGATAAGCGCACCAATCGATTTGGTTTCAAAGGAATCGGTAAGCATCGCCAACAGTTTTTAAACCAAGCACTGTCAAGCTTGCACAGCAAACTTAGCCTGCTGAACCAGGCGTTAGAAGTGATTGAAAGCGATTACGTCGAAGCGTTAAGCCAGGTCATTTTACGTGATCAAGTCGAGCATTTAGTCACCTCTCGACACACTGGCAGCTATGAGCAGAGCGCTCTTAAAGAGATCGCATCACGCTTTCCGCACCTAGTGATAACAGTGTTAGAGACGCACACTCTTTACGGTGAGCGACAACTTCCCTTTGCCCTAGCGGAACTGCCGGATAGCTTCACCCCCTTTAGAAAGAAGATAGAGTCGATCGAGGTTGATGCCCGTATTGCTGAACCTGACAGCCTACCTCCTCTCGGCGATAAACAGGGTTCCACATTCAACATTGATTGCTCTAGCGAGAATGCCTTCAACGGTTCTGAGCAGAGCGCGTTAGACCATCTCGAACACTATTTCTCCAGTGATCTACCCGCCACCTACAAGGAGACTAGGAATGGTCTGGATGAGTGGGCGTGCTCGACTAAATTCAGTCCCTGGTTAGCGCTAGGGGTATTGTCACCCAAGCGCATCATTGAGAGGCTGAATCGTTATGAGGAAGATGTGGTTGCAAATGACTCGACCTACTGGATATTTTTTGAACTGCTGTGGCGTGACTATTTCCAGTGGTACGCCCACAAGTGGGGCAACAAGATCTATCACCAGACAGGGCCTTTTAATCGTAAACCCTTAACCTCCTTCTACCCAGAACGAATGAAGTCCTGGATTGAAGGCACCACCCCCTACCCGATCGTCAACGCTGCTATGCGTCAGTTAAAAGCAACGGGTTATCAATCCAATCGCGCCAGACAGCTGGTGGCGAGCTGCTTAGTGCATGAGCTTGGCATTGACTGGCGTTACGGTGCGGCCTACTTTGAAGAGGCACTGATCGACTTTGATCTGGCCAGCAACTGGGGGAATTGGCAGTACCTAGGTGGCGTTGGTGCAGATCCGCGCGGCCATCGACAATTAAATCTAGCGAAGCAGACACAAACCTATGACCCCGAGGGGCTATTTATAAAGCGCTGGGGCGGTGAAGAGATGATGCTGCCAATCGATCGTGTCGACTACCACGACTGGCCCATCGAGATGAAATAATGCACCACAAACTCAATCTACCAAGCAAAATCTGTGAGCAGTGCCAAAAGCCCTTCAACTGGCGCAAAAAGTGGGAGCGCGATTGGGAGCAGGTGAAGTACTGCTCAGAGCGCTGTCGACGCGAGGCTAAGCAACAGCGATGAGCACCCTTAGACTGGTACTCGGCGACCAACTCAACGCCAAACACAGCTGGTTTCGTGATAAATCGGACGAGGTGACCTACCTCATTGCTGAACTGCACCAAGAGCAGAATTACGTTAAACACCATCTGCAAAAGATCACCGCTTTTTTTATGGCCATGCAGCGCTTTGCCGAGGCTCTTAAAAGCGCGGGTCATCAGGTCATTCATTTAACGCTTGATGAGACTGCCGATTTTAAATCCCTAGACTCATTGATCAACCATTTGATCAAATGCCACGGCTTTACACAGATCGAGTATCAGCGACCCGATGAGATACGTCTTCTTGAACAGTGTCGTAACCTGTCACTGCCTGAAGGGACCGGTTTGCGTGAATTCGACACCGAGCACTTCCTGCTGCCATTTGAAGCGATTAGCAAAGAGTTTAAGCCCAATACTGGACACCGCATGGAGGCCTTCTACCGACGCATGCGGGTTAAACACGGCTACCTAATGCAGGGCAAAGAGCCCGAGGGCGGACGTTGGAATTACGATACCGAGAACCAAAAAGCGTTTAAAAAAGCGGATCTTGCGGACATTCCAGAACCCCTGGTGTTTGCTCACAACACAGATGATATTCGAAACCGTTTGGATCGACACGGCATCAACTACTTTGGTGAGATGGGCAAACAACTCGTCTGGCCAATCACTCGAAGTGAAGCGTTGGAACTATTGGAGTTTTTCTGTAACCACGGCCTTCCTCTTTTTGGAAAATTCCAAGATGCGATGACGGCCAATTCAGAGCACAAATGGAGTCTCTACCATTCACGAATCTCCTTCGCTCTGAACTGTAAAATGATCTCACCAGCTCAGGTGATTGAGCGTGCCATTCAAGCATACCGCGAGCAACCCGAGCGTATCGATCTAGCCCAGATAGAGGGCTTTGTCAGGCAGATTCTAGGTTGGCGCGAGTTTGTTCGTGGCATCTACTGGATCAATCTACCTGAATACCCCAGCATGAATGCCCTAAATGCTGACCGGAATCTCCCCGACTTTTTCTGGGATGGTAAGACCAAAATGAGCTGCATGCACCAGTGCATTGATCAGTCACTGGAGTACGCCTACGCGCACCACATTCAGCGGCTAATGGTCATAGGGAACTTCTGTCTAATGGCAGGCATTGATCCAAAACAGGTCGATGCATGGTATCTAGGCATCTACATCGACGCCATTGAGTGGGTAGAGATGCCCAACACTCGCGGTATGAGTCAGTTTGCCGACGGCGGCTTATTAGCCTCAAAGCCCTACTCAGGATCAGGGCAGTACATCAACCGAATGAGCGACTACTGCAAAGGGTGTCACTACGATGTGAAACAACGCTCGGGGGATAACAGCTGCCCATTCAATAGCCTCTATTGGCACTTCCAACATCGCCACGCCAGCCGTTTCAGCAACAACCCACGCACCGCGATGGTCTATCGTAACTGGGATAAAAAGCCTGAAGAGGAGAAAACAGAGATTCTGCAAACAGCCGAGCACTATTTGCAGAACCTAAATGCGTTGTAACTAAGAGAGAACGACCGTTTTAAGGCCATTCACAAAGACGCGCTGTTCGGTGTGAGCACGAACGGCTTTGGATAACGCCAGATTCTCCATGTTACGACCCATATCTCGCAAGTCATCAGGGCCAAAACTGTGATCAACACGACCCACCTCTTGTTCGATGATCGGACCTTCATCAAGATCAGAAGTAACATAGTGAGCGGTCGCACCAATCTGTTTCACACCGCGATCATAGGCTTGGAAATAGGGTCTAGCGCCCTTGAAGCCTGGCAAGAATGAGTGGTGTATATTGATGCACTGCCCTGCCAACGCCGAACAGAGCTCTGGCGACAGAATCTGCATGTATCGAGCCAGTATCACCAACTCAGAACCTGTCTCTTTGAACGCTTGCAGAATGCGCTTTTCACGAGCAGCTTTGGTCTCAAGTTTTGTCTCCAGGGTAGGCAACAACTCGAAATCTAAGCCGTAGAAATTGGCGACAGGCTCAAGGTCTGGGTGGTTAGACAGAATGCCTGTCACTTCGATATTGAGCTCACCACGTTTCTGCTGGTAGAGCAGCTCCATCAGACAGTGATCGTGTTGCGAAACCAGTATCAGAGTTTTCATGGGCGCTTTAGCGCTGCGCCACTGAGCGTTCATCTCTAACGCATCCGCAACTTCACGATTAAACTCGTCGGCTATCAGGTCTAAATCCAATGGCGTGTGAGTAGTAAACTCTAAACGGCTGAAAAAACGACCCGACACCTCGTCATCAAACTGCTTCATTTCGACAATGAAAAAATCACGATTCGCTAAAAAAGTAGTGATTGCGGCCACCAATCCAGTACGGCCGGGACACTCAACCTTGAGTGTGTAATGATGTGACGTAGACACGCTGTTTCCTAATTGTGCAGATCGAACTTAATTAGCTCGAATATCTAATATGCGTTTAGAATAAACGCTTCGTTTTTATATGCAATCCACCTAAGGATACAAATTGTGATTCGCGACGATGACCTAGCTTTTTTCAAACCCAAAGCGCGCCGCTACGGTACTGTCATATTTACAGGACTTTGGGCTGCAGCCGAGTGGTTCTTTTGGGGTGCTGCCCCATTCTGGTCAATACTCGCTACGGGTCTGTTTGGATACACCTACTGGCGATTGATTCACACCTATCCTAAAGAGTTGTAGCCACTCAGTTACTTCACTCCTGACCAGAACTCAGATGAAATCTGGCGTGCCAATATGAGTGCCGTCATTAGCTCATTTTTGGGAACCGAAACACCCAACCGCTTCGCTTGTTCAACAACAAATCCATTCAACGAATCGACCTCTGTTAAGCGGCCCGCCCGCACGTCCTGCAACATAGAGGGCTGATGAAAGCGGTGTTCGGCACAAGCGAAGTTGATTAGGTTATGCAGCGCCTCTGTATCCACAGTCACATTCATTGCGTTCGCGACGCTGACAGCCTCATCGGCCAACGCGTGAGCTTCCCGCTTCAACGCCTTAGTGTCATTAACAATACCCGGGCCGGCATCAGTTAAAGCACAAACTCCGTTCATAGCGACATTGAAACAGGCCTTCTGCCAGATCTTGTTCAAAGGCTGATCGACATTGGCAGCGGTAATACCCGCCTCTGTTAATATTTTCTCCAACTCAATCGCTGCAGAAAGCGCATGCTGATCATTGGGATTGAGTGGGCCAAACCAAGTATCGCTAAACCCGTGCGAGCGAACAAAGCCAGGCTCAACCTGAGTTGCGGGAATCATCGTAACGCCATGAATGACAGACTGCTTAACATGCTCAGCGATTCGCCGACCATTACCCAAACCGTTTTGAAGCGTCACGATGATCGATGAAGATGACAGTTTCGCTTGCACGGCCTTAATGGCCTCTTCACTCTGGTAGGTTTTAGTGAACAGCAGTACAAAACGAGCATCACACGCGTGCTCTAACTGCACCGCATCAGGGTGAACAACAAAGGTATCATCACTGGTTTCAACTTTGAGCCCCTGAGCGTTGATCACTTCGGCATTGCTACTGGAACGATTGACCAACTGAACGCTGTAACCCGCTTTGGCAATACAACCACCGACAAAAGCACCTAATGCACCCGCCCCTAGAATCATGACATCATTCATAGACACTACTCAACTTTTAATCCCTTCATAAATTCGAGGGTAGCACCGATTCGAGGTACCTTCTCGGTACTTTGGTGATAGACAAGATAGAACTCACGCTGAACCTCAATCTCAGGAATGAGTCTAATTAAATCATCCGTCTCTTTTATGAGAAAGCGATGCAATACCCCTACCCCTAATCCTGCTTTAACGGCCTCTACTTGACCAATGGGAGAGTAGATTGCCGCTTGTGAATGCCATTGCGACCAGACTGACCTAGGCGTGTTCAATTTATCTGAGAAAAGAAGATCCTCTACATAGCCTATCAATCTGTGATTAGCTAAACCCTCAATGTCTTTGGGCACTCCAAACTTATCAAGGTACGGTCGAGATGCATAGAGCCCAAGGCTATAGCTACCCAAACAGATAGAGTCCAGATTTGGCTCGGTAGGTTTACCGACCATCACGGCAATATCGGCCTCACGACGTGATAACGAGAAACCGCGTGATTGAGGGACAATTTCGAGATTGAGATCAGGATTAGCTTCTAATAGTGCGTTGAGTTGCGGTGTCAGCACACGAAGAGCGAACCCCTCTGGAGCGGCGATTCGGACCGTACCACTGACTGAATTTGTTGGGCCTCGAAAAATTTCTGAAGCCGCCTCTATTTCCGCCTCAGCGCGTTCAAGATAGTGCATCAAACGCAACCCCTCATCCGTTAATTTAAGGCCTCTACTGAGACGGGTGAAGAGTGGCGTACCGGTACGTTGCTGTAGATAGGATAGATGACGCGACAATGTAATCGTCGAGATGTTGAGGCTCGCGGCCGCCTTGCCCATCTGCCCAGCCCTAGCAACGGCAAGAAAGTAACGTGCATCTTCCCAATTAAACGTTAAGTTACGCATAAAAAAGCCACCATGAAATATCATTTTTGAAATATCATACAGAAAATATTTTCTATTGTTATAACAAATATGATGTTGCTTAATGGTGTTAAACAGAATCAGGAGAGCATCATGTCTATTGTAGGAAATTACATCGGCGGCAAAACAGTCGCTTCTAACTCAGGTCGCACGGCACCAGTATTCAATCCGGCGACAGGCGCTCAATCGAAAGAGGTTTCACTTTCATCTGCTGATGAGACACGTACAGCGATTGCAAATGCTCAAGAAGCATTCAAAACCTGGAGCAAAGTGACTCCACTTAACCGCGCTCGAGTCATGTTCAAATTCAAAGAGCTGGTAGAGAAGCACTCGGATGAACTGGCAGAATTAATTGTCTCTGAGCACGGCAAAGTATTCTCTGACGCCAAAGGTGAACTGACTCGTGGGCTTGAAGTTGTAGAGTTCGCTTGTGGTATCCCTCACCTTCAAAAAGGCGAACACAGCTTAAATGTTGGTACCGGTGTCGATAGTTACAGTCAGATGATGCCTATGGGTGTTTGTGCGGGTATCAGCCCATTCAACTTCCCAGCAATGGTTCCAATGTGGATGTTCCCGGTAGCAATTGCCTGCGGTAACACCTTCGTAATGAAACCTTCTGAGAAAGATCCAACGACGACTATGCGTCTAGCTGAGCTTCTAACTGAAGCAGGTCTTCCAGATGGTGTATTCAACATCGTTAACGGTGACAAAGAAGCGGTCGACGTGCTTCTAACAGATGAGCGCATTCAAGCTGTAAGCTTCGTAGGTTCTACGCCAATCGCTGAGTACATCTACTCAACTGCAAGCGCACACGGTAAACGTGTACAAGCACTGGGCGGTGCTAAAAACCACATGATCGTTATGCCAGATGCTGAGCCATCTCAAGTTGTTAACTCTCTAATGGGTGCTGCTTACGGTTCTGCAGGCGAGCGTTGTATGGCGATCTCTGTTGCTGTCTGTGTCGGCGACGAAGTAGCTGATCACATGATCAAAGATCTAACGGCTGCTATCGACGGTATGACTGTTGGTAACGGTATGTCGACTCCAGAGCCACACATGGGTCCTCTAGTGAGCCGTGTACACGCTGACAAAGTATTGGGTTACATCGATTCAGGTGTAGAAGAAGGTGCAACGCTTGTTGTTGATGGCCGTAACTTCAAAGTGGTTGATCACGACAATGGTTACTTCGTTGGCCCAACGCTGTTCGATAATGTTAAGCCTGGCATGCGCATCTACAACGAAGAGATCTTCGGCCCTGTGCTAGCGGTTGTTCGTGTTAACAGCTATGAAGAAGCTCTGAACCTAATCAACGATCACGAATACGGTAACGGCACGGCCATCTTCACACGTGACGGTGACACGGCTCGTAACTTCTGTGAAAACGTACAAGTGGGCATGGTCGGTGTCAACGTGCCAATCCCAGTACCTATGGCATTCCACAGCTTCGGTGGCTGGAAACGTTCGCTATTCGGTCCACTGCACATGCACGGTCCAGACGGCGTTCGCTTCTACACTCGCATGAAGACAATCACAGCTCGCTGGCCAACCGGTCTAAGTGCTGGTCCAGAGTTCACAATGCCAACAATGAAGTAATCTTCATTGAGCAACAAAAAGACGACCCTTGGGTCGTCTTTTTTGTTTATGCTATCCACTCAACCTTACGAGATCACACATTGAACCCTCAATACCTTAAATCTGACCTACTCATGCTGCTGGCCTCCCTGTTAGCTGCCATTAGCTGGATATTCTCTAAAGAGGTTCTGCTAGGTCTTGAACCCATTCTATTCATGGGCTGTCGATTTATGTTGGCGGGGCTCCTGATTGCCCTGTTCGCACGCAGTGAGTTGTTACTCTTCACCTTACGTGACCTTTCGCGGGTGACCTTGGTTGGTGTGATATTTGCCGCAGGCCTAGGGTTTTGGATATTAGGCCTGTTCCACGGAACTCATATCGGAATCGGCGCGTTTCTGACCAGTTTAGGTGCCATTTTTGCACCTCTTTTGGCGCCACTATTTGGTGACCAACCCACACGTTTTGCCTGGTTCGCGGTGCCGGTTGCTGTGATCGGTGCTGCTTTTCTCACCTTAACATCTAACTTTGTCTTTGGTTTGGGTGAGTGGTACTACTTAGCGTCAGCAATCTCTTTTGCAATCTACCTAAACATCAATAGTCGCGCCGCCGGTAAAACACCATTAAGAGCACTGACGTCGATTCAACTGCTGACAGCGGGCGCTGTTCTGTTGCCGATCTCATTATTAACCGAAAGCTGGACCATTAACGCCGAGATCTCGATTCTAGGCTGGTTTCTTGCCAGTGTGTTAATTGGGACCAGTCTGCGCTTTTTTGTTCAGACCTACTCACTGAAACTTGGCCCCGCAAGCCGAGGTGCTCTGATCCTGACATTGGAGCCTGTTTGGGTGGCTATCTTAGGTATGATTTGGCTGAAGGAGACGATGTCCGCGTCACAACTACTTGGTTGCACGTTGATTCTGCTCGCGGTTTTCATATCCAGAGCAGACCTATTGTTAAAGGTTTTCTGTAAATCGAAACGACTAAGATCCAATGGGCATTCCGCATCTTAAAATCGATGCACTAAAGGTTTAATACATTTATCTACTTTTTCGCATTAGAGTGATCGATCACCTTTAGGAATTGAGCATTGTGAGCAGCACAGATTCAAACAGACATTTAATCATTGAGCGCAACAAAGTTATCTTTGCTGGCATCTGTTCAATGATCCTGACGGTTGGCATAGCTCGATTCGCTTACACACCTCTGCTACCGCAAATGCTAGAGCAGACAGATCTCTCAAAGTTAGTGGGAGGCTGGTTAGCAACCTACAACTACATCGGCTATTTAGTCGGAGCTATCTTAGCGGCGAATATCAAAGAGCTGTCAGCAAAACTTCATCTCTACCGTTTTTATCTAATTCTTGCGACGGTCACTACGTATGGTACTGGCCTTACAGAGGATCACCTGCTCTGGTCAATACTCAGATTTCTCTCTGGCATCTCCAGTACCGCGGGGCTGCTGCTCGCCTCTGGACTGGTCATAAACTGGTTGCGCGCCAATCATTTCAAGCCACAATTAGGGGTCCATTTCATCGGCATGGGCATCGGTATTGTCTTTACCGGTTTGATCACAGCCCTATTTTCGGCCGATCTAAGCTGGGATCAACAGTGGCAAGACCTTGCATTGATGGGCGCTGTGTTTCTAATTCCAGCTTGGCTTTGGATGCCCTACCCACCTAAATTTGAAGCAGGTACGTCAAATCAAACTGAAGAGCCTGATTCACGGTTTATGAACCTACTGATCGCCACCTATTTCTGTGCCGGTGTTGGTTACGTGATCAGTGCCACGTTCATTATCGATATTTTACAAAACACACCCCAGTTAGCAGGCAAAGGTGGTTGGGTGTGGGTCATCGTGGGGCTTTGTGCGGCGCCGTCGGCACTGATCTGGGACAAGGTAGCTAACCGCATTGGACAGATACAAGCCCTGCAATTGGCCTACATCATTCAAATCATTTCGTTTATCTTGCCGCTTGTGACCGACCAAAGTTTGGCCAGTTTCATTGCCGCCGCTTGTTGGGGAGGCACCTTTGCCGGAATCGTCAGCTTAACGCTGGCCATTGTCGGACGCGCATTCCCCTACAACCCAGCGAAAGCGATGGCAAAACTGACCATCAGCTTTGGGGTTGCTCAGATCGTTGCACCGATTTTTGCCGGTTACGTTGCAGACCTATCTGGCTCCTACCTTGGAGCACTTCTTGGAGCATTGGTTGTGATGATTGCAGGCATGCTGTTCCTGCATAAGATTGGCTATAACCTGAAGTGAATGACCAAATAAAAACGCCAGGCTGCAACTAAGCAGCCTGGCGTTTTTAGCAGATGCGTAAAATTACTCTTTTACATCTTCGTAAGGAAGACCTACATACTGCTCGGCAATAACACGACGACCATTTTCGTAGTTCATGAAGTAGCTGAGCTCAGAATCCATAAAGCGCTGACGCATTTCTGGATCAGTACCTGCATCGCTAACTTCGTCACCAAAGTCGTGAAGCATGTTAGTCATCATCCAGCTGAAACGTTCACCGTGCCAAACGCGGCGCAGTGCGATTTCAGAGTACTGATCAATGTATTTACGATCACCCGTTTCATAAACTTTAGTCAGAATCTTGTATAGCGTTGCCACATCAGAAGCAGCCAGGTTAAGACCTTTAGCGCCTGTTGGCGGTACGATGTGTGCCGCATCACCGACTAGGAAAAGATTGCCGTACTGCATTGGCTCACAAACAAATGAACGGAGCGGTGCAATAGACTTCTCAAGTGCTGGTCCAGTAGTAACATTGTCAGCCGCCTCTTTAGGTAGGCGCTTTTTAAGCTCTTCCCAGAACGCTTCATCAGACCAATCTTCAACCTTGTCAGTCAAAGGTACCTGAATGTAGTAACGTGAACGAGTTGGTGAGCGCTGTGATGCTAGGGCAAAGCCACGCTCTGATTTCGCATAAATAAGCTCATCGTGACATGGAGGCACATCAGCCAGTAGACCTAACCAACCGAATGGGTAGACACGCTCGTGCTCAGTACGTACATCTTCAGGAATCGTTTGACGTGAAACGCCGTGGAAGCCATCACAACCCGCGATGAAGTCACACTCAAGACGGTACTCTTCTCCACCGTGAGTGAATGTCACATAAGGATTATCACTCTTCACATCATGTGGCTGAACATCCGATGCTTCATAGTAAGTATCCAAGCCTTCAGTTGCTTCACGAGCAGCCATTAGGTCTTCAGTAATATCGACCTGACCGTAACAGACAACGACGTCACCGCCTGTCAAACCTTTAAGGTCGATACGATGATTTTCACCATTTACTGCAATGACGACACCTTCATGAACGTGACCACACTTGTCCATGTTTTCAGCAACACCGGCTTCACGGACTAGATCTGCAAAGCCCTGCTCAAGGATACCTGCGCGGATACGACCCAATACGTAATCACCTGTTACACGTTCAAGTATGACGTTAGAGATCCCTTTCTTGTGTAACAGTTGTCCTAACAACAGACCCGAAGGGCCGCCACCAATGATCGCTACTTGTGTCTTCAATGTTTTCATTATTCTGCTCTCGAGATGATTCAAAATCGTTCAAACATAATGGACCGACGGCTCTGCTCCCAACAGGGCCATTAACGATCATTAATAGTACTTTTCCGATCTTAATTAGAGTCGTAGTTATGAGAACTACGGTAGACAGCAGGGGTTTGATCAGTGAGTTTCTTGAAGAAACGCGAGAAGTAGGCAGGATCTTTAAAGCCCAGATCAAAGGCTAACTCTTCGACACTACCACGGGTGAACACCAGACGGCGCTTGGCTTCCAACAGCAATCGCTCTTGCACCATCGCCTTGGCGGTTTTACCCACCTCCTGTTTACAGAGGCGGTTAAGATGATCAGCAGAGATACCGATAAACGACGCATACTGCTCTACCGACAGGTGGTCATAGAGGTGTTGTTCGATCAGTTTTCGGTATCGTATTACCGGTTTGGCGGCTTGAAGTGATGGCGCGCTATCAGCATCAGTGACTAGCAAACGGCGCAGCTGCATCAACGTCGCTCGGGCTAACCATTCCGAGACCAATGAGTGCCCCATATCGACAGAGGCCAGTTCCCGCTCGATCATGCCTAAGTAACCCTGAATCTCCTGAACAATGCGCTCTTGACCGACTAGAGAGATCACCGATGCACCAGCAAACAGGGAACCAAAATAGGGTTCACAACGCTCATAGGACTCGTTGGTCAACAGCGGTTCTGCCAATGTCAGCACGACACCCTCAGTTTCGGGCGAGAATCGAAAGCCATGTACAACACCGGCAGGCAATGAAATCGCAAAGGGGCCTGTCAAAGAGTGATTATGATCATCGATAGTGACGTCAGCCATGCCATCAAAGACAAAAATGATTTGGAACATTCGTCCATGTCGGTGTGGTTGAATAGACCAACCATTATCGCGACTGCGACTGGCTATGTTCTCAACATGCACAAACACCGGATCATCAATATTGGATTCACCGTAGAGCCCAAACTGGGGAATGGGATTCATGCTCGTTGAGGCGGTCATGCTTTTACTGAGCCTCAGCTCGATTCGATAAACGAGTCAGCATATCGACCAGTAGTTCGCGCTCTGAATCTTGTAACGGCTCATAGAAGGCCTCTTCGTTAGCCTGCACCTTCTTCTCTGCCGCTTGGTACCACTCGTTGCCATGCTCAGTCATTCTGAGCGCATAGGATCGTCTGTCATTCTCGGCAGCACAACGCTCTAGCAGATTCATTTTTTCTAGCTTATCGATCGCTGCGACCATAGCCGAACGGTCAGTACCAAGGGTATTCGCCACTGCGGTCTGCGTCAGGCCAGGGTTGCGGTAAACAATTTCCAACACTGAAAACAGACCTGGACTGATGCCTAACTCAGCACAACCTTTGGAAAACCCATTAAAGGCAGCAAGCTGAGCACGACGCAGGTGGTAACCTAGGGAGCTCCCCAATAGGCCAAGATCCACATCTAATTCATTTTTACGTTTTGAACGACTCGCCATTCTTTACCCTTAACACTAATACAGCAGCTATAAAGCACTTAAAAAGATAGGGATATTGTAAACACACTTTGTACTTAAATTAAAATTGTTTAGTTACTAAACAGTTTTAGACCAAAGCATATTGCTGAGCCCTTTAATTGTTTATATGATAAACAAATATCAGACAGACACTGTGCTTCATAGCACCCAAACAAAATGAGGCTTCTTATGAGCAACTACACTTACATCCAGTTCACTGTTGAAGACGGCATCGGCCACCTACACCTTAACCGTCCTGAGAAGAAAAACGCGATCAACGACGAACTGTGTCTTGAGATCGAACAGGTATTTATCACCATGCCTGAAGATGTACGTGTCGTGATTTTCTCGGGTGCTGGCCCAGAGTTCTGTTCAGGTCTTGATCTTGCGGAACACAAAGCACGCCAAGGCCTAGATGTTGTTAAGCACTCAAACATGTGGCACCGCACCTTTGGACATATTCAAAACTCAGGCCTTCCAGTAATTGCCGCTATGCAGGGTGCTGTTATCGGTGGTGGCCTTGAGCTAGCAACCTGTGCACACGTTCGTGTTTCTGAAAAAGGCACTTACTACCGCCTACCAGAAGGCCGCCACGGTATCTTCGTGGGTGGTGGTGCATCACGTAACGTTGCACGCGTTATCGGTGCCGGCCGCATGACTGAGATGATGCTAACGGGTCGTGATGTCGACGCTGAGGAGGGCTACCGCCTAGGCCTATCACACTACGTTGTTGAAAATGGCCAGTCACTGGAGAAAGCAAAAGAGCTAGCAGCACACATTGCCACCAACTCACCCTACTCAAACTGGGCTATGACAACAGGCCTTCGTCACATCGACAGCATGTCTCATGACGACGGCATGTACACTGAGTCTCTACTTTGCGGTATTACACAGACTCACCCAGACGTTGTTGCTCGTCTAGAGAAATTCCTAAACCGTAAAAAACAGCCACAGCAGTAAGCGGCCGGAGTTCACTATGCAGATTGCAGATAAACTATTTCTAGTGACTGGCGCTGGCTCAGGCCTTGGTGAAGCAGTGGCACGTCGTCTAAGTGCGATGGGTGGCAAGGTATGTATCGCAGATATCAATGAAGCAGGCGGCAACCGTGTTGCAGCCGATTTGGGCGACTCGGCGATCTTTTGTAAAACTGACGTCTCTGATGAAGCTTCTGTAAGCGCGTGTATTGAAGCAGCAACAGCTAAGTTTGGTGCACTCTCAGGGGTTGTTCACTGTGCTGGTGTTGGCGGTGCTAAACGTCTGGTTGGCCGTGATGGCCCACACGACCTTGCGAGCTTCCAGCGCATTGTAAACATCAACCTAGTCGGTACATTCAACATTGCACGTTTGGCTGCGAACGTCATGCAGAACAACGAACCAGGTGATTCTGGCGAGCGCGGTGTGATTGTCAACACGGCATCGGTTGCTGCATTTGATGGTCAGATTGGTCAGGCGGCTTACTCTGCATCTAAAGCCGGTGTAGCAGCAATGACACTACCACTAGCGCGTGAACTAGCGAAACTTGGCATCCGCATCATGACGGTTGCTCCAGGTCTATTCCGCACACCGCTGATGGACGAACTACCTGAAGAGGTTCAGGCAGCGCTTGGGGCATCTGTACCTTTCCCTTCACGTCTTGGTAATCCAGATGAGTTTGCAATGCTTGCACAGCAGATCATCGAAAACCAGATGTTAAACGGTGAAGTGATCCGCCTTGATGGTGCGATCCGCATGGCCGCCAAATAATCATTAAGCAGAGGTAAGTTAACGATGAGTGACTATCAAGCTCCGCTAAAAGAGATGCAGTTTTTGGTTCAGAACGCTGTTGAAAATACCGGTCTGAACGCCAATGAAGCTTTGGCTGATTTCGATGCCGATACTGTGGCAGCCATTCTAGAAGCGGCCAGTGAACTGGCTGGAAAATCGCTTTCGCCAATGAATGCTGTGGGTGACAACGAAGGTTGTCGCTTTGAAGATGGCAAAGTCTTCACACCTACCGGTTGGAAAGAGGCGTTCGATCAGTTCGCAGCAGACGGCTGGATGGGCCTAGCCCTACCTATGGATTTCGGTGGTCAGGAGCTGCCTAAATTCATCGCGCAGCCTGTTAACGAGATGTGGCATAGCGCTAACCTTTCGTTTGTCATGTTCCACGCAGTCATTCAGGGCTGTAGTGAAATCCTAATGAAGTTCGGCACGGAAGAGCAGAAAGCGCGTTACATCGAGAAGTTCATCACCGGCGAATGGACTGCTGCCATGGCTTTAACTGAGCCTAGCGCTGGTACTGACTTGGGTGAGCTCAAAACCAAAGCGATTCCTCAGGATAACGGCCAATACCTAATTAAAGGTCAAAAGATCTACATCACCTACGGTGAGCACGACATGACTGAGAACAAGGTTCACTTTGTTCTAGCTCGCACACCGGATGCTCCTGAAGGTAGCCGTGGCATCTCTCTATTTGCTGTACCCACTTACCGTATTAATGACGATGGTTCACTGGGTGAATTTAACGACGTTGTCTGTACCGGCATCGAACACAAAACCGGTCTACACGGTAGCCCGACCTGTTCAATGAGCTACGGTGACAAGGACAACTGTTTCGGCGAATTAGTCGGTCCAGAGAACAAAGGCTTGATGGCAATGTTCATTCTGATGAACGAAGCTCGCCTATCTGTCGGTGTACAGGGTGTAGCTCTTTCTCAAATCGCATATCAGCAGGCGTGTGAATATGCACTTGAACGTCCACAGGGTCGTCACTTTGCTACTGGTGAGCGTCGCGTAGCCATCGCACAGCACCCCGATGTTGCGCGTATGCTAATGACCATGAAGTCATTTGCGACTGGTCAGCGCGCGTTAGGTTACCTAATCGCAGCACTGTTTGATCAATCAGAACACGCAACGGACGAAGCTGAAAAAGCTGCAGCAGAGTCGCGTATTGCACTACTCACTCCAATCTTTAAAGCCTTCGCGACCGAACAGGCCAACCTAATGACCGGTACCGGCATTCAGGTATTTGGCGGCATGGGCTTTGTTGAAGAGACGGGCGTTGCACAGTTTATGCGTGATGCTCGCATCACGACCATTTACGAAGGTACTACCGGTGTTCAAGGTAGCGACTTGCTGTTCCGTAAGATTCGTATGGATAAGGGTGTAGCACTGACTCAGTTACTTGAAGAGATCGATGCTGTCGCTAATGAGCTCACTGCAAACACGGATCTTGCCAAACTGGGCCAGGACCTTACCGCAGCAACCGCAGCCGTTCGTGACACCCTCCCTGCCCTGATGGCTGAAGAGGCTGATCTACTGCAACTGAATGCTGGCGCAGTCCCAATGCTGGATGCACTGGGCTTCTTACTGACAGCATGGCAACTTGGCGAGATTGCATTGAAAGCAACTGCTGAACAGAGCAACGATCCAGAGTTCTTTGGCAACATGATCGCGCTAGCCAAGTTCTACAATGCGCACCAGTTACCTCAGGTGTATGCAAAAGTGGCTAACTTCAATTCCGCAGCTGACGGAATTGCGGACTACAAATTTGATGCTTAACGCTTAGATGCATTAGGCATCAGGAGATAAAAATGACTGCAGAATTTCATTCAGTAAATATCAACGACTTCGGCGTGACGATTGAGAACGCTGCCGAAGGCGTGCAATACGTCACCAGTGCAGAGCCATTGGCTGACTACCCAGTTAAGCTAACCGATAAACTGGTTCACTGGGCTAAAGAGACCCCAGACACTGTACTGATCAGCCAGCGCGGTGAAAATGGTGAGTGGGAATCACTCACCTTCGCACAGACACTTGAGCGTGTACGTTCAATTGCCAGCTGGATGCTGTCGCAAAACCTGAGCAACGATCGCCCAGTGGTTATCCTGTCAGGCAACTCGACAGAACACCTATTGGTTGCTCTAGCGTCGATGTACATCGGTGTACCTTTCTCACCCATCTCGACTGCATATTCGTTAATCTCGAGCGACTACGGCAAACTGCGTCACGTCTTTGACACACTGACACCGGGTCTTATCTTTACCGATAACCTAGGTCCTTACCGTGATGCCATTGACGCGGTTAACATCGATAAAGCACCAGTACTGACCTGTTCAGCAGACCACGCAACGGATGGCTTAAGCTATGATGTGACCCACCTTGACCTGGCGCTCAATTGCGAAGCTTCAGCAGAAGCTGACGCAACACACGCCGCTCTAACTGGTGATGCGATCGCAAAGTTCTTATGGACTTCCGGTTCAACCGGCATGCCAAAAGCGGTGATCAACACTCAGCAGATGATCTGTGCAAACCAAGAGATGGTGCGTTCGGTCTACGCATTCCTGAAAGATGAGAAGCCCGTTATTCTTGATTGGCTACCATGGAACCACACCTTTGGTGGTAACCAGAACATCGGTATGGCGATCTACAACGGTGGTACTTTCTATATTGATGAAGGTAAACCGGTACCGAAGATGATTCACCACACTATGGAGAACCTCAAAGAGATTTCGCCAACCATCTACTTCAATGTGCCTAAAGGCTACGAGTTGATGGCGAAAGAGCTAAAAGCGAACCCTGAAATCGCTAAATCGCTGTTCAAAAACTTGAAGATGTTCTTCTTCGCCGGTGCTGGCCTAGCTCAGCACGTCTGGGATCAGCTTGACGAGCTTTCGGTTGAACACACTGGTAAGAAAGTACCTATGGTGACAGGTCTTGGCGCCACTGAGACGGCACCGTCTGTCTTGTTCGCATCCGTTGAAGAGTCTGCATCAGGCGTTGTTGGCAGCCCAGCACCCGGCATCACGCTTAAGCTCATCCCTAACGGTGACAAAACAGAAATCCGCGTGAAAGCGGTTACCATCACCCCTGGATACTGGCGTAACGAAGAGCAGACTAAGAAAGCGTTCGATGAAGAGGGCTTCTACTGTCTAGGCGATGCGGTTAAATGGATCGACGCGAACGAACCTAACCGCGGCCTTCTGTTTGATGGCCGTGTCTCTGAAGACTTTAAACTCGATACCGGGACTTGGGTCAGCGTAGGCACACTGCGTGCATCACTGATTCACCACTTTGCTCCTTATGTGCAAGATGCCGTAATCTGTGGCCGTGACCGTGGTTACATTGCTGCGATGATCTTCCCAGATTGGGCGCACCTGCAAGCACTGGTGCCGGGTGGCAAAGAGATGGACAACGAGACATTGGTTGCTCAACCACACGTCAAAGAGGTGATGGCAGAACGTCTTGAACAGATGGCGGGCACCAGTACCGGTAGTTCAACACGCGTTAAACGCATCACAGTACTGTCTGAACTGCCATCGATCGACGGCAACGAGATCACAGACAAGGGCTCGATCAACCAGCGCGCTGTCATGGCTCGCCGTGCTGATATAATGGAATCACTATACGTTGAGTCATCTGATGACCACGTGATCTCACTTTAAGGGGATAGAGAATGATTAATCTAGACGAAATCATCGCCATCGACTTCCACACACACGCGGAAGAGCCCTGCTCTTGTGATCGTGATGACGGCTACTTTGAGTTCCAAGAAGCGTTCGCGAAGTACTTCAAGAACCCAGCTGGCCACAACATGATGCCATCACCCGATGAGACTGCGGCTTACTTCCGTGAGCGCAAGATCGCATCGGTTATCTTCCCAGTAGACGCAGAACGCAACACCGGCTTCAAGCGTTACGAAAACGAAGAAGTAGCGCGCATCTGTGCTGAGAACGATGACATCCTTATCCCGTTCGCCTCTATTGACCCTGCTAAAGGCCGCTTAGGTGCTCGCGAAGCGCGTCGTCTTGTTCGTGAGTTTGGTGTGAAAGGCTTCAAATTCCACCCAACCATGCAGGGCTTCTACCCGAACGATCGCTCGGCGTACGTTCTATACGAAGCGATCGCTGAAGAGGGTGCTATCGCCCTATTCCACACTGGTCAAACCGGTGTAGGTGCGGGTGCTCCAGGCGGCATGAACATGCGTCTTAAGTACTCTCAGCCAATCTACCTAGATGACGTCGCTGCGGACTTCCCAGACATGACCATCGTTATGGCACACCCAGCCTTCCCATGGCAGGAAGAGCAGCTGTCAGTACTGACACACAAGCCAAACGTCTACATGGATCTATCTGGTTGGTCTCCGAAGTACTTCTCACCAATCCTGCTGCAGTACATGAACAGTATGCTTAAGAAGAAGATGCTGTTTGGTTCTGACTGGCCTGTCATCACACCTGATCGCTGGATTGCTGACTTCGAAAAACTCGACGTTAAAGAGGAGGTAAAACCTCTGATCATGAAAGAGAACGCTGCACGCATTCTCGGTTTGAAATAACCTTTCAAACTGACAAAAACGGGCCTCTAGGGCCCGTTTTTTATTGTCTGAACTCACTTACTGCACTGCTTATTTGTCATACTCAATCAAGAAGGCTTGGAGTTTAGCAAGTTCGATCGGTTTAGAGATCACGATATCAGCGCCGGCCTCTAACATAAGATCGGTCTCTGCGCCGATGGTGGCTGCCGTCAGACCGACAATGGGGCCAGTATAGCCTCTCTCACGCAGCCCTTTCACTAGACCGTAGCCATCCAGTTCCGGCATAAAGATATCAGACAACACCAGATCAAAAGCACCCTCGGCATAGGCTTCAAGTGCCTGTTGGCCATCGCTGTTAACAACCACACTAGCGCCCTGCTTTTTCAACATCTTGGCGGTTAGCATCTGGATGACGTTATTATCCTCTGCCATCAAGACTCGCTTACCCTCCAGTGGATTATCGATCGGCTCTGGAGTTTCACTAGTCTGTTTGGATAGTTTGACCACTAACTCGATCACAAATTCAGCGCCGCCCTGTTCAGAGGTTTCATAATGAAGATCCCCGCCCATCAAAGACACTATCTCTTTGCAGACAAACAGACCCAAGCCGGTTCCCTCTGCGTTAGTGTCACCGCGTTGATATGCCTCAAACAGGGTATCTATTTTAGAGTCAGCAATACCCTTACCGTTATCAGAGATTCGAATCGTCAGCGCTCTGGTGTGATCCCCTTTTAATTCGCTACTGGCATGGAGGTGAACCTTATCCCCACCCGAGTGAATGATGGCGTTTTTAATGAGGTTCGCGGTGACCTGTCTGAGTAACGAAGACTGAATATGAACTGAGTCACTGGTTAAACTCGATAAATTCGCGGTAAGTTCGACACCCGATCGCTCTGCAAGACCCGACAGGTTTGCAACCTGAGCCGTGAGAATTTCATCTATCACAACATCTTTAAATGCGGCTTGCGCCATACGTTCCGGCTGAGCCACTGCACGCAAAGTATCGATTACACCCAACAGATGCTCAATATTGCTACCGACAAGAGCATTATCCAGTGTCTCTCCCTCTTCAAGATCATCGAGCATCATCTGCAGACTGGCGGCGGGGGTACGCAATTCGTGGCCGATTACGGCGTACATCTGGGCCTGGCGATCCTGCTGCTGGGCGAGCTTGGACATTGCAGCTTCAGCTTGCTCACGGGCCTCTACCTCGTCCGTAACATCCACTGAGGCCCCCACATAAAATGGACGCCCCTGACGACGCTCAAGCTTCTCGAAGATACGAATTTTATGGACTGAGCCATCGCTAAAGATATGGTCAACCGTCGATGTTGCAAAGTATCCTTCAGGTGCAGTCTTGCCCCGCTCAATATGCTCAAGCGTGCTGGCTCTTGATTCCTCAGCGAGATTATCAAGCATTACCTCTTGGGAGATCTCACCTAGCTCCGGATCAACCCCAAAACGTTCGCACAATACCGAGTTCGCATGCATAACCCCTTTTTCAAGATCAAACTCATAGAGACCAATCTTGCCTTGCTCGGTAGTCAGCTTAAGCTGCTCCGCCTGCTTCTCTGCTTGCTGCCGAGCTCTTACAGCTTCAGTGATCTCTACCGAAGCACCCAGCGCATGCAACCGGCCACGGAGCATCTGTGTTGTCGCCGTAATGCGCACATAGATCAACTCACCATCGTGTTTGTAGTAAGGGTGTTCAAAGGTAGTCACACCACCCAGGCCCACTTCGATAGCGCGCTGCACATTTGCTTCGAACTCTGCTCTAGACTCAACCGGAATACTTGAGACAATCTCAGCCATCGGAAACGCCGGTGCATCGGCAGGCAGTCCGGCGCGTTGTTTCAGAAGTGCATTGCCGTCTATCAGACCGCGCTCAAGATCCACCTCGAAGTAGGCGACCTCGCCACTCATCGCTAGCAGGTTTAGCTGCTCCGCCTGTTTCTCTGCTTGCTCCTTGGCTTGCACCTCATCAGTTATATCCAGCGACAGCCCCAAGAAACTTGCGCGACCATTCACCTCCCGCTTTATGCGAGAAACGCGCATGTAATGGAGGTCTCCGTTAGCGAAGTAAAACGGATGCACAAAAACTTGCAGCTCGCCATCAGGCGAACCAACTAAGGCTTGTCGTTGGGTTAAAAACTGAGCGCGAAGCTCTTCTGTTTGGTGGGCATAGAAAAGCTCTAAGTCACGTTCTGACTCTGAGTGCTCAACGGCTAAACGCTTAGAAACCTCAGGATTACACTTAAAGGTATGGGTATCAGGGAAAATTTCGATAAGACCAACGCCACCTGCTCCCGAAACGAGCTCTATCTGGCCGCCTAAATCTTTAGCCTTTTCGAGGGCATTCTTCTCTTCTGTGATATTAATAGAGACACCGACGAACTTAAGTCGCCCTTCACGCATCATGTTCACACCGGTGATGCGGTAGTGATATTCCTTTCCATCTAACAGACCGGTCATAGCGTTAGTAAAATTAACCACAGTACCTACAGACTTCTGAGAGAACTCTGCGATCATTGATTGCGAAACCTTCCAACTCCAGGTTGGGAAAAGATGTGCATAGTCGTCCAACGGGAATGGTCCGTCGCCAACGGTTCGACCAAAACGTGACTGAATAGTGGCATCACCGTCCAGTTGCCCTAATTCGTAATCAAACTCCATAAATCCGATATCCGCTTCGGACGATACGACCTGTTGACGCTCCATCTCCTCTGCAAGTACCTCGCCTTGTTGGCTATGGTATTGAATCAGCGTGAAGATAATCTCCAGCCCAATCGCAGTCGTACCGGTAAAGGTGACAAACTGCAGTGCTACACGAATCGGCGTCAGATCAAACAGCAAAACCGCCACCACACCGACTAAGATATTCATAGCCGCTAAGGCTAAATAGCCGCCTAATCGATTGAGCATCAAAGCAACAATCAGCGAGATAATAATGGTGTAGGTATACCCAATGGTCGGGTTAGCGTAACGCAGTGTGGCAACCGCTCCTGCAATGAACAGTACGATAACCGTGACAAGCAGGCGTTGTTTATAGCCCATCGGCACGGCAGGAATCGCAGCTAAAATCAGAGATAGAACGAGAAGCGTCTGTACCATGACTGGGACAAAAGCAGCATCATCAATTAGAGCGCCATAAAGACTCAACGCTAACGAGGGCAAAGAGAGCAAGGCCATTAAGAACGCCGCTTTCAGTGCTAACTTTTCAAAAATCTCTTGTTGTGTGACCATAGTTCTGAATTAATCAATTACATCTAATTATTTATTTGCGTTGCAATTTGCAAAAATTTAGAGTGGATTAGCAAAATTGCAACACTGATATCTATCCAATGGGGCTAAAATAGCTCTATAAAGCCCAACACAATAGTTAAGCAATATTTAGGCCAACTTACTCTCTGCAAGAACTTTTCTGGTTAAACAACATCAACCCAAGTACTAGCGCAACAATCGGGAAGATCACCAAATTTAGTACCTGCCAGCTGGTCGAGTTGAGAAGCAAACCGGACATAAACGAGCCGATCGCCACAATTGAGAAGATCAAAAAGTCGTTCAAGCCTTGGGCAACGCTTTTATCCTCTTCTGAAACACTCTGCGCCACCAAGGCCGTTGCGCCAATGAAGCCAAAGTTCCAACCGATGCCCAGCAGAATCAGCGATCCCCAGAAGTGGGTCAGCTCCAAGCCAAACAGAGCGATCAAACCAGAGAGCGCAATGAGTAGAAGTCCTATGGCTGTGATACGCGCTTTGCCATACTCAGCCATTAATTTCCCGGTAAAGAAGCTTGGCGCGAACATCGCCAATACGTGCCACTGAATACCCAGTGCTGCTTGATGTACCTCGTGACCGTGCGAGACCATGGCGATCGGTGCAGCTGTCATTACAAAGGCCATTAAGCCATAGGAGACCACACCGGCAGCAACCGCTGTGAGATAGGCTGGGCGTTTAAGCAGAGCCAGCGCTTCTAGCTTTGAGCCACCCGACTTCGCTTTAGAGGCGGACTCCACCGGTTTAAGCTGAGTCAGTAGTACAATGGCCAACACACCCAGCACGGACATCGACAGGAAGCTACCAGCATATTGCGCCTCTAGTGCACCTTCGGTCCAGACAACGACCTGTGGACCAATAATCGCAGCGGCTAGACCACCAATCATAACGCGTGATATCGCCTTACCCTGCTCTTCACTCGCCACCCCTTCGGTAATGGCAAATCGGTAGCTCTGAACATGCGCTGCGTAGAAACCCGCCAAGAAGGTGCCGCTACAGAACCAGATAAACGACTGGTTGATGATCGACGTCCCTGCCACAATTCCTGCCAATACGCAGACCATGGCGGCAAACAGATAAGCGGCTTTTCGACCGAACTGACGCACCATAAAGGCAGCCGGCAAAGTACTGAGCGCAACCCCTAAATTGAACAGAAACACCGGCATGGTGATCAGGTCTTGCGGTGCATTAAGAGAGAGACTGACCAGGCCACCTAAAGAGATGATGATCGGCGGGGTTGAAGCCCCTAGCGCTTGCGCAACGGGGTAGAGTTTTACATTGGTTGAGGCAGAAGACATAAGATTTCCTTAAAAGCACTAGTGCTGTGTGCGATAACAGGCTAAGTTCTCATATAGGGATTAGTGTTACAAGAAGGATTCACCGCCCATGGCACGTATTAAAATTGATATGCCCGATAACTACCTATTTTCGACGGTAATGGATGTTCGTATAAGCGATATCAACTACGCAAACCATCTAAGTAACGACAGTGTGCTGAGTTTTGTACACGAGTCACGTACCCGTTTTTTGCGACAGTACGGGTATACAGAGTTGGACGTGGAGGGGTTAGGCATCATCATGACCGACAGCGCCATTGTCTACAAAGCGGAAGGCTTCCATGGTGACCAAATTCAGATCGACATCACGGTCGGGGACTTCAACAAGTATGGCTGCGACATCTTCTATCTGATGACTAACAGAGCCACAGCCGTTGAGATAGCCCACGTAAAAACTGGCATCGTCTTCTTTAATTATGACGCACGCAAAGTGGTGACGTTGCCAGAGCAGTTCCGTGCCAACCTGATGAAAGAGGCTTAGCCATGCAGTTAATGCTCTCACATACCTCGCCCTATGCACGGGCGGTGCGCATCGCGATCATGCTTAAAGGGCTAGACTCAGAGTGCAGCATGGTTTGGGTTGATCCCGCATCAAACACTCCTGAACTGGTTCAGGCCAACCCCAGTGTCAAAGTCCCCACGCTGATTCTGGATGATGGCACTACCCTGACCGAAACCCTGCTGATCATGCAGTACTTGGAGCGCCACGCACCCAACCCTCCGCTTTTTCCCAATGCTCAAGCCATTCAAGAGATGTCGCTGGCAGGCAGAGCCATCGGTTTACTCGATGCAACCGTCTGGATGATGCTCTTTAACAAATCACTGGCGACTGACGAGAACCGTAACAGCGTACTACCTACTCGTCGCTTACGAGCCATTGAACGCCTGTTAGATGAGCTCGCTGAACACCCGCCAAGAGTCGTTGGAGCCACGCCTGGAATGGGCCAGATACTATTACTGTGTGCGCTTGAATACTTAGAGTTTCGCTTTCCAGAAATGAACGCGACCGAAAGAGCGAAACTGGTAGAGTGGTGTAAGCCGTTAAAAGCATCTGAGCCGTTTCATCTGACCGAGTTTTATTGACGGTGTCAGCGAGCTCCCAAGGTCTTGGTGACTGGCTTCAGCCTGTCATCCGCTCACTACAAACAGTGAATCTCTAGAAAAGGCTGCAACAGCAGATGACAGGCTAAAGCCAGTCACTTTCCTGCTGTTTACTCATCCGGTGGATATTCGTAGCTGTGTGCCAGGTTCTCGAAACGGGTGTACTTACCGATAAAGGCTAATCGAGTAGTACCGATCGGGCCGTTACGCTGCTTACCAATGATGATTTCTGCAACGCCTTTCTCGGGTGAATCTTCGTTGTAAACCTCATCACGGTAGATGAACATGATGACGTCGGCATCCTGCTCGATCGCGCCCGATTCACGAAGGTCGGAGTTCACTGGGCGTTTATTTGGGCGCTGCTCTAGGGAACGGTTAAGCTGCGACAGTGCCACCACTGGACAGTTCATCTCTTTCGCTAGCGCCTTCAACGAGCGAGAGATCTCAGAGATCTCGGCAGTTCGCCCTTCACTCTTACCGGTCTTAATCTGCATCAACTGCAGGTAGTCGACCATAATCATGCCGATTTCACCATGCTCACGCACAATACGACGGGCACGGGTTCGCATCTCGTTGGGGCTGATACCCGGCTGATCATCAATATACAAGGGTTTGTTCTTCAGCATGTTGACGGCCGCAGTCAGCTTTGGCCAATCATCATCTTCCAACTGACCGTTACGTACACGCGTCTGGTTGATACGACCAAGCGATGACAACATACGTGTCATCAACTGAGCGGCAGGCATCTCGAGGCTGAAGACTAGAACCGGTTTATCGTCCCCCATCAGGGCGTTTTCCACCAGGTTCATAGCGAAGGTGGTGTTATGGACACAAATATCTTCAGCGACAAAGTTGTGTAGTTCAGGGACGGTTAAATCATAAACCTGATCATTTCCAACATAATCGATCGAAACTATCTCATCCCAATATAGATCAGAACTAGAGAGACTCATCAGATAGCTATCATCAAAGAGCTCTGCATAAAAACGAGCTTTTTGGCGACTTAACGAACGCTTACTTACACCCTGTAAATGTGGATTAAATCCATTCGGACACTCTAACCCTTTCTGTGCAAATAGATCTGGCCAGCTCTGCTCGCCTTTCAGTTCAAGGATATAGTCGTTGACTGAATCCGGCAGTGCATCTCGGTTTGTGTGAGATCTTTTTAATGACAACTCAGCTTTGGCTTTTGCAAGACGATCCTCTTTACCAATCATTCCTATCTGAGTGATAAAGGTTTCTATCGATTCGCGCGAAATCAGCTCAACTTCGAACTGGTCACGCTTGTGGTGCGTCTTAGTTCTTAGCTTGGCAACTATTCCAAAACGCAAAAGCAAATGTTGGATATCACTCGCTAGGGATTCACTGGCACTGCTGTAACTAATCCGAATCTGCCCAGTTGAACTGAATGAGACTCCACCATCACATGCAAAAATACGATTTAGGAAGAGCTTCAAATGACTTTTTGGCAAGCTAAAAACTGCTTCTGGAATAACCTTTTCATGCGCTAAACAACCCCAAACACCCTGCTCTTTCAAGAACACTGTCACCGGGTTAATTAACGTTGAACTAGACTCATAAACCTCATGAGTCTCCTGTTGAAATTCGCTTCCAAAAAAATCACAAAGGGACTGGTAACCTAATGGATTTGGCACAGAAACGGCATTACGCCAGGCACTAATTGTCGACGGCTGGAGTGATAATCTATTGGCTAACGACTTACCTGAGAGTCCAAACCTTTGCATCGCGTTTTCTAAATATGCTGCAAATCTAACTCTCATTAGATTGGTATTTTCAGAGCGCCCAGAAACACGGTAGCTTGGCGCACGATGATCGTAACTCGTACGAGTCACCTTAACCGAATTAAACTGTTCAACGGCCTGTTTAAAGTCAGCAACAATGGTTTTATTTACATTAGTAAAGATGGGGTTAGTTTGCGTGGTACCGCCATCGCTTAAGAAATAAGCCAGTGCTTTAACTTGATACTCTGGCAAGGGTGTCGAGCCAAAAATTGGCAGCACCCTTGGCACACCAATTTTTTCACCAGTGGAAATATCGGCTAGTTTCTTCCACCCTTTACCCGTTAAAAATGGGTGAGTTAACGTTGTTTTAATCGATCGACCGAGTGCGGTTTTGACTTCAAATACAGGTTTAACGCCATCATCCACAAACTGTGAAGCACGGGCCTCCACTAACTTAAACTGATCATTAACTGCAGTAACTGAACCATATTGTTCGGCAACCATCTCATCGATCGTTAATCGTGAACCCGTTTTAGGATCGACTAATCGTGAACCTGAAACAATGCATTTACCCATCGATGGCCTTGCGGCGACGATGATCAGATCTGACGGCTGGAGACCACCGGTGCGTTCGTTCAGGTCGTCAAAGCCAGTGGTTAGACCGGTCAGTGCATCGCCATTACTGAACAGCTCATCAATACGTTCAACGGCCGCTTTAAGCAGTGGGTTAACCGATTGAGGGCCACTCTGGTTGGGACGGTTCTCTGCAATCTGAAAGATCTTAGATTCCGCCTCATTCAACACCTCATCGGCCGAACGACCATCAGGGAAGAAGGAGGAGTCTGAGATCTCTGTTGAGACCGAAATCATCTGACGCAGCAAGGCACGATCGCGGACGATCTCTGAGTAGGCTCGAATGTTGGATGTACTTGGCGTGTTGCGCGCAAGATCAACTAGATACTCTAGCCCGCCAGCACGTTCCAGCTCGCCGGTACGGTCCAGCTCTTCAGAAAGCGTCACCACATCGATTGGACGACCTTGATCGATCAACTTCTGCATGGTGCGGAACATCATGCGATGCCCACCGGTGTAGAAGTGCTGTTCCAGACAGACTTCCGACACAACGTCCCATGCGTTGTTGTCCAACATCAAGCCACCCAGCACCGACTGTTCCGCCTCTATCGAGTGAGGGGGTACTTTGGCCTGTGTGAGATCGTCGTCTTGGAAATCGAGCATGGTCTAATTACTGCAGAAATAAAATGATTAGAGCAAGTAACTATACCTGTTTAGGCATAAAAAAACCGCGCCGAAGCGCGGTTTTTTTTAAGAAAGCGTCTGATTACTCAGCAGCGATCTTAAGGTTCACTGTAGCAGATACTTCTGCGTGTAGTTGAACAACGATTTCGTATTCGCCAATGTTACGTAGAACACCGTTTGGAAGACGAACTTCGCTCTTCTCTACTTCAGCACCAGCCGCAGTGATCGCTTCTGCGATGTCACGTGCGCCGATAGAGCCGAACAGTTTACCTTCATCACCAGCAGTAGCTGTGATAGTTACTTCTTTGCCTTCTAGAGCTTCACCGCGTGCAGTCGCAGCAGCAAGTGCTTCAGCAGCAGCCGCTTCTAGTTCAGCACGACGCTCTTCGAAGCGTGCAACGTTGGCAGCAGTTGCAGAAACTGCTTTACCTTGTGGGATCAGGTAGTTACGACCAAAGCCAGCTTTAACGTTAACTTTATCGCCTAGTGCACCTAGTTTACCGATCTTCTCGAGGAGGATAACTTCCATCTCTCAAACCTCATTTAGGCTGCAGGTATACCTGCAGTAAAAAATTAAACAATCACCCAAAGATAGCTATAGAGCTATCAATCACTATTAACGGTCGTGACCGTCAGTGTATGGAAGAAGTGCTACGTAGCGAGCGCGCTTGATAGCAGTAGCTAGCTGACGCTGGTACTTAGCTTTAGTACCAGTGATACGGCTAGGTACGATCTTGCCAGTTTCAGTGATGTAACCTTTTAGGACGTCTAGATCTTTGTAATCGATCTCAGTAACGCCTTCTGCAGTGAAACGACAGAACTTACGACGACGGAAAAAACGTGCCATCTGAATATCTCCTACTTAAATTATTCTTCAGAAGCTGCTGCTGGAGCAGTTTCTTCAGTTTTAGCTGGCGCTGGACGCTCTTCGCGACGAGGCTTACGCTCTTCACGTGCTTCAGCAGCTTTGATTGGAGATGGCTCTGTGATCGCTTCTTTAGTGCGAATAACCATGTTACGTAGCACAGCATCGTTGTAGCGGAACAAGTTTTCTAGCTCGTCCATTACAGCTTGAGTAGCTTCGATGTTCATAAGAACGTAGTGTGCTTTGTGTACATTGTTAATTGAGTAAGCCAATTGACGACGACCCCAGTCTTCTAGACGGTGGATCTTGCCGTTATCGCCTTCGATCAGAGTCGTGTAACGCTCGATCATTGCAGGCACTTGCTCGCTCTGGTTCGGGTGAACCATGAACAGTACTTCGTAGTGACGCATTGTAGCTCCTTACGGTTTATTAGCCTTTGGATCGTCAGTGACCGGCCCCTTTACAGCCGATCTTTCCAAAAGCAAGGAGGTTGATATAAAAAAGGACGCGTGATCATACTGATCTGCGCGCCCTTTTGCAAGTCCAGTGCGGGATTATACGTCGTTGATCTCCACGCTGTGAGTAATCTCGACTCCACCGCCTTCCAACATCTTAGAGACTGAACAGTACTGCTCTGCCGATAAACGAGCCGCGCGCTCAACCGCGGCCGGTTTAAGATTGTGGCCAGTGACCTTAAAGGTCAGATGGATCTTAGTGAAGACAGCAGGCACAGCGTCTGCTCGCTCTGCATCAATGGAGGCAACACAGCTCACCACATCTTGGCGCGCTTTTTTCAGAATGCTCATGACATCAACACTGGCACAGCCACCTAAGCCAACCAGGATGTATTCCATTGGACGCGGCCCAGTCTCTAAATCACGATCAATATGTGCTTCAAACTTAGAGTCGGTAATCGCTTTAAAACGCTCTTCCCCTTCCCAGCTCACTTCAACATGCATAATAAAATCCTTTTATTTAAACAGCTCAGCCAGACGTTCACCCGGCACGTCGGCACGCATAAATGCCTCACCCACCAAGAAGGCGTTTACCTGATGCTGACGCATTAGCGCCACATCGTCGGGCCCTAAAATACCACTCTCGGTGACTACAATACGATCATCAGGAATGTCCGCCAACAGCTGTATGGTGGCATCTAAGCTAACGTCAAAGGTGTGCAAGTTACGGTTATTAATACCCACTAGGGTGTTGCCCAGCGGCAGAGAACGGAGCAGCTCGTCACGATCGTGCACTTCGATTAGCACATCCATACCCAGCGATATAGCTAGGTCGTTGAGCTCTTTCATTTTGGCATCATCCAGCGCCGAGACGATCAGCAGTATACAATCCGCACCCATGGCACGCGCTTCATAGACCTGGTACTCATCGACAATAAAGTCTTTGCGAATGACCGGTAGCGAACAGGCTGCACGAGCCTGCTGTAGGTACTCAGTAGCCCCCTGAAAGAAATCAACATCGGTCAATACCGACAGACAACTTGCTCCGCCGACGGCATAAGATTGCGCGATATCAGCTGGGTGGAACTGTTCACGTAGCACCCCTTTACTGGGGCTCGCTTTTTTAATCTCAGCAATGACGGCCGAGCGACCTTCTGCCAATGCATTTCGCATCGATTTCACGAAACCGCGCGGATCAGTGGCACCGCCTCGGTTCGCTTCAATTTGAGCTTTCAGATCAGTGATAGAGACCTGCTCTGAACGCTCGGCAATCTCTTCAAATTTACGATCAATAATTCGGGTTAGTACCGTTGGGATATTTGACATTAGGCTTCCTTAAACGCCTGACTGAAACGAGCCAGCTCTTCCATTTTCGCTAACGCCGCACCGGATGCGATCGTCTCGACCGCCAACTGGACACCCGCTTTAAGTGATTCAACCTTGTCTGCCGCGTAGAGTGCAGCACCCGCATTCAGCGCTACCATATCGGCTGCTTTAGGGTTGGCACCACTCATCGCTGCTCGAATCAGAGCAAGACTTTCGTTCGCATCAGCCACCTGCAAACCTTCTAAGGTTTGCGCCTCTAAACCGGCGCTTTCAGCGGTAATTTCATACTCAGTCACTTCACCGTTTTTCAGCTCTGCCACCTGCGTTGTGGTCGCAAGCGAGATCTCATCCAGACCATCATTAGAGTGAACGACCAAAGCGTGCACGGCACCCAAGCTGCGCAAAGCCTCAGCCATAGGACGACATAGAGACTCATCAAACACACCCATGAGGTAGTGCTTGGCACCCGCTGGGTTGGTCAGAGGACCCAAAACATTAAACAGCGTGCGCATCGCCAACTCACGACGAGGACCGATGGCATGCTTCATCGCACTGTGATGCTGAGGCGCAAACATAAAGCCGACTCCCACCTCATCAATACAGCGAGCCACCTGCTCTGGGTTCAGCGCCAAGTGAATCCCCGCCGCCTCAAGAAGATCTGCAGCACCTGATTTTGAAGAGACCGAACGATTACCATGCTTTGCTACAGTACCGCCCGCAGCTGCGACAACAAACGAGGTCGCAGAAGAGACATTAAACAGGTTTGAACCATCACCGCCTGTACCGACAATATCCACCGCTTGAGGGTCTGTGACGCTCACCGGCACTGCTAGAGAGCGCATAACATCGGCTGCTGCGGTAATCTCTTCTACCGTTTCGCCTTTAATGCGAAGCGCTGTTAGAAAAGCACCAATCTGTGCGTCGGTCGCCTCACCTGTCATGATCTGGCGCATAGCCGCGGTCATCTCATCACGCGATAGGTGATGCCCCGCAACAACTAAGGCTAATGCCTCTTTAATATCCATGGTATTTCCTTTCTTCGTGCTCGCAGCGCACGCGCAACTGTTATAACAATCACTGTTATCTTTTGGTGATGCTGTACGATGCCCAATCCCAATCGGGTTCGCAACCTCTTTAGAAGAAAATCCTTAGCCTTTAGGCGATCCTAGACCAATTGCATTAAATGCAGAGCGAAGTAGAGCCAAGGAACCACCAACGCCATCGAAAGCGTCGAGACAATCCAATTTGAGTTAGCCAGATCAACATCCAAATCGTAATAGGCGCTGGCCACCACTGAGTTGACCGCAGGGGGCATGGAGCTCAATATCAACACGACGCCGAGCGCCAAGCCACCGGCGTATTCGCCCAATCCAACCAACCAGGCCATAGAGAGGGTCAACAGCGGTACCAGAGTGACGCGGGTAATGGCCACTTGCAGTGAATATTTGGCGTAGCGCGCGATACTGGTCACTTTCAATCCCAAGCCGACCGACACCAGCATACTGAAGGTCCCGATCGGAATGACCCAATCATTCGCACTGTCTAGAAATAGAGGGCGGTCTATTCCGCTGAGGTTAAACAGAAACCCAAGGCTAAACGCCGTTAAAATGGCGATAAGAAATGGCTGCTTAATCACCTTAATGAGTCGCTGAAAACGAGTCAGCCCCTCACTCCCTTTACCTGAAACCCACTGCGCGACCGGATACCCCACCAAAAAATAGAAGATCTCCTCAAACAGGCGATAGAGGGTAACCAATGCAAAACCTGCTTCACCCAAAAAGAGGTAGACCACCAAGGAGCCCATGGCACCAATGTTGGTAAAGCTGGTGGTTAGACCCATCACAGCGCGACCGGGACGATCCTGTTTATTCAATAGCCCTAAGCCATACCCCAACAGACCGCCGACTATCAAAGCAAATAGGCAGATCAAAGGCAGTGCCAGCAGAGTCGTATCGGTAAACTCGAGCACCCAGATCGCTAATAGAAAGGCGATGGGTATCATCACCATGATACCTAAATCACGCGTCACACGACTGAGTGTTGTTAACGCAAAAGGGAGCCTAATAAGAGACGCTTCAACGACTCTGCGCAGCAGGTAGCCACTGCCCAGACCAGCAAAAATAATGAACAGCGAAAAGGAGAGCTTATCCATAAAGCGCTAACCATCAATCCTTGAAAGTTAATAGCCAATTAGTGGTGAAAAGAGTCCAGTGACTCGACTACTTGATCTGGGTTGCACTCTTCAATAGGGCGCCCATGATTGTATCCGTAAGGCACTGCCAGAGCGGCTACGCCGGCAGCATGAGCGGCATTAATGTCATTGGAAGAGTCACCCACCATGAGCGATTCGTCGGCATTCACACCCGCTTTAACCATGATATCCAGTAACTGATCAGGTTCGGGCTTACGTTTAGGTAGCGAGTCGCCACCGCTCACAAAATCAAACAGATGAGCAATACCCACCCCTTCAATTAATGGTGTTGTGAACTGCATAGGCTTATTAGTAACAACCGCCAGCTTAATGCCTTTTTGACTCCAACGCGCTAGCGCCTCTTTAACCCCAGGGTAGGTACAAGCCGTCACGCCATTAGACGCTTCGTAGTAGTGAAGAAACAACTGATAGGCGTGCTGATACTCCGGCGTATTTTGAAGATCAGCTGGATAGTCCATTGCATCCGACAGCGCCCTAGCGACCAGCGCATGCGCACCATTACCAACCCAGGTTCGAATTTTGGCATCACCCGCCTCGGGTTTACCAACAGCTTTCAACATCTGATCAACCGCGACGGTAAGATCTGGAACGGAATCGACTAGAGTTCCATCCAGATCTAACATGATGAGCTTGGGCGCTTGATCGGCAAAGAGTCTCATCGCGTGGTAGCTAGCTCCGCTCGCATTGTGTCGATGGTTGCTTTGTAGTCATCGGTATTGAAGATCGCAGAGCCTGCAACGAACGTATCGGCACCCGCTTTAGCGATCTCTGCAATATTACTGGTCGTTACACCACCGTCTATCTCCAGTCGGATATCTAGACCAGACTCATCAATACGACGACGTGCTTCACGCAACTTATCCAGCGTTCCTGGAATGAATTTCTGGCCACCAAAACCTGGGTTTACAGACATTAGAAGAATCATGTCGACTTTATCCATGACATGATCAAGGTAGTGCAGCGGCGTTGCTGGGTTGAACACCAGACCTGACTTACAACCCCCGTCACGCACCATCTGCAGTGAGCGATCGATATGCTCAGACGCTTCAGGGTGGAAGGTGATGTAGCTGGCGCCAGCATCAATGAAGTCACCGATAAGACGATCGACAGGTTTAACCATCAGATGCACATCAATTGGCGCTTGAATGCCATGGTTAACCAGTGCCTTACAGACCATTGGGCCAATGGTTAGGTTAGGAACGTAGTGATTATCCATCACATCGAAGTGGACAATATCGGCGCCTGCTTCCAATACGTTTTCAACCTCTTCACCTAAACGAGCAAAATCCGCTGACAATATCGAAGGGGCAATCAAAAAATCTTTCATGGGTCTAACCTAGCTGTTTAATTGGGTTCATTTTAAGTCAGTGCTAAAAGAGACAACAGAAAGAAAAACTGAAGACTCTTTTAATGGGCCGTTAACTGGCTTTGCGGACCTCTCGAATCAGGTCATAGGCCGCCTGGATCTCTTGTGCCTTCTCTTTAGCCAGCTGCATCATCTCTTCTGGCAAACCTTTTGAGACCAGCTTATCAGGGTGGTGCTGACTCATCAGCTTACGCCAAGCCCTTTTTACCTGTGCATCAGTGGCACTGGCATCGACACCGAGTACACCATAGGCCTCATCGATACGCTGCTGAGTCGGTGCACCACCCTGCCAGTGCTGATGAAAACTGCTTTGCGCCTGCATTCGACGAATCAGAGCATCAATGGCATCGCGTTTAAGACCCAGTCGCTGACAGATATCGACAATCACCAAACGCTCGGCATCGCTGATTTCACCATCGGCAAAAGCCGCTGCCATCTGCAATTCAAAAAAGATCATGCGCAGGTCATTACGATGTCTAAAGACTGCAGCAAGTGGGCGCAACAGTGGATCCAGATCAAAGTCTGGGGACTTACCCTCGGTAAAGTACTCTATCGCCTCTCGGCGCTTGGACTCATCGAGCTGCATTCGATCCATCACGGAGCGGGCGTATGCGATCTCATCCTCGGTCACTCGCCCATCCGCTTTTGCGATACGCCCCATGACGGCAAAGGTCGCTCGAAAGAAGATTAACTGTGGTGCCATCTGCTTAGCTGAACGAATGCCACGCTCTAACTGAAAGCCTAAAAAACCACCAAAAATCAGACCCCAGATACCACCGGTAAACAGGCCTACCAGTGCACCTAACACTACACCGGAACGGTATCGAAAAATTTGTTCGCCTATGGCTTGAGGATTCATCAACCCGCCTCTTTCAAAAAGGTTTCAACATCGGCAAGGCGATCCACCGTACCCACATCATTCCAATATCCGCCTAGCTTAGCACCGGCCACTTTAGACTGCTCTATCATTCTGCGTAAAAGCGGCGCTAATGCCGCTTTTTCGTTAAGCGCCAACTCATCAAACTGTGAAGGTCGTAACAGACTCACACCCGCAAAAGTCAGCTTTTCGTCACCCTGAAGTGAGACTCGCTGATCAGACAGGGCAAAGTCGCCATCGCTGTGCCAGCTTGGATTATCAACCAACCAGAGTTTAGCCAGGTCGTCTGAATCCAGAGTTAAATCCAGATCTGAGTACTCTTGGGAGAGATAGACATCCCCATTGACCAAAATAAAAGGCTGATCTGAATCTTCTGATTTGAGCATCGGCAGAGCTTTACGAATACCACCTGCCGTCTCAAGAGGCTCCTGCTCAGCTGAATATCGCAATGAGCAACGAAACTGCTCGCCACTGCCCAGTGTTCGCTCAATCTGATCACCGAGCCAAGCGTGATTAATCACAATATCAGTGATGCCCGCGCGAACCAGATTTTCGATCTGATAAACAATCAAAGGCTTTCCCAAAGCCGGTATCAAAGGCTTGGGGGTTGTTAGTGTCAGCGGGCGCATTCTAGTTCCCAAGCCCGCCGCTAAAATCATAGCTTTCACGGTTTTGGCCACTCTGAAGCGATATGCTGACCAAGCAGCTCGTGTTGACGCATGGCAGGTATCAGCCCAGATAGCGCCTCTTTTAGATCGGAGAATTCCGAATGGGTCGAAGCAGCTCGATAGAGGTATTCGAAGGTCAATGGAATATCTTTAAGGTAACCCGATTTCCCATCACGCAGGTATAGTCTGGAGAAGATACCCAACACCTTGAGCTGACGCTGCATGCCCATCAGATCGAAGAGCTTTTTAAACCCTACTGAGTCTGGCAAAGAGAAACCGACATCCATCAGCATGAGGCGGTAGTTTTCTACCCATTCAGCGACCGTTGACTCTGGCCACTCGATGTAGCTATCACGTAACAGTGACACCAAGTCATAGGTGACAGGACCGATCAATGCATCCTGAAAATCGATCACACCCAGTCCGCCATCGACTAACGGCATTAGATTGCGCGAGTGATAGTCGCGATGCACACAAACTTGAGGTTGACTGAACGCCGATTCGATCAACTGCTGATAGGTCTTCTCTAGAAGGCTATCCCAGCCCTCTGTGATGCCAAGCATCTCACCTAAGAACCACTCTGGGAAAAGATTCATCTCACGTGTCAGCACGGCGGCATCATAGTTGGGCAAGCCCTCAGCCGGCAGCATCTGAATACCCAACAGCGTCTCTAATGCCTGAAGATAGGACGCATCACCTTCGGATTTCAGGCGATCTAAGAGCTGCTGATCAGCAAAATCCTCCAGCAGCATAAAGCCTAAAGCAAGATCATCAGCCACCACTTCAGGCACATGAATGCCTTTTTCAGACCACTCTTTAGCGATACGCACAAATGGCTCTGAATTCTCTTTCTCTGGTGGGGCATCCACAGCGATTAACTCTGCTGTAGGCGTCGACGCACGGAAGTATCGACGGAAACTGGCATCACCGCTGACAGGGGTAATCTCTAGCTGGTCGCGATCGGCATAGGGCCAAACCTGTCTAGCCCAGTTTTTTAATTGCGCTTGGCGCGAACCCATTTACGTTAACCTCTGGTACTGAAGAGCGGGAATCTTTATTATAAGTGCCCAATATTACTCGACTTTTGAGGCTACTTAAACGTCGTCTCGGTAGCCAGCGGATCGCATTCAATGCCCTTCGAAAAAAACGCAATTACAAAAATCATTTTAGGCTTGGTTGTTGCAGGTGGTTCAAACGCCGCTAATGCAGCGGGCGCCTGGGACTGTCAGCAGACTGACCGAGGTTGGAGCTGCGGTGCTTCTGCCGATTACAAACCTGAACCGGTTCCGTTAACTCGCATCTCAGCAACTGAAGATGCGATCGAAGCACAGATCACAAAACCGCTGCCTAAACCGCTGCCAGAGCCCAAAAAAGAGCAAGAGCCCAAAAATTCTCTGACCGCCGAGCCAGAGCAGAAACCAGAACAGACAATCGCCGCCAAACCTGAACCCGTTAAAACGGACGCTAAACCAGAGCCTGACACAAAAGCTGTTGCAACAACTGCAACGAGCGAAGCGACAGATGAGCCGATTGAGGCAGTCACTCTTCCAGCTCGGGCCATCATTCGTGACCCTAGTGATGACCGACGTGACATCAATTTAGACTGGGTTCGTTTAGCACCTCTGGATGCTGAAAGACTGGTCTGCAAAGGTCGCTATGATGAGCCTGACATCTGGGTTGGCGATCTGGCTCCCGGTAACGAAGAGAGCAGCACGGTCATCAACGCTGACGAATCCGATGCCGATCTCGATGGTTTATCCATTTTACGTGGCAACGTCATCATCGAAGAGTCTGGTCGCCAGATTAAGTCCAACCTCGCCGAGTTTGAAGCGCAATCGCGACAAGCCCTACTGCGTGGCGATGTGCGTTACCGTGAACCCAACCTGTTGATGATTGCAGATGCCATGTCTGCTGACCTGAACAATAAGATCGCCATCGCCAATGAAGCGCGCTTCGTCATGCATGATCAACATATGCGCGGTGATGCAGAAGCGATGACACGCTTTGGTGATCAGCGCGTTGAAGCCGAAGATACACTGATTACCTACTGTGAACCGGGTAATAACGATTGGGGCATTCGAGCAGCGCAGATGGAGCTCTATCCTCAAGAGGGGTATGGAGAGGCGTGGAATACCCGATTTGAAGTTGCTGGTGTACCGGTCTTCTACCTGCCCTACTTCTACTGGCCATTGAATGACACGCGCAGAACGGGCTTACTCTATCCATCCCTCAGCACCAGCGAGCAGGATGGTTACGATCTGGCTCTGCCCTACTACTTCAACATTGCGCCTAACATCGATGACACGCTAACGACGCGCATCATCGAACAGCGTGGCGTACTGTTTGAAAACGAGGCGCGCTACCTCAACAGCTTCAGCATGAACACGCTGAATACCAGCTGGCTTCCCGATGATGATCTTCAGGGGAGTGAACGTTGGTTGATCGACTTCAATCATACCGGCACTCCGGCACCCAACTGGTCGAGTGATGTCAGCTTCACTCGCGTCAGTGATGACAACTACTTTGACGACCTAACGCCGGTAACGCTGGCAGTACCGGCTGCTGATGTACTTTCTCAGCGTGCTCAAGTAGCCTATAGCGGTAATGGCTGGAGTGCATCGGCACTGGTTAATGATTATCAGATTCTAGATAACTCAACCAGCTACAAGCGCATGCCTCAGCTCAACTTCAGTACCAGCCAAAGTCTGAATGAGACAGTGCTGAATCTCGCCGTGCAGTACACACAGTTTGATTCAACCAATGAGAGCGCAACCGACGGCAGTCGTCTTCATGCCCGCCAGTCAATCGGTTACAGCGCGGAGACCACTTGGGGTTACCTACGACCTGAAGCGGGCGTTTGGCACTCAAGCTATGACTTCTCAGATAATAGCAGTGCGTCGCACACCAACCTGTTTGCCTCGTTGGATTCAGGCCTGATCTTTGAACGTCAGGGCGAGATTGCCACTCAGACGCTAGAGCCACGCATCAAACTGATACATGTTGATGGTGAGGATACAGACACACTTAACTTTGACTCAGGCGCCCTTGGCTTTAGCTACGGCAACCTGTTCGATAATTTAGGCTACTCCGGTAATGACCGTGTCAGCCATACCGATCAAGCAACCCTAGGTCTAGAGAGCAAAGTCTACAGTCTAACGGGGCGTGAGCTGATCTCGGCAGGCATTGCACAGGCTCACTACTTTGGTGATCACGATGCTCGCCCAGGCGATTCAACCGGTACAGCAGATCAATCGGATTACGCTGTCTACGCCAGCTGGAAGCCCTCTGAAGTGCTGACGCTGAGCCATGACTCGCGCATTGATCGTGAAACAGCTGCGCTACTGACCGAAAACTATCGTGCCTACTACCGTCCAGATGATGAGCGACTACTCTACGCAAACCTACGTAAAACGCAGAGCAGTGACGGCAACAACACCTTCAACCAGATCGATCTGGCCACGCGTTGGCCGATCACGACAGAGTGGAGCGGCGTTGCTCGATACACCCAAGATATCAAAGAGTCTGAAAACCTAGAGACGCTTGCCGGTATCGAGTACGAAAACTGCTGTTGGAAGGTGCGCTTTACCGGACAGCGAAGTATTGTCGACGGCAGCAGCGATTTCGAACGTGAGAACAAGTTCTACATTCAATTCATTCTTCGCGGTCTGGGCGCCTTTGGCCAGAGCGAAGGTCGTCAGTTCCTTGAGGATTTAACGGGTTATAACGAGGATGACCGTGACAACTTTTAAACATTTGATCGCTTCGGCGATTTTGGCCCTCTCAAGCAGCTCCTTGCTTGCAGAGCCCGTTGCACTGGACCGTGTTGCCGTCGTAGTTAACGAAAGCATCATCATGAGCTCCGAAGTGGATCAGCGAATTAGTGATATCCGTGCTCAATTAACGGCACGTAAAGCTCAGCTACCACCCGCTGAGGTTTTGGCTAATCAGGTCAAAGAGCAGCTGATCATTGAGAGTATTCAACTGCAACTGGCAGAGCGCCAAGGCACTCGCGTCAGTGATAGTGAGCTGAACAGTACGATGAACCGCATCGCTCAGCAGAACAACCTATCCCTGAGTGATTTCCGTAAAGCGTTGATCAACGAAGGGCGTGACTATCAGCAGGTGCGTGATCAGATTCGTCGTGAACTGATCATTAGCCGTGTTCAGCAGAGCAACGTCAACCGTCGAGTTACCGTAACGGACCAAGAGGTTCAGAACTACCTCAATTCAGATTTGGCGAAGAACCAAGACCGTAGTGAATATCTACTGAGCAACATTCTAGTGGCTCTCCCTTCACCTGCATCGCCAGAGCAGATTAAATCTGCTCAAGAGCGCGCCAACCAACTCAAAGCCGAACTGGATCAAGGCGCTAATTTTGCGGATCTAGCAGTACGCAGCTCGGACGCACCCAATGCGCTCAATGGCGGTGACCTGGGTTGGCGTAAAGCACAAGAGCTACCGACCCAAATATTCTCTGCTGTTTCAGGTCTGGCGAATGGCGACGTCTCTAAAGTGGTTAGAACCCCTTCAGGCTTTAACCTACTGCAGTTGCGCGAGCGTCGTGGCGATCAAGCCACACTGGTAACCGAAACTCGAGCACGCCACATTTTGGTAGCCCCTTCAGAGATTCGCACATCAGCACAGGCTCAAGCCTTCGCTGAAGAGCTCTACACTCGATTCCAAGAGGGCGAGCCATTTGAAGAGTTGGCGCGCCGCTACAGCGATGACCCGGGCAGCGGCTCATTGGGTGGTGAATTAGGCTGGATACAACCGGGCAAGATGGTTGTTGAGTTTGAACAGCAGATGGACAAACTGGCTATTAATGAGGTGAGCGAGCCTTTCGAATCTCGTTTTGGCTGGCACATTGTTCAGGTACAAGAGCGTCGCCAACAGGACTTCACCACTGAGATGCGTGAAAACCAAGCCCGCTCAGAAATCCGTAAACGTAAGTACGATGAAGCACTCTCCACTTGGTTACGTGAACTTCGCTCAGAAGCCTACGTCGACATTAAGGTGAAGTAGTGGCTCTTCGAATTGCACTGACCCCGGGCGAGCCTGCCGGCATCGGTCCAGACCTTTGTGTTCAGATTGCCCAGCAAGGCTCTGAGCACCAACTGGTCATCATCTGTGACCCTGACATTATTGTCGATCGCGCAAAACTCTTAGGCTTGCCGATCAAACTGCATGAGTTTGATCCAGACCAGCCTGCCGTTGGCTGTCAGCCTGGAGAGCTCTTTTACATCGGCACCCCATCGAATGCCGATGTTATTCCAGGCCAACTGGATCCGCTCAATAGCGTCTATGTTCTGAATACCCTTCGTTTAGCTGTAGACGGGGCTTTGGGTGGCATGTTTGATGCCATCTGCACAGCACCGGTTCATAAGGGTGTTATCAATGATGCCGGTTACCCCTTCACAGGCCATACAGAGTTTCTACAATCGCGTTGTGACGTCGATCAGGTTGTTATGATGTTGGCGACCGAAGGGCTACGAGTTGCTCTTGCAACGACACACCTGCCATTATCTGAAGTGCCTCAAGCGGTAACGCAACCGCTACTTCGTTCGGTCATCGATATTCTGTTGGATGATCTGAAGCACTACTTTGGTTGTGACAAACCCAGCGTCTTGGTTGCAGGCTTAAACCCCCATGCTGGCGAAGGCGGCCATATGGGACGTGAAGAGATCGACACGATCGAACCGGTATTGAATAGCTACCGGGAACAGGGTGTTAACCTGATTGGCCCACTCCCTGCCGATACGCTCTTCACTGAACATCATCTAAAAGACGCTGATGCGGTGCTTGCGATGTACCACGACCAAGGGCTGCCGGTTCTCAAATACAAAGGGTTTGGCCAAGCAGTGAACATCACCTTGGGTCTGCCTATTGTGCGCACCTCAGTCGATCACGGCACCGCGTTGGATCTTGCCGGCACAGGCAGAGCCGATGCAGGCTCTTTGCAGACCGCCCTTAGTTATGCTGCCGAGATGGCTTCTAACCGTAAACAATCATAGGTTGATATGAGCAGTAAAAACCCTGGGCACGTGGCCCGCAAACGTTTCGGTCAGAACTTTCTGCACGACCCTACTATTATTGGTCGTATCATCTCTGCGATTAATCCAAAACCTGAAGAGCACCTCGTTGAGATTGGTCCCGGTTTAGGTGCACTTACAGAAGAGATTCTAGAGCTCGCCGGTGCGCTGGAAGCGGTAGAGTTAGACCGTGATCTCGTCCCAGTCCTGCGTACCAAGTTTTTTAGGTATGAAGATAAGTTTAAGATTCACGAGGCGGATGCTCTCAAGTTTGACTTCTCGTCACTGCAACAAGATGAGCGCCCACTTCGCGTGATCGGCAACCTGCCCTACAACATCTCAACGCCGCTGATTTTCCATCTCTTGAGTTTTTCAGGATTGATCAGCGACATGCACTTCATGCTGCAGAAAGAGGTGGTGGAACGTCTAGCTGCACAGCCGGGGGAAAATCACTACGGCCGCCTTGGCATAATGGCGCAGTACTACTGTCAGGTAGAAAAGCTCTTTATCGTACCACCCGGCGCCTTTAATCCGGCACCGAAGGTCGATTCCGCCATTGTTAGATTGATTCCGCACAAAACGCTACCCATACAAGCAAAAAGTGCTGAGCTGTTGGCTGACGTTGTCAGAACCGGTTTCAGTCAGCGACGTAAAACTCTGCGTAACAATATGAAGGGTTGGATTACCGGCGAGCAACTTGAAGCCTTGGGTATTGATCCTGGATTACGCCCTGAGCGCCTCTCTCTCGCTGAATTTGTCGCCATCGCTGACGCGATCTATGATTTACGAAACAGCGCTGAATAAGCACTGCACGACGAGACTGTCTATACATGCAAGATTATGAACTGAGCCGAAACGTAGCGATCGATGTGACAACCGACTATCTGACCGACCAATCGGATCCAGAGACACATCGCTACGTCTTTTCTTACCACATCACCATCACCAACCATAACCCTATGCCTATCCAGCTACTGAGCCGCCGCTGGCTGATTACCGATGGTAATGAGAAGACACAAGAGGTATTAGGGGAAGGAGTTGTCGGTGAACAGCCCACCATTGAACCGGGCAAAAGCTACAGCTACACCAGCGGCACGGTCTTAGCGACTGAGGTGGGTGCCATGCAGGGTCACTACGACATGATCACCGACGAAAATGAGACCTTTCAAGCGACCATTGCCCCCTTCACACTGGCACAAACTCACGCGTTACACTAGGAGAACGGACTCTCTAAAATAGAGAGCTCTGTTCCGACGCGAGCAACTCAGGCGTTGCCCCCTGCACAGAGGGTTTTGCCTCTTTCAACTTATCGACAAAACGCGCAGCCAGTTCCGGTGCTTCAGCACAATCTGGCGTATGAAAGAAGAGATAAGGCACTCTCCCCTCATCGATCCACTGCAACACCTTAGTGACCCACTGATCTAAATAGCGATCAGACTCCTGCCACTGCATAGTCGATATAAAACGCACCTGTGGATGCTTGCTAGTTGCAATGACATGGAGCGGTACTTTGGGCTTCTTCTGCTGAGCATCTAAGGTAGCTGAGTCCATGGCGGTTACTGCAAAAATGGGACGGGTGTCGAACATCACACGATTGACGCCTGTCTCCAGCAGCATCTGATTAAACGCCCTCTCCTCGTCCCCTTTCGCAAAGAACTCAGGGTGACGAACTTCAACCGAGTAGTTGAAGGCTTTAGGTAGAGCCAACAGAAATCGATGGATATGCTCAATCCCTTCACTGTTAAAGCTTTTTGGTAGCTGCAGATTGAGCAGCCCGATTTTATCCGCCAGCGGCTCCAACACTTCAAACTGCTCGGCCACTTTAGGATTAGCCACCTCTAAAGCACTGCGATGAGAAAGATCTTGGTGGAACTTAAAACAGAATCGAAAGTCATCAGGCGTCTCATCCCGCCAACGCTTCACCGTATCCGGTTTAGGCAAACCATAAAAAGTCGTGTTTCCCTCAACCGATGAAAATTGACGAGCATAACGTTGTAGCGCAGTCCCACCCCCTGCCAAACAGCCGCCCTCCCAAACAGGATGTTGCCACTGAGGTAAGCCTAAATAGTAATCGTGCAACGCCATACTCCTTAAAATAGGCTACAAAGAGTACCAAACTAAAAAAATAGTGGAAGAATATCGTAATATTTTAGAAACAGGCTTGTAGCAACCTTAAACCTATGTATAATACGCCCCACGTTGATGCGGGGTGGAGCAGCCCGGTAGCTCGTCGGGCTCATAACCCGAAGGTCGTCAGTTCAAATCTGGCCCCCGCTACCAACGTAAAAAAGGGAAGTGTACTTCAAAGTGCACTTCCCTTTTTTCGTTGGTGGGGGCGAATATATGAGCACTGACGACAAATAATGCAGGACAGCATTATTTGGATAGCTGAAAGCTAGTCCGCAGGATTACTTCACAGGATGTGAAGTAACAACTCAGTTCACCAAAATGCATGGATAGCATTTTGGGATGCCAAAGGCAGTCCGAAGGACGATTGCACAGGATGTGTAATCGCAAATCTGGCCTTGAACGAAGCACCAAAGGTGCGACGGCCCGAAGGGTGAAAACACAGGAAGTGTTTTCATAAATCTGGCTTGAATCTACGACCCAAAAAACCACGTCGGGCTCACTCTTATTAGCTCCGCGGTGAAGGTCACCAGTTCAAACCTCACCCCCGCTACCAACGTAAAAAAAGGTATAGGCCCGCAGGGTTTATACCGTTTTTTTCGTCTGGCGGATGGGCCAGATGCAGAACTGACGACAAATAATGCAGGACAGCATTATTTGGATAGCTGAAAGCTAGTCCGCAGGATTACTTCACAGGATGTGAAGTAACAACTCAGTTCACCAAAATGCATGGATAGCATTTTGGGATGCCGAAGGCAGTCCGAAGGACGATTGCACAGGATGTGTAATCGCAAATCTGGCCTTGAAAGGAGCACCAAAGGTGCGACGGCCCGAAGGGTGAAAACACAGGAGGTGTTTTCATAAATCTGGCCAAAAATCCACCCCAGCCCAAATACCGTAACTACATAAAAACCAACGGTATCTGAAATGAAAGTCATCACTCTCCTATCAGCCTTACTACTAGGCCAGGCTTCATTTGCCTTCACAATCGAAAAAATAGGTTCAGACATTTCTCACCCTTGGGGTATCGCTGTCCTTAACGATGAAGAGGTCCTCGTGACAGCAAGAGCCGGTGCCCTTTTGCGCATTAACCTTACAACCGGGCAGCAAAGAGCCGTTTTACCCACCCCGTTTGTAGCAAGTTTTAGGCAAGGCGGGCTTCTCGATGTCGCCTATGATGAACAATCAAATAGGGTACATCTTTGCTACAGCAAACCGTTAAAAGGTGGCGCAGGCTTGGCGATCGCATCGGCCAAATTGGATGGGTATCAGCTTTTAACACCCAAGGATATTTTTGTCTCCAACCATCGCTCTCCCTCCGGTGCACACTTCGGCTGTCGGATAGTCATAAAGGGCAACTACCTGTTTGCCTCTTTGGGCGACCGTGGTGATCGCAGTAACGCTCAAAACCCCTCCAATCATGCTGGATCAATTATTCGACTGAACCTTGTTGAGCCGGAGCCAGCCAATACTCAGCAAGATTGGTTGCCTGAGATTTACTCGATGGGTCATCGAAACCCACAAGGTCTTGCATTACAGCCTAATACAGGACTTTTATGGTCTCATGAACATGGTCCACGCGGTGGTGATGAGATCAATCTCATTGAGCAAGATAACAACTACGGTTGGCCAACCGTCTCTTACGGTAAGGAGTACATAGGTGGGGATATAGGTCTTAACTCATCACCCGATGGATATACCGATCCTCTCTGGGTCTGGGATCCAAGCATTGCACCATCGGGAATGACCTTCTATACCGGAGAGATGTTTCCCGAATGGCAGGGCAATCTTTTGGTTGGCGCTTTGAAGTTCACAAGCATCTACCGAATCGTCATAGATCCTGATAGCAATCTGCCCGTTTCAGAGGAGAGATTATTCAATGATGAGATGGGAAGAGTTAGAGACGTTGAACAGGCCAATGATGGCTCAATTTTAGTGTTGAGTGACGCACCCAATGGTGGCCTATATAGGATAAGTCGATAAATCATTAAGGTAAAACAGATGAACAACCAACAGTTAAACGTATTAGGCACGCCACTTGAAACGTGTAGCAGTGATCCGCTAACTGGCTATTACAGAGACGGATGTTGCAACACAGATGAATATGATCGCGGAACCCACACGGTCTGCGCTGTGATGACGGAGGAGTTTCTGCTCTTCTCACTTCGCAAAGGGAATGATCTCATTACCGCCCGGCCTGAATATCAGTTCCCCGGTTTAAAGCCAGGCGACTCTTGGTGCCTATGTGCTCAACGATGGGAGGAAGCTGAGGTTTCAGGGTGCGCCCCGAGAGTTAATCTATCCGCAACTAATGCAAAAACACTTGAGATTATCAGTTTCGAGACGCTTAAACGGTACAGCATAGATCTTCATTAATTTTCACACAGAGCTCAAGAGCTACCCTCTCCACAACTCCAGTATTTTCAATTACTATCAGCGTCCATTTTATGTAGTGAATTTCTAAGCCAATGAACAGCAACGCTTTACTATCGACACTCGTTAAAATCCGCTCTAACAAACTCTTCGAGCTCACCGTAATTGCGGTGATTATTGGCTCGGCGCTCCTTATTGGTGCCAAGACCTTTGACCTTTCTGACACCGCTGAGATGATTGTTGGTTGGCTGGATATCGCTGTTACCGTCTTCTTTCTGGTCGAGATCACGGTTCGTTTCATTGCCGATGAGAACAAGCGCACCTTCTTTAAGGATCCCTGGAACCTATTCGACACCTTAGTGGTTGTGATCAGCCTGATCCCTGTCAGTCAGGCCGATACCGCTCTGGTCGCACGTCTAGTTCGCGTGTTCCGCGTCTTCCGAATGGTCAGCATCATTCCAGAGCTTCGCATGCTGCTGAACTCGTTGATCAAAGCACTGCCTCAGCTAGGGTACGTCCTTCTGCTGATGTTCATCATCTTCTACGTCTATGCTGCCATTGGTGCGACGCTCTTTGCTGCGATTAACCCTGACCTTTGGGGTGATGTCGCAGTGTCGATGTTGACGCTCTTTAGGGTGATGACCTTTGAGGATTGGACCGATGTCATGTACGAAACGATGACGGTCTACAGTCTAAGCTGGATCTACTACCTATCCTTTATATTCTTAACGGCCTTCGCCTTCTTGAACATGGTAATCGGCATTGTCGTCAATGTGATGAATGAGGAGCATGAGCGCATCCTTAAAGAGGAAGCGATCGAGGCTAATGAGCCAACCATCGCTGATCTTCAAAAACAGCTGGCTGAGATTAAAGAGATGTTAAATCAGAGAGCGAATTAAAACGCGAACTGATCCACCAACAGATACCCCATCGCAACGTAGTTGTTGATCTGCGCGGGGCCAGAAGGGGCAACGTCAACGTAGTCTGGAAAAGCATCTGCAGTGACGTTGCTCCAACTCGCAAAGGTTTCACACACATGCAGATCCACGCCAGATTCACCTAGATCACGAACCCCTTGATGCAGAAGTGGGAACTTACTCTCATTCTCAGTGGTCAGAGCGAACTGTTCATTGCCGTGGCTAACCACCGCTATATCGAGATCTGGAAAAGCTGATCGCAAAGAGTCTATGGCGCCCATCAAACGAGGTTGAATCCGTTGCCACTGTTGTGGATTAGGCGCCAAAATTTCAAACACCACTCCTGGTGGCGCTTCTTCAAGTGCAAGGATCTCTTTAACCGTTTTAGCTGAGGCCGCGCCTGAAAAGAGCAGACTGAGCGGAAGCAATACCCTGAGTAACAGGTGGCGAACTGTCTTAAAGATCAAACTGAACATAGTAGACCTCCAAATCTCTTTTGCTTCAGCTTAGCTTATAAACTGGAAAGTGACTGCCTCAATGCCTCGGTTCTTGATTCTGTTATACGATCAGCCGGGAGGCGCTGATCAAGGCCAAGGCGAATCAATCGATCTTTCTCAGCGCCCGGTGCCATCACTAGACGCACCTCTTTACCAAGATCTAAGGCTTCGAGTATGACGTTCTCAATGGAGAGCGTCATGGTGTCATCTAAATAGCTGACGTCACTGAGATCAAAAATAACCGCATCGTGTTTAGCGATGTCTTTTCGCTCACGGGCTAAGGCTTTGGAGACACCAAAAATCATCGCTCCCGAAAGGTAGACCAGTAGGATACGGCCATTCGCCTCATTCAACAGGGACTGCTGTTCAGGGGTCAGCGGAATCTCATCATCGACATCGGACATAGAGCGAACCTTCTCAGCCTCAACATCGGATAACTTACGGATGATGATGACGTTCGCGACAAAGACACCGACACCCACCGCAACGATCAGATCGACAAAGACCGTTAGTAGTAGAACGGCATACATGATCATCGTGCTGTATTTAGAGACAAGGTGAACCCGTTTAATGAACGACCAGTCCAGAATATCGACACCCACTTTTACCGCAATACCAGCCAGCACCGCTAAAGGGATATTTTCGATCAATGAACCTGCTCCAAACACAGCTATTGCCAGTGCGAGAACCCTTATAACACCTGAGAGTGGTGTTCGCCCTCCAGACTGAATATTGACCACGGTGCCCATAGTGGCACCAGCACCTGGTAGACCACCGAACAGACCAGACATGATATTGCCTAACCCCTGTCCAAACAGCTCTTTGTTGGAGTCATGCTCTGTTCGGGTCAGGTTGTCCGCCACGACCGAGGTAAGCATTGAATCGATACAACCAAGCATGCCCAACACCATCGCATCGACCAACATAATCTGAAGCTGATCATAGGTGAAATAGGGCAAGGTCATTGAAGGCAGTGACACATCGATCTCACCAATGCGTTGGACTCCATCACTGCTAAAGATGATCACAGAGACCAGAGTAATAAGAACCAGTGCAATCAACTGAGGCGGCACGAACTTTTTGTATTTTTCAGGCGTTTTAAACAACACACCCAGTGTCACTAAGAACAGCAACAACTCACTGAAGTGCACGTTCATGATCAACTCTGGCAAATGAGTTACGGTACCTACCACCCCGCCCGCCGGTGGAGATTGCCCTAACGCAGGGGCTATCTGCAGAATAATCAGTATGAATCCGATGCCTGACATAAAGCCAGAAACCACTGCATAGGGCATCAGGGTGATGTATTTGCCCAACCTGAGATAACCAAACACGATCTGGAATATCCCTGCCATGATCACCACGGTAAACGCCATAGACAGACCATTTTCAGGGTTCGCAGCCACTAGAGTGCTGATCACAGCGGTCATCACTACGGTCATCGGTCCAGTAGGCTCAGAGATCAGAGTAGCGGTTCCACCAAACAGCGCGGTAAAGAGACCGATTAAGATCGCGCCATAAAGTCCCGCCTCCGCGCCTGCGCCAGAGGCGACACCAAATGTGAGCGCCAAAGGGAGTGAGACCACCGCAGCGGTTAAACCACCGAGCAGATCACCACGAAGATTAGAGAGAGATAGAACGTTCAGTTTAAGCATTGATCAACGGCTCACTATCGATCTGAAGCGTTTGATTTAAACAGACGTATAGCGTAACGAAGCAGTATATCGAAGGGGGTTTCGTCGCCAAAAAACTTAGGATTCTTGATCAACAACAGAGACATCACAACAATCCACACCAGCGTATTTTTAATCACCCAACTGGCATTTTCATTAAAGGCCTCTTCGGTATTTTCGGCACCCATTAAAAACATAAATGGGGCAACAATCCCAATGAATGAGAGAAGAGAGACGGCAGCGCGAATTTTTCTGCGGTTATCCATGACACACTCTGATTTGTGATTTTGGTTATTTTACGTGATCTGTCCGTAAAGGGGTAATCACACGGGTGAGTTTTAATCCGTTGACTGTCAATTTTCATCTAAAAATAACCCTGACATTTCTATGGAAATATGTGACCATCATATGAGTAATCTCTAATGGATAATGATCATGAATCTACGCACCAAGTTACTGATGACTGCGACACTTTTAACAACCCTTGCCGGCTGCAGCAGTGAACTGCCTAAACCCGATCTAGTCGAAGGTGGCGAATGCGTCATCCACGGTGAACAAGCACCTATTTGGGCTTGTGGTGGCTACATGGAGGCCGATCGTTATGTCGGCGTAGGATCTGCTCCGTTGAGCAAGCTAGGGTATGATTTTTCTCGTAAAGAGGCGGCCATTAATGCTCGTGCTGATATCGCACAACAGGTCGAGGCTCAGATTAAAAGCAAACTAGACTCCTATCAACGTTCAACGGGTGCCGATGAGATGACGGCTGAACGCGTCGTCACTCAAGTCGCAAGACAAACCTCCGAATTGACAATTAATAACTCACAACAAGTGAGCTACTGGCAGCACCCTGAAACAGAGGTCATCTTCATTTTGATGGGCGTTGAAAAAGCGACGATCAATAACGCGATCGACTCTCAGATTGATCAACTAGATAAGTGAGTTGTTGATGAAACCTCTATTTACTCTACTACTGATAGCTTTATCACTTTCGGCTTGCTCCTCTAACGAGGTGATGCAAGACCCCTCTCCTCAAGCGCAACAACAGAGTGCCGAGCGTGAACTTAACAAACTGTAAATTAAAAAGCCTTGGCCTAGCGGTCACCGCTTTATTTCTTACGGCCTGCTCATCGACCGCTAAGATTACCCTGATCAATCCAGCCATCAGTGATCGGGCTGCCGCCACCAAAGTCGTTGCGGTGCTTCCATTTGAGAATGACTACTCCGGTGTGGCGAACAGCATTGAATCTCGAGTCACCAACCATAGGGTGGCAGGTGAGACCTTTTTTACCGTGGTCAACCGTAAGGATCTTGAATCAATTTTAGACGAGCAAAAACTTCAACACTCTGGGCTAGTCGATGAACAGACGTCTGTTGAGATCGGTCAGCTGATCGGTGCGAAAGGACTGATTACTGGTGAGGTGGAGATTCAGACCACCGACTACTCGCTCTACTACGTTACTCGTGTTGAGTGTGCCGATCAGAAGTGCAAAAAAACTCGTGAGCGCTACATCCCTTGTGATGAGATGCACTCCAACCTGCACGCTACCATCCGACTCGTTGATACTGAACGCGGGGACCTGATTCTCTCTGAACGCTTCACGGCAAAAGAGAGTCACGATGCTTGTCGTGACAGCGCCTACTCTCTTCCAACACCCGAGAGTGTCCTAAGCAACCTAGCTGATGAGATCACCGATCAGTTCATGACTTACATAGCTCCCTATGAGGCAACTGTCATAGTGCAACTGCTCGATGATCCAGAGATCGACTACAGCAGCGAGCAAGAGGACCTTTTGGAGTATGGTATCGAGTACGTTGAGGATCACCGCATCGACAAAGCTGAAGTGCTCTTCTCCGAGCTTCTAACCAGTACAGGTGACCAATGCTATGTGGCGGCTTACAATTTAGCCGTTGTTAAAGAGCAGCTCGGTAAAACTAGCCAAGCTGAGCAGCTCTACCGGTTAGCCGATCAGTTGGTAAAAGAGCCCAACAAGATCATTAACCAAGCCATTTTGCGTGTTGAACGTCAGAAGAGTGAACAGGCGCGTTTAGAGAACCAGCTATGACCCGCAGATTCATTCTCGCTTTTCTAATGTTGGCCAGTTTTGTAACGACTGGGTGTGCAAGCAGAGAACCCGTCATCCTTGTCGCAGAACCTAAGACTCCTGATTGGTTGATGAGTCCGCTAGTCAACACAGGTGATCAATTTTACGGTGTCGGTGAGGGAGGCAGCGCACAAGCCTCTGAGCAGGCTGCATTAGCTCATCTTGCCGAGAGACTGTTAGTTCAACTATCCAGCACACAAGAGCAGCGCCTTTCGTCGGTTAGAGACAGTCGTGAATATACTGAGCGAGTGGTGGAGTCGTCGATTCAAAGCAGAACCGAGCGTTTGCCTTTGGGTGGATATGAGATCCTTAAACAGGATGTGATTGCACCGCAACGAACCGCGACCCTGCTAGCGTTGAAAAAAACGGCCTTAATTAAGAACCTCAAAAACGAAATAGACCCCAGATTAACCGCCTCCTCTGCACAGCCAATCAAGACTCTCTCTGACTGGGCAAGTGCTCGACAACAGCTAACCGATCTAAAGGCTCAACAGCCATTAATATCTCTTATGAAACAGCTGGGGGAATCGGAGATTGGGGAAAAGTACAGCAACCAGGTTGCAGACACTGAATCTGCCATTAAAGATTACCAAACCAACCACCCGGTAATGCTAAAAACCGAACAAAGCTGCATGAGCTTTAAAGGCTCACTGGAGCGTCTAATCCTAGAAGCCGGTTTTGAGATCAACTCCTCATCTGGTGTTATAACCGTCGAGTGCCAGGTCATTGAAGAAATCAGTAGCGCCTATGGCATTCACATTGCCAAAGCCGATTTATCAATTCGCTTTTTGGATGGTCAATCTAAGGTGGAGCATGCCACAACTCTGTCCATTAAATCGGCTTCATCAGCCTCTGAGTCAACGGCCAAGGCGGGGCTGATTCAAGCGTTCAACAGGCGCATACAGGATGAAGAGGCTCTTAGGATCTTAGGGTTTTAAAGCTGAGCCAGACTCTGAAAGCTGCGCTACGCACTGCCAGCTCTGCTGACCACTCTCCCAATATTTCCGTTCAAATGCACTCATCGGTTGGTCAGCGCTGTATAACTGTACGCTAGTTTCATGACCCGCCAACGCCAGTGCCCTGACGAACTCCTCGATGTAGAGTCTCCAGTTGCTTCTAACGGTTAACTCCCCACCCAAGGTCAATAGATCACTGAATACAGGACTGGCATGCCAACGTCTCTGAACCTGAGCTGATTTAGGATAAGGGTTGGGGTAGAGAATAAAATGCTTGGCTAGACGCCACTCTGAAGCTGCAGCCAGGCGCCAAAAGTCGATTAAATCCGCTCGCACAAAGAGTAGGTTATCAAGCTCACCCGTGAAGCAGTTTTCGTGCTTACTAAGACGATAAGCAGAACGATCAACGGCTATGACATTGGCGTCTGGGTATCGATTGGCAAGATGACGTGAACTTTCACCAATACCACAGCAAGAGTCCAAGATAAGCTCTCCGGAACGACCTTTGAGCCAATCGGTCACCTGATCAAAGGCGACCTGAGTATGGTCGGCAATGGGTTTGCGAAATGGGTTATTTAAGTTACGCAATACAATCTCATCGAGACGCTCATGCAAACCGGCCTGATTGGTTGTCACGACCTTAGAGACACCCTGTTCTTGCTTGGTCATCGGTTATTTATGGTTCCAAACTTGTCAAAGCTTCGCGCTTTGTCTCTGCCCAAACAGCCACCAGTGTGGCGACCTGTTCAGCCGATAATTTTTTTCCATTACGAAGAAGGGCTTCAAGAAGCATTAGATTTTCGGTGAGCTGTGGCATTCCCAAAATACTGCTAGCGCCCTTCATTTTATGGATAAACTCAACATTTAGCTCATCGGACTCTTGCTGCAACGACTCAAGAGTTTGGGCGTATTTTTCAATGAATTGTGCAACATACTTTTTAGCCGTTTCATCACTGCTCCAATAATCTCTAGCCAGTGCTATATCAAAGTAGCTTTGAGGCCTATCTATATCGCATTGATTGGTGTTAGTTGAGATCGCATTTTCCTTCAGTGCTTCAGGCGCAATCAGTTCTGCAATTGCGACAACGGCTTTCTCAATATCGACCGGTTTAGTGATGTAGTTATTCATGCCGGACTCTAAAGCCTTTTCAATATCCTCAGCATAGGCGCCTGCCGACATACCAATTATGGGTAAATTTTCAAACCGCCGCAGGGCACGAATCCTTTGAGTCGCCTCAAGACCGTCTATGACTGGCATTTGCACATCCATCAATACCAAATCTATCGGTAACTCTGCCGCCCTTAAGAGTTTGATCGCCTCACTACCATCCTTGGCAAGAATCACTGAGGCCCCTTCCGCTTCAAGAAACTCGCGAGCTGAATCACGATTGAAAAGATTATCATCGACCACTAACAGTGTTCGGTTTAAAAGTCGCTGACTTGGAATATGTTCTGTCTCAGGCTGGGCATCAGAATTGATGATGCGTTTTAACGTAGAACTGGTAACAGGTTCTATCAAACAGTCATAGGGGCTGTTCTCATACTCTTCAATATGACTGACAGGACTGGTAACTGTAACCAGTTTTCCAGACCAATTAACGCCCTTGCTCAGTAACTCACTCTGGATCTCTGCTTCTAGACGCTGCAGGTTATTGCCGGACATCTCTTCATCGACAATGACAGAGTCAAAGGAGCGATCCGCTTTTATGGCTGAAAGGAGTTGATAGATCAGATAACTCTGCGTCTGTCCTACTTCATGGTCTAGACCCATCGTTTTGGCAACAGCCACAAGTGAATTACGTGTAAAGGGGTTTTTACAGGCAATAAGAACTCTAGCCTCTGTTATAGGATCAGGTTCAATAACCTTCACAGGCAGAGTCAATTCGAAGGAGACGGTAGTGCCTCGGAACTGCTGGGACTCAAAACTTAACTCACTTCCCATTAATGAGAGAAGTTGCTGGGTAATGCTAAGCCCTAGACCAGTCCCCCCAAATTTACGCGTTATCGAACCATCGCCCTGCTCAAAAGGCCTTAGAATTTTAGCTAAAACCTCATCACTCATGCCGATGCCAGTATCACGAATCGCAAAGCGAAGACGGGGTACAGAGTCTGCATTGATCACATTAACCGTCAACTCAACAGAGCCCCTCGAAGTGAACTTGATCGCGTTACTGATCAGATTGATCAAAATCTGTTCCAGGCGTTGCTGGTCGCCTGATATTTTGAGGTTACCCTGATAGCTCGGTGTAATCGCCAGGTGAACGTTCTTACTTTTAACTGAGCTGGACATGAGTAGAGCAACGGTTTCAAGCAGTTCATCCAGATAGAATTCGGTAGTCACCAGCTTGAGCTTACCGCTCTCTATCTTAGAAAAATCCAGAATATCGTCGATCAGCTTTTGTAATGACTGCCCCGCTCTTAGGATTTTTTTCGCTTTTTCGAGTACGGGTTTATTGGCGTTTTCAGCACGCGCTAAGGTTTGAGCCAAGGTCAGCACCGCATTCATAGGTGTTCTAATCTCATGACTCATATTGGCCAAAAACTCACTTTTAACCAGTGAGAGTCTTTCAGCCTCTTCAGCTTTATCCGTTAATGCTTGACGGAGTGCCTGCTCTTCCGAAACATCGCGCATTAAACGGATGGTATGAGCCTCGACTCCATCTTTAGCCGGCTGATAGATCAAGCAGACTTCACCCACTTTGGCCTCAGTACCTGGTGCTGGGCGCAGCTGTTTTTGAACTCGGATTGCGACACCTTGACGTTTAGCATCGAGGTGAAATTGGCGAGCAAACTCTGGTGTGATATCCATCAAATCAGGTATGGTTTTACCGATAACCTCTTCAGCAGTTTGATACCCCCACCACTGCGCAGTCTTATCGTCAGCATCGATTACCTTCAGGCTCTCAACACCTATCACGGCAAACATATTACCCATCTTGGTTAAGGCACTGAGATAAGCTTTTGAAAGTTTTTCAGAGCTTTGAACTTTTGCCACCTGTTCCGCGTAAGCTTGATTCAAACGCTCTAGTTCAGAATGCTCTTGCTCTAACTGTTTGTTAATCTGCGCTATTTTTGAGCTCTGTTTCGATAGAAGTAGATAGCGGTAAAGCAGCAGAAATATGACGCCCAGTGTGGCGAAAAAGAGATAGAGCAGCTTTTGTAAGCTCTCTTTAGTGAAAGGGCTCAATTCACTGTTTGGCACCATGCCCCACAGCTCTTGTAGCGCCCTGATTTCATCAGGGCTGAAGCTATCGTAGGCTTTATCAAAAAGGGTTTTCAGCATTCTATCTTGCGGGTTAAACGCAAAATGCATATTTAACTGCAGTCCCGATTCAGACTCTAGCAGTCTAACTTGCAGATCCTCATTAAAGAGGTGGGTATGGTTGATCAGATAGTTGGCAATCGAATAGTTCTCTACAAAGAGATCAACCTTACCGTTCAACAGAGCGGCCATCATCTCATCAAATGATAAGTACTCTTTATAGCGAACCTGAGGATAATGCTTCTTAAAATAGCTCTCAAAAATTGAGTCTTTCTGAATACCAACAATCTGACCATCCAGATCGGAAAAGCGCGTGTACCCTTTTAAACTGACTAGCCCAGTCAACAGTTCTAGTGTCTGCTTTTCACTGAAAAGATAGCGCTGTTGGCGCTCTTCAGTCAGCACCATATTACCGACAACATCTAACTGGCCATCGGCCAATTTTTCCATATGCTGCGACCACTCAAACCCATTAACAAAGCGCAGTTCAAGACCTAGCTTTTGGCTAATTTGTCGAGTTAAGTCAATTAGATAGCCTTTCGGCTGACCCGCATCAACATAGTTAAAGGGGCGCCAATTGCTATAGGTGGGCATTCTTATGGTCTGTTTATTCTCGAGATAGTCACGCTCTTGTTGACTCAGTTGAGAGAGTAATTCGGCATCAGAAGCAGCGATCCGGGGAGCCTGTAGTGTTAACGCTAACAATAGAGCTATTTTCAATATAAGCTTCATACCTGGACCAAAGGATCGGGTTATTAATACAAAAACTGAACACTAGTTAGTTGATAGTGCTAGTTTAAGACCATACCCCATAAACAGTGATCCCGCTAACCCTTTCGCAAAGCCTGAAAGTTTCCCCCCCTCTGCTAGAAGAGACTTGAAATAGATCGTCATAAGAATCAACACCGCAAGATAGATCTGTGAACAGAGTTGAACAACCAGACCCAAAATGGCGAAAGAGAGCCAGGGGTTGTCGTAGCTTGGATCGACAAATTGAATGAAGAACGAGACAAAAAAGAGTATTGCCTTGGGGTTAAGAAGGCTGATCGTCAGCGCTACTCTAAACGGGTGTTTAGAGTCCTTGGGCAAATCGATGTCCGAATCACTGTTTTGAGGTTTAGTGAAAAGCGATCTTAGCAGACCAAAACCGAGCCACATCAGATAGAGTCCACCGGCATATTTAAGCAGCGTAAAGAGAATTGGGGTGGTTTGAATCAGGCTCGCCACACCGGCGACTGACAGTGTCATCAACGTCAGATCCCCTACAAAAATACCCGCCGCGCCTTGAAACCCTGCGAGAGCGCCACGGCGCCCTGCTACCGTAGCGACGTACATAGAGTTGGGACCGGGCAGCAAAATAATAATGATTGTCCCAATAAGATAGGTGTAGAAATCCACTATTCCAAACATCTGTTACTCCCCGACAAACCAACTAAACGGCTGTTCTGACACGACAGCACCGGTTTTATCTAACTGCTGATCAACAACATCATACTGACCACCAGATAGTCGGAACAAGCAGCGAGATCGAGTGCCGTAGGTTTCACTGATAATCAACTGAGAAGAGAGTAAGCGCTCCCAATCGGCAGGGATACCGGTATCTGGAAGTTCAGCGTCATTCGCTAGGTTAGGGTCCATTAATAGACCAGATCCGTTCAGTTGAGTCTCTAGCAACACACCCTGTTCGGAGATCTGTTGGCGTGCCAGTGTCACTTTAGGCCATGGAGTATCAAGTGCATCATTACTCAGAGCATGTACTCCGGGTTCTATTGGCTGAAGGTCAGGACTGTTTGAACTCATCCAAAACAACGCCCCAGGCTCACCAACAATCAAATTAAAGCCGGCATATTGATCTCTATTCTCTTTTAACGCTTGAGCAATCTTCTGGATTGATTCGTTTGAGTTTAAGAACAGCAGTGGAATCTCACCCCGACTGCGAGCGCCCTCTACGCCAATATAACCAGGGCGAATGTTCGTCAAAAATGCGAATCGACCAGAGCGATTGAACCCCAACCAAGTTCCTTTGGCTTTTAAATCTTGGCCGGCCAACACCTCTGAAGAGTCACTTCGATGAACAGGCCACCAGTGCATAGGCAGAGCTGGCCTGTCATGGAACTCATCTCGATTGGCTACCAAGAGTAACGGGGTAGTGTGGTTAGGACGCCAGTTGAAAGCTAACAGACACATTGCAAAAATCAGACCGCTATTGAACGAGAGCAAGACGGCCGGCGGGCACCTTGGCATAGTGAATACGATGACCTGGCGCCAACTCGTAGAGATCGCCATTCTCACCGATCAGTTGAACCGGTACGGAGTACTTACGAGCAATCTCGGCATTCGCTTTGATGTGCTCAGGCTCACCATGCAATGGCACCGCAATAATCGGTTGTACCCAAGAGTACATATCGGCTAATTCAGCCTGACAAGGGTGGCCAGATGCATGAATCGGCGTCGAGCTGGTGGCCGATTCAACCACTTTAACTTTGCGCGCTTTAAAACGATCCAACATCCGCTCTACCAACCGCTCATTTCCGGGAATAAGGAACGAACTCATCAACACCAGATCGCCCTCCTCCATTGAAAAATGAGGATAGGAGTCTAGCGCTAAGCGATTCAGTGCTGCACGCTCTTCTCCCTGGCTACCGGTCGCAATCGCGAACACTTCTTCGGCTGGAAGATAACCCAAATGAGACTCATCAATGGGTTCTAGCTCATCAGGCCAGTAACCGGTCATTTTGGCGATGGAGTAGATGTTTTTTAGAGAACGACCAATCAGAGCAAAGCGTCGACCTAAAGCATCTGCTACACGGGCAACTGTGACAAGGCGGGCCAAATTGGAGCTAAAGCAACTGACCACAATTCGACCTTGAACCGACTCCAGCTGTTTCAAAATGCCGCGATAACAGATCGACTCTGATTTCGACATTCCCGGTTTCAGCGCATTGGTCGAATCACAAAGCAGTGCACGAATATTCAGTTTAGAGAGCCCTTTATAGAGTGACTCATCGAACGGCTCACCAATGACTGGGTCATAATCGATTTTCCAGTCGGCGGTGTGCAGTACCGTACCAACAGCCGTTTCAATAAGCAGAGACTGTGCTTCTGGAATCGAGTGCGTAATAGGTAGAAATTCAAGGGTGAAGTTACCGAGAGTAAATCGCTCCCGTTGGTTGATCACATGAATAGGTACTCGGCCATCTAAGCCATGCTGTGCCAGTTTTCTTCTTAGCACCTCTGCCGCGAAAGGCGAAGCGTATACGGGTGCTTTCAAGCGTGGCCAGAGGAACGGCAGAGCTCCCAAGTGATCCTCATGGGCATGGGTTATGACAATTCCCTTAAGGTTCTCTTTTTGACGCGAGATGAACTTGGGGTCGGCTGACACTACAGCTGCAGTGCGGTGCGATTCAGGATCAACCACCTCGTCAAAGGTGACACCACAGTCGATCATGATCCAGTCACCGGCGTGACCGAGAAGATTCATGTTCATACCGATCTCGCCTGAACCCCCTAAGGGCAAAAACCAGAGATCTTCCTGGCCGGGTGAGAGCAGAGCTGATGTTTGATCACTCATGATCAGTGTGGCACCTCAACACGTTGCACTCTGGGTTTTGAAAAGAGAATCACTAACATTAAGCCTGATAGGGTTGTAACCGCGAATCCGATCAGTAGAGGCAGAACAGTGCCATCAAACTGCATGCCGATCAGCGAGCCAACCAAGACACCCAGCAACATGGTAAAGGCCCCAATAGTGCCTGAAGCGACACCTGCGATTTTACCGAAGGGCGCCATTGCCAACGCGTTGAGGTTGCCGAACAACAAGCCAAAAAAGAAGGTCGTAACAATCATCATCAGGATAAACACCTGTAGAGGAACCGTCAGCTGCCAAGCACCAATGACGATCGCCTCTAGCAATGAAATTAGACCCGATAACGCCATGACAAAGATGACCAACTTTCTGAGCTCAAAGCGGTAGACCAGCTTTGAGTTCATGAAAGAGGATATCCCAACCCCAAGCGCCATCATTGCAAAGTAGACCGGAAAGAGTGCGCCAGTATCGTAGATGCCTTGAAGTATCCCCTGTACGGAGACCAAAAAGCCAATCAATGATCCATGTACCAAGCCGCCGGCAAAGGTGTAGATAAACCCTTCGCGGGTCGTCACAACCTGACGCATCGCCTTCATCACTGGTTTAAAGGAGAGAGTCGATTGATGCTCTGGATTAAGCGTCTCCTCTTGGCGTAGAGAAAACCAGATCCAGGCCGCCGTTGTCAGCACCAACAGCATGCCAAACACTGCTCGCCAATCGGCGACAAGCAATACCAGTTGGCCCAGCATAGGGACCACAACGGGACTGAATATAAAGATGGTCATGATCAGTGACATCACACGCGCCATGTCGGGCCCAACGTATTTATCACGCACAATCGCCATGGTAACAACACGCGGACCCGCTGCACCTAACCCCTGTAACACTCGTCCCACCAACATGACCTCAAAGGTCTCTGCAAACAGAGAGATCAGGGTGCCGATCAGCATCAGTGTAAAGCCAAGATAGACCGCAGGCTTTCGACCCCAGGCATCGGCAAGGGGGCCATAGAAAAACTGCCCTACAGCCAGACCCAACATAACGCTAGTAATAACAAACTGATAACGGTTGTTGTCGAGGGCGTTAAGATCAGATCCAATTTCATGCAGGGCAGGCAACATCGCATCGACATAGAGCGCCATTAGACATTGCAAAGCGGCCATCAAGAGCAAAAACTCTGGCTTCACGGGAGATTTGGTGTTCATACCATTCCAAATGACGCGCGTGGCATCAATCGAGTTAAAGAGGTGTACCTACCTCTTCGTCTTCAATCACCTCAGTCTCTTCTGAGGCTAGTTGATACCACTCCATCAACTCTGGGGTCTGCAGCAGCCAATCTCGGTATTGTGAGGCAGGCTCTGTCAGTTCGATCTGATAGGTATGAAAACGAGAAGCAATCGGTGCAAAGAATGCATCTAGTATACCTAAGTCGACTCCCTTCTCGCGAGCATTAATGAACCAAGGATCACTCCAGATCTGATCAATACGCTCAATCTCTGATCGCACCGTCTCAGACACACTGATCGATCGCTGTGCACGGCAGTTCATCGGTAGCGCATGCCTTAGATTGGCAAAACCAGAGTGGACCTCAGAGACTATGGATCTCGTTTTAGCACGATCTTGCAGGGATTCTGGCCAACCTAATCCTGCTAGATGCGCTTCACTGAGGTATTCACAGATTGCTAGGGAATCCCAAACCTGAAGCTCAGAATCGATCAGCACCGGCACACGCCCTGCATCACTGTATTGGGAGAGTTTTTCATGGAAGTCCGACTCAAACAGGGCTAAACGTTCCAGATCAAAATAGAGGCCTGATCGCTTCATAAAAAACCAAGCACGCAGTGACCAGCTTGAGTAGTTGTGGTTACCAATAATCAACTTAAGAGCGGATTGGTTGGATGTGGCTAAATTCCACATGCAGAGGCGCCTCGTTTTTTAAGATATTGTTGATGGTACTCTTCTGCAGGCCAGAAGGTTTGAGCCGGCACAATCTCAGTCACGATAGGGTTCGCAAACACGCCACTGGTTCCAAGAACCGCTTTTGACTGCTCCGCTAAGATGCGTTGCGTATCATCTTGATAAAAGATCGCTGAACGATATTGCGTGCCAACATCAGGTCCCTGTCGATTCAGCGTGGTGGGATCATGCCATTGCCAAAAAGAGTCTAAAAGGGCTTCATACGCGATAAGGTGTTCATCAAATTCGATCTGCACCACCTCGGCATGACCCGTCTGGCCAGTACAGACATCCTGGTAGCTCGGCTGATCGAGAGCACCGCCCATGTAACCCACTTGAGTGCCGGTCACACCCGTCAAATCGGAAAATCGCAGTTCAACACCCCAAAAACAACCTGCAGCAAATGTAGCTAATGCCATACAAACACCTCCAATAATATCGAATGGATGTACGTTACTCTTTCAGAGAGTCGATCAGCACAGAGTGCCACGCAACTCTTTTTTCATCTAAGGTCATCGATGCATGCGCCGGACTGGTCGACGGCAGCTGAAAAAAGTCTATCCCCTTTGCTTTAGCAAACTGATCAAACCCAGCTCGTTTGAATAGCCTCATCGCTGCCCCGCCATTTAAAACAATGCACTTCAACTTGGGCAAGCTCTCGATGAGTTGATCAATTGGATTGTAGTGAACAGTCGATGACTTGATATCTGAATCCAGTGATCCCGGCCGTTCGGCTTCAGCAACGACGTCCCAAAACCCAATCCCACCTTCCAAGGCTGCGGCCAACTTCTGTTCGTAACTCATTGAATTTGGCATCTGCAGCCAGTCACACAGAATAGGCCAAAGCGCATTTCTAGGGTGGGCATAGTACTGCTGCTCAGCGATCGATTTTTTACCAGGCAGTGAGCCTAGGATTAGCAGTTTAGTGCTCGTATTGCAGACTGCGCTAAACGAGTGATCAATCATCCTTTTGGGTCCACTGAAGAATTCCTATATGCTATGGCCTTTCAGCCTAACTAAGCGGTTTTAACAACGCAATGTCGACCTATGCCATCGGAGATATTCAAGGGTGCTATCGAACACTGATCGCCCTACTTGATTCACTCCAATTCAGTGAAGATGACCAGCTATGGATTGCTGGCGATCTGGTTAATCGAGGTCCTGACTCCTTAGAGGTTTTGCGATTTATAAAATCACTTGGACCTCGCGCGCGCATTGTTCTTGGCAATCATGACCTGCACCTGTTAGCACTTGCCTCAGGTGTCGATCGAAAGGTAGGAAAAACATTAAAACCGATCATGCAGGCGCAAGATCGCAATGAGTTACTGAGTTGGCTTATACAACAACCACTGATTCAACGCTGCGACGCCTTAGGCTATGTGATGACCCATGCAGGCATTCCCCACATCTGGTCCTTAGAACAAGCTGAGCAACTGGCGAAAGAGGTGACTGATTGCTTAAACAGCACCCTGTCCGTCCACTATTTCGAACAGATGTATGGCAATAAACCCGCCAAATGGAAAGATGAGATCATTGGCTTCGATCGATTGCGAACGATCACTAACTACTTCACCCGCATGCGCTATATTAAACCCTCTGGTAAATTGGACTTTGACGCAAACGGTGGATTAGACGAACAGCCTGAGGGTTTCCTCCCCTGGTTTGAACTACCGACACAGGTCAGTTCTCACAAACAGATTACCGGTCACTGGGCGGCATTAGGGCTGCGAGTGGCACCCAATCATTACGCTCTCGACACCGGATGTGTTTGGGGCGGAGAGTTAACGGCTTTGAGACTAGAGGATGGATCGATCTTCTCGATCTCAAGCCAAGAGTTAAATCGTTAAGAATGACTAAGGATACTAAATGAATCAATTTAAACACGTCGTTGCAAAAGATGCCCTAGAACTCATTGAGAAAGGCGCCGTTGTAGCCGACATTCGTGATGGACAGAGCTTTGCCAACAATCACATCAAAGGCGCTGTTAATCTAACCAATGACAACCTACAAGAGTTCATCGATAGCCACGAATTCGATTCGCCCATTCTTGTCTGCTGTTACCACGGTATGAGCAGCCAATCTGCAGCCGCTTTCCTTTGTGAGCGTGGCTTTGAAGAGGTCTACAGCATTGATGGCGGTTTTGAACGCTGGGTATTGGCCTTCCCTGAGCACTGCGAAAAAGGTTAACCATGCAGATCTATCTGGTGGGTGGTGCTGTGCGTGACGAACTACTCGGTCTTGAGGTTAAAGACCGAGATTGGGTCGTCGTCGGTGCCACACCAGAAGCGATGCTTGAAGCGGGTTATAGGCCGGTTGGCAGTGACTTTCCCGTCTTCCTCCATCCTGAAACGCACGAAGAGTATGCCTTAGCCAGAACCGAACGCAAAAGTGGCCGCGGCTACAAAGGGTTCACCTTCCATACTGATCCAAGCGTCACCCTGGATGAGGATCTACTCAGGAGAGACCTGACGATTAATGCGATGGCCAAGAGTGATACTGGCGTCATTACCGACCCATTCAACGGCCAAAAAGATCTAAATGCTCGCCTACTCAGGCACGTCTCTGACGCCTTTTTAGAGGATCCCCTCCGCGTACTTCGTGTGGCCCGTTTCCATGCGCGTTTTGCCCACCTTGGTTTCAAAGTCGCACCTGAGACCCTAGCATTAATGCAGGGTATGAGCGCCTCGGGTGAGCTGGACCATCTGACCACAGAGCGGGTTTGGCAGGAGTTTGAGCGAGCGCTAAATACTAAGACACCCAGTCAGTTCTTAACTACCTTAGCAAAGAGTCATGCCAACTACCTGCTGGCACCACTGGACAGGATTGCGTTGCAGGATTTGCATAGCGTCGATAGTCCACTACTTGAAGCGGCTGAGGAGCGATTTGCTCTGTTGTGCCACCTTGCGAATCTGAGCACCGAGGAGGTTGACGCCTTAGCGCTCAAACTCAAAGTCCCCAACCGTTTCAAATCGCTAGCGATTGCCTTCTCTAGACACTCAGCGACTCTGTCGAATTTCCCAACAGCTGATGCCGAACAAAAACTTCAGTTAATCAACGATCTTAAATTGATCAAGCAACCCACCGCCGCTGAGCCTCTGATCCATATTCACGACGCACTGCAGCAGGATAACCGATTCAACTCTGCTGACTTAGCGACAGCCGTTGAGTCAGTCGCAGCTGTTCAGCCAAAACAGGTGATGGCTGATGGATTCTCGGGTGCCGAGCTAGGATCTGAGTTGCGTCGCAGACAGATTGAGAGATTGTCGACTCTCTCTGCTTAACCCTTCAAAATAACGGCTAGAAAATAACCGATCGAAAGTAACGCGCACAAAAAAGGCCGCTCAATGAGCAGCCTTTAATGATCGATTTTGCTTAAGAGATCTTACCGTGACAGGCTTTGTATTTCTTGCCTGATCCACAAGGACAAGGTTCGTTACGCCCTACTTTACGATCATCACGTTTGAAGGTTGCTGGTTGTTCTTCGCCTTCAATACCGCTATCAGTCTCTTCACCCTGCATTCCCGTCGCAGCATCGTGTTTGAAGTCCATGGCCTGTTTCTCAGCCGCTTCACGACGCTGACGCTCCATCTCTTCAACATCTTCAGGAGCACGCACTTGAACGTGGCTGATGATACGAACAACGTCGGCTTTGATGTTCTCTAGAAGCCCCTGGAACAGTTCAAACGACTCACGTTTGTACTCCTGTTTCGGGTTTTTCTGAGCATAACCACGTAAGTGAATGCCACGACGAAGTAGATCCATCGTCTGCAGGTGCTCTTTCCAAAGCTGGTCCAGCACTTGAAGCATCACTTGCTTCTCGAAATTACGGAAGGATTCGGTTCCGACCAACGCCTCTTTCTGGCGATACACTTCAACGATCTGATCAAGAATGCGTGTGCGCAGTGTCTCTTCGTAGAGGTTATCGTCCTCATCTAGCCACTGCTGAATCGGCATCTCAACGGCAAAGCGTGTTTTGATCTCCTCTTCCAGACCCGGGATATCCCACTGTTCAGAGAGTGACTCAGGTGGAATAAAGGTGCTGATGGTGTCGTTAACCACCTCTTCACGGATCGCATCGATGGTTTCAGAAATATCATCGCTCGACATCAACTCATTGCGCTGATCGTAGATGACGGTACGCTGGTCGTTAGCAACATCATCATACTCAAGAAGCTGCTTACGAATATCGAAGTTTCGGCCTTCCACTTTGCGCTGAGCTTTCTCAATGGCATTGGAGACCATCTTATGCTCAATCGCTTCACCTTTCTCCATACCTAGCGCTTTCATCATGTTACGAACACGATCGGAAGCGAAGATACGCATCAAGTCATCTTCAAGTGACAGGAAGAAACGTGACGAACCTGGGTCACCTTGGCGGCCAGCACGACCACGCAACTGATTATCGATACGACGAGACTCGTGACGCTCAGTACCGATGATGTGTAGACCACCCGCCTCAAGCACCGCTTCATGACGCTTAGACCAATCCGCTTTAGCGGCTTCGATCTGCTCTTCTGTAGCATTTTCACCTAGTGCTTCAAGTTCAACTTCAAGCTTACCGCCAAGCATGATATCGGTACCACGACCGGCCATATTGGTTGCAATGGTGACTGCACCTGGACGACCCGCTTCAGCGATGACACCCGCTTCTCGGTCGTGTTGCTTGGCGTTCAGTACGTTATGTTTGATGCCTGCTTTATCAAGCATCTGCGAAAGAAGTTCAGAAGAGCTGACTGACGCAGTACCCACTAGAATTGGGCGTTGCTGCTCTTGGCAGTGCTTAACCTCTTTAACGATCGCTTCGAACTTATCTTCGATCGACAAGTAGACCAGATCGTTGTAATCGATACGTTGAATCGGACGGTTAGTCGGAATCACCACTACGTCCAGACCATAAATTTGACGTAACTCGAACGCTTCTGTATCCGCTGTACCGGTCATACCCGATAGCTTGTTGTAGAGACGGAAGTAGTTCTGGAAGGTGGTCGACGCCAAGGTTTGGCTCTCCATCTGGATCTCAACACCCTCTTTCGCTTCAACAGCTTGGTGAAGACCTTCTGACCAACGACGGCCCGCCATGATACGACCAGTATGCTCATCGACGATGACAACCTGACCACCCTGAACGATGTAGTCACGATCTTTAACAAACAGATGGTGTGCGCGAAGTGCCGCTAGGACATGGTGCAATAGAGTTAGGTTCTGCGGAGCATAGAGACTATCGCCTTCCGCAAGAAGACCCGCTTCGATCAACATGCCTTCAACTTTTTCATGACCCGCTTCGGTCAACTCAACGGTACGGTTCTTCTCATCAACGTGGAAATCTTCATTGATTACCTGCGTCTCATCTTTGACATCAATCTCACCTTCAAATTGAGTCAGATGTGGAATCAGTGTGTTGATCGCTTTGTAGGTTTCTGAACTGTCTTCAGCAGGACCTGAGATGATCAACGGGGTACGTGCTTCATCGATCAGAATCGAGTCCACCTCATCGACCACGGCAAAGTTGAAATCACGCTGAACCTTATCGGTCAGGTTGAACGCCATGTTGTCACGAAGGTAGTCGAAGCCAAATTCATTATTGGTACCGTAGGTGATATCACAGGCATAGGCGGCGCGTTTGGTCTCACCATCCTGACCTGATACAACGACACCCACTGATAGACCCAGTGCTTCATAGAGTGGACGCATCCACTCAGCATCACGACTTGCCAGGTAGTCGTTGACGGTTACGACGTGAACACCTTTGGCAGAGATTGCGTTTAGATAGACCGCAAGCGTCGCAACTAGGGTTTTACCTTCACCGGTACGCATCTCAGCCACTTTGCCATCATGCAGTGTCATACCACCGATCAACTGTACGTCGAAGTGGCGCATACCCATCACGCGCTTTGACGCTTCACGACAGTTGGCAAAGGCTTCAGGTAGGAGCTTATCTAGAGACTCTCCCTGTTCGAGTCGCTCTCTAAATTGAGCCGTTTTCTCTTTGATCCCCTCGTCACTGAGTGATTCAAACTCGGGTTCTAGTTCGTTAATTTGTTTAACGATGCGGCCCATACGTTTAAGTTCACGATCGTTTTTACTGCCGAAAATTTTAGAGAGGAAAGAGGTAAGCATGATTGGGTCAACTAGTGAGTCATTATTAATTAAGTTTTTTATGGGGGCACTCAGCCTAAAAACAACCTTTTACTGAGTAAACCCTTAGCTATTTTGCAAAAAAATAGGGCCGATCTAAGTCGGCCCTGTTTTATAACATGTTTTGCTCAATCAGACAGCCGCTGCTGGACGCTGATATGATATGGGGGCTTTGTGATCGTCAGTTTCGAAGGTCACCACTTCCCATGCAGATTCATCTTCTAGAAGCGTACGTAGCAGACGGTTATTCAGGAAGTGACCTGATTTATCACCGTAGAACTCACCGATCAAGCTCTTACCGAGTAGGTAGAGATCACCGACTGCATCAAGAATTTTGTGTTTAACGAACTCATCTTCGTAACGAAGGCCATCTTCATTGAGGATACGGTAGTCATCAACAACAATTGCGTTATCAAAGCTGCCACCCAACGCCAAGTTTTGAGAACGTAGGTATTCGATATCACGCATAAAACCAAAAGTACGCGCACGTGCTACCTCTTTAACAAAGGAGGTGCTCGAAAAATCGAGGGCAGCATGCTGAGTACGGTTTTCAAATACTGGGTGATCGAACTCAATCTGAAAACCGACTTTGAATCCATTGAACGGAAGGAATTTAGCAATCTTACCTTCGTGTTCAACCTGAACCTCTTTAAGGATACGGATGAACTGTTTAGGCGCGTTCTGCTCTTCAATACCGGCAGACTGAACCAAGAAAACAAAAGGAGCGGCACTGCCATCCATAATCGGGACTTCTTCAGCACTCAGCTCGATGTAGGCATTATCGATACCCAGACCCGCCAGAGCAGATAAAAGGTGCTCGATCGTCGCAACACGAGCGCCACCCATAGAGATGTTGGTTGACAGCGTGGTGTCAGAGACATTGTGCGCAACAGCAGGGATTTCAACCACGGGATCAAGATCCACACGACGGAAGATAATACCCGTATTAACAGGGGCTGGGCGCAAGGTCAGGTAGACTTTTTGACCTGAATGCAGGCCGATACCTGTCGCTTTAATGCTGTTTTTGAGTGTGCGCTGTTTAATCATCCGCGGGGGCAACCAATCCAGTTATGACGTATTAACAGCACATCATAAAGGAAAGCCACCCCGCTTCCTAGCGTTTACTCAAAAAATATTCAGGTTCCGTTCAGCGACGAAGATAGGTCGGAACATCAAAGTAATCGAGATCCGCGTAAGGATCTTCAGGCTCCGGCTTATCCAGCAGTGCTTCAATATTAGTTCGTTTCAGAATCTCAGGAAGCTCGAACGTATTGATGTCCAATTTCGCTTTAGGCTCTCTGTTTTCAACAACCAACACAGGTTCCGGTATAACGTTCTGCTGAGTAGAACTTAACCCTGTTGCTACAACCGTAACCTTAATTTCGTCTCCCAGAGTTTCATCGACTACCGTGCCGACCACGATAGTGGCATCTTCAGCGGCGTACTCTGCAACCAGATCGCCCACTTCCGAAAACTCACCCAGGCTTAGATCTTTCCCTGCCGCTACATTGACCAAGACACCCTTAGCCCCTTTAAGATCAACCCCTTCTAAAAGAGGACTTTGAACCGCCTGCTCTGTCGCAATTCGAGCACGCTCATCACCTAATGCCCGGCCAGTGCCCATCATCGACATGCCCATCTCTGTCATCACAGTACGCACATCTGCAAAGTCGACATTGATCATGCCTGGACGAGTGATTAGATCAGAGATGCCCTCGACCGCCCCTTTAAGAACATTATTGGCTTCCGCAAAGGCTTTAATCAACGTCACCTTACTACCAAGCGCGCTCATCAACTTCTCGTTGGGAATTATAATCAACGAGTCAACCGCCTCTTTAAGCTCAGAGATACCCTGATCCGCAATACGCATTCTGCTCTTGCCTTCAAACTTAAACGGCTTAGTCACGACCGCAACCGTCAGCGCACCCAATTCACGTGCAACCTCGGCAACCACTGGCGCTGCCCCGGTACCTGTACCACCGCCCATGCCGGCCGTAATGAACACCATATCGGCACCCGCCAACTGTTCAGCAATCGCAGCTCGACTCTCTTGAGCCGCGGCACGCCCAACCTCTGGATTAGCACCCGCGCCAAGACCATTGGTCGTTTCGCGACCAATGTGCAGCGCCTCACTTAAAGTAATATCACTCAACGCCTGGGCATCAGTATTCACACAGATAAACTGAACCCCATCCATGGCTTGTGTACGCATATGAGCAACCGCGTTACCGCCGCCACCCCCGACGCCGACCACTTTGATCTTTGCGCCTTCTGCAGCCTGATCAATTAACTGAAACATCTTCTCTCCCCCTTTCAACTCTATTCCCCAATAGAGATGAAGCATTTAAATACTCACGCTCAAATTCTGCTGATTGAGTCGTGAAAACCTGTTTTAGGAACGCTTGGTTCCTGAACCCTTTTTCCATTTAACCGCCACACCATTGGTGTAACGGATATCAACCTCTTCAATTGACTCTTGCTGCTTAATCAGCTGCGTTTCATAGACCTGTATGAAGCGCCTTAGTCTGGGCATCAGGTCATCACGACCTGCGACCACTTTGATTCCATTATTGAGATGCAGTGTCCAAGCACCTCGAGACTCCAACTCCAGTCCAGCCAAGGTAATACCCGATCGAATAAACAGTGAGTTTAGATCCCTAAACTGCTGCATAATTCGAACCGTCTCGTGGGACGGTCCTGACAACTCGGGCAGGGCTTGATAAGCATCGACCCTCTCTGGCCAGAAGATGTCACCCTGGTGATTCAATAAGCCTCGATTTCCCCAACGTGCAACAGGAACCTCTTCAATCAACTTCACTTGTAAAGCCGGTGGCCAAGCTCGGCGCACCTCAACTTCATTGATCCATGGCTCCTCAACAAGTCGCTCTTGAATGGCGCCAAGGTCGAGCTCCAAAATGCGTCCATTGATACCCGCTGCTACCTGATTCGCGATGACAGTTTTATCGATGTGACGGGTTGCTCCATCGACAACAACGGTCTCTACAGGACGATTCAACCACTGGGTATACTCGCGAACCGCTGTGAATATCAGTGACAGCAAAATCCCGCAGATGGTCAGTACCAACACCGGCTTCCAGATCCAATCCGACTCATTTGCCACCTCGGACTCAACCAAACGATCAGCTCGCTCAAAGAGGATCTCCGCCTCTTGCGCAGCTGACTGTTGAGTCTCAACGATCTCAGCCACTTGAGTGGGGATCGTTTTTTTCCAAGGTAGGCTGAAGGCCACGACTATCGAGCCTCCATCACAATTTCGACACAGAGTTCACTAAAACTAATTCCGGCCTGTTTTGCCGCCATAGGCACCAGACTGTGATCGGTCATACCCGGTGTGGTATTTACCTCTAACAACTGAAACCGACCCGCTTGATCCATCATCAAATCCACGCGCCCCCAACCACTACAACCGACTACATGGAAAGCCTGCTCAACCAGACCTTGCATCTCTTCGATCTGCTCGTTGTCCAGGCCGGTATCAAACAGGTATTGAGTGTCATTCGCTTGGTACTTAGCATCGAAGTCGTAAAACTCATGGGGTGTCACAAGGCGAATAATGGGCAGTGCACGGCCATTTAGAATTGCGACGGTGAACTCAGGACCATTGACCCACTGTTCGGCGATCACTCGGCTATCAAACTGAGCCGCCACAGCATAAGCATCACGTAACTCTTGAGCGCTGCTGACACGACTCATGCCAATACTCGACCCCTCATTAGCGGGTTTCACCATCAGAGGCAGTCCGAGATCCTCAACGATCTGATCAAAGTCACTGCTTGGGCAAAGCGACGCATAGGCTGGAGTGGGTAGACCGGCACCTAACCAGAGCTGCTTGGTGCGCATCTTATCCATTCCCACCGCAGAGGCTGCGACGCCGCTGCCGGTGTAAGGCTTATTAATCAGTTCAAGAGCGCCTTGTAGCTGGCCATCTTCTCCACCAGGCCCGTGGACAATCAGAAACGCGCGATCAAATTCGGTTTCCACTAATTGAGTTAATGGGTTCTGTCCATTACCTGTCAAATCCAGTGCGAACGCATCGACACCGGCACTCTGCAGCGCCGCTAATACCGCATTACCACTGTTCAGAGATACCTGACGTTCTGACGCATTGCCACCCATGATAACGGCGACACGACCTAGGCTTTGCAGCTCTTGTTTGGAGTATTTAGTAATCGATTCAGCCATCAGACTTAGACCTCACCCCAGTGTTCACGTAGCTGGTGAGCCAGCGTTGTGATGTTCCCTGCACCCTGAGTCAGAAGCAGATCACCCGGTTGCAGAACCTCTTTCAACATCTCGGCTATGTGCTCATTTGATTCAACAAAAATGGGCTCTTTGCCACGTTGACGCAGAGAACGGCAGAGGGAACGTGTGTCCGCGCCTGGAATCGCCTCCTCACCGGCTGCATAGACCTCAAGCAGCAGTAGCTGATCGGGACGTTGCAACACCTGAACAAAATCTTCATAGAGATCACGCGTACGTGTGTAGCGGTGAGGCTGATAGACCATCACTAAGCGACGACCCGGCCAGCCCTCTTCGACCGCACTGATAACCGCCTGCACCTCACGTGGGTGGTGACCGTAATCATCAACCAGTGTCACGCTACCACTCTCTAGTGGCAGCTCACCCAACACCTGGAAACGACGGCCCACGCCTTCGAACTTCTCCAATGCTCGACAGATCGCGGCATCGTCGATCTCTTCATCCGTTGCCACGGCAATCGCCGCGAGTGCGTTCAATACGTTGTGGCGTCCTGGCATATTTAGACAGACCGAAAGATGACTTAGTCCACCTGGACGTCTCACCTTAAAACGGCTCTGCAGTCCATTCTGCTCTAGGTCATAGGCTTGGAAGTCGGCATCCTCGGAGAAGCCATAACTAAGCATGGGTCGCCCAACCTCTGGCATCAATTCGCGCACGACGGGATCATCGATACACATAACGGCCAGTCCGTAAAATGGAAGATTCTGCAGAAAACGGATAAAGGTCTGCTTCAACTTGCCGAAGTCGCCATCGTAGGTATCCATATGATCAGCATCGATGTTGGTCACAATCGCCACCATCGGCTGCAGGTGCAGGAATGAGGCATCAGACTCATCCGCTTCAGCGACTAAGTAGCGACTGCGTCCAAGCTGAGCATTAGTGCCTGCACTGGTTAGACGACCGCCAATCACGAAGGTGGGGGACTGATTGGCTTCTGCGAGAATAGAAGCAACTAAGCTGGTCGTCGTTGTTTTACCGTGTGTGCCTGCCACTGCAATCCCATGGCGGTAGCGCATCAACTCGGCCAACATTTCAGCACGACGAACCACCGGTATTAACTGCTCTTTGGCGCGAGCAACTTCTGGGTTGGTTTGATCGACCGCTGTTGAGGTGACTAGGACATCTATCCCCTCGACATTCTCAGCCGCATGGCCAATAAAAATGGTCGCGCCGAGTGACTGAAGTCGATTGGTCACTGCCGACTCACGGATATCAGAACCGGAAATAGCATAACCCTGGTTCAATAACACTTCGGCGATGCCACACATACCCACACCACCGATGCCCACAAAGTGGATTCGGTTAATACGGCGCATCTCTGGCACTTCATACTCTTTACGATGTCCGGCTTTTGGGCTCATAGGGCCACCTCCAAACAGATATCAGCGACCTGACGGGTTGCGTCTGGTTTCGCCTGAGAACGCGAAGCGTTAGCCATGGCCAACAGATCGGTTCGAGATTGATGTTGTTTCAGCCATTGAGAGAGTCCCTCGGCTGTTAAATTCTTTTGTGCAATTAGGTCTGCACCCTTTGCGTCAACCAAATACTGAGCGTTTGCTGTTTGATGGTCATCAACCGCATGAGGAAAGGGAATAAACAGAGCAGGCACACCGGCTATAGCAATTTCAGAGACGGTTAATGCCCCCGCTCGGCAGATCACCAGATCGGCCCAGGCATAAGCCTCATCCATGGATTCAATGTAGGGCACGACCTCGGCATCAACACCTGCATCAGCATAAGCCTGTTGGCAACGCTCAATGTGCGTCGGTCCAGATTGATGCCACAGATTGGGACGCTCTTGCGATGACAATCTAGCCACAGCTTGAGGTACCAAGTCGTTGATCGCTAACGCACCCAGACTGCCCCCCACTACTAGGCAATTGATGGCCCCGCTTCGCCCTGCAAACCGTTTATCAGGCGCTGCAACATCCAAGATAGGGCCACGAATAGGATTACCGACCACTTCACCTTGTACGCCCGATTTAAAGGCGTTGGGAAAGGCTTGGAGTACACGTTTAGCAAATCGACGAGACTGTGTATTCGTCAATCCAGCGACCGCATTTTGCTCATGAATCACTAGAGGCTTATTGAGTAGCCAAGCGGCCAGGGCTCCAGGCCCCGACGCAAAACCACCCATACCCAGAACGGTATCTGGCTGAACCTGTTTTACTACCTTGAAGGCCTGCCATAGCGCCTTAATCAATTTGAAAGGCGCAGCAATAAGGCTCAGTTTGCCTTTCCCTCTTAGGCCTGAGACGTTAATGGCATGCAACCTAATGCCCGCTTCAGGGACCACTCGATTCTCAATGCCACGAACAGAACCTAACCACTCCACCTGGTGACCCTCAGCACGCAACAGATCAGCCACGGCAAGTGCTGGGTAGACATGCCCGCCGGTACCGCCGGCCATAATGAGTAGGCGTTTAGACTGACTCATGAGAGGCCTCCTGTGTCCAGCGTGACCAGAATCGACTCCAACGGCTCTCAACGGGCTTCATACCCAGGCGCTCACGTTTCAGTTCATAATCGACGCGCTGCACGATGGCGATCATCGCCGCACAGATAATCAGTGATGAACCACCGTAACTCATCAGCGGCAGTGTCAGACCTTTGGTTGGCAAGGCGCCCACGTTCACACCGATATTGATCATCGCCTGGCCCGCAAGAATGAAGCCGAAACCGTAGGAGATGTAGCTCATAAAAAAGCGTTGCTGCTTCTCAGCCTGGCGACCGATCAAGAAGATTCGAGCGATTAAAACCACATAGAGAACAACAACCGCCATGGCACCGATCAGACCGAGCTCTTCCGCGAGTACTGAATAGACAAAGTCTGTATGGGCTTCGGGTAGGTAGAAGAGTTTTTGTACGCTGTTACCAAGACCGGTTCCAAACCACTCTCCACGACCAAAAGCGATCTGCGCTTGAGAGAGCTGATAGCCTGCTCCGTAGGGATCCGCCCAAGGGTCTGAAAACGACTGCAGACGTTTCAAACGATACTCTTGAGTAAAAGCCATAGCACCTACTAACAAACCCACAGCACCAACAACAGTGATCAACTGAGTCAGCCGCATACCTCCAAGGAAAATCATGCCCATCACCGTAGCTGTCGTAACTACAATCGCGCCAAAGTCTGGCTCTAGGTAGAGTGCAAAAACGTAGAACGCCAGTGGAATAGCAGGTTTAACAACCCCTTTCCAAGTCGATCGAACCTCGTGTAGACGGCGCACCAGATAGCCCGCAATAAACATCACCATACAGACCTTAGCGACCTCTGAGGCCTGTAGATTGAAGCTACCCAGTCCTATCCAACGCTGACTACCATTGACCTCGCGGCCGATGCCAGGCACTAAAACAATCAACAGCAACAACAGTCCCAAGAAGAGCAGCCAGACTGAGAAACGCTCCCAAACAGTAATGGGAATTCTCACCAGCAGTGCAACCACTAACAGCGCTGCCACAACAAATAGGCCGTGCCTAAAAATGAAGAAGAATGGCCCACCAAATTTAGCCGCTGCAACATCCATAGAGGCTGAAGAGATCATGACAAGGCCTGTCAGCATCAGTGCTAGCATACTCATCATCAACAGTGGATCGAAAGGTAAAGTGCCCTGAGGAACACGCAGCTCCGCAGGCAATTTAAAATTCCAAAGCTTACTAAAATGGGGAAGTGTTAATCGCATGACAACACCTCTCTCACGGCCGCCACAAACTGATGACCACGATCTTCAAACCCTGTGAACATATCGAAACTTGCACAAGCTGGGGATAACAGAACCGCATCACCCGACTCTGCTTGAGACTCAGCCAAACGCACTGCGTCCATCAATGAATCGGCAAAACAGGTTGCTTCAAAACCGATCTCATCGGCCATCTGTTGGCGATCTTCCCCGATCAGAATGAGTGATTTTAAGTAGCGTTGGCTAGGTAGTTTTAGGCCCGAAAAATCCTGACCTTTAGCTTGTCCACCCGCGATCAAGATTAATGAGTGTGTGCGTTCTTGCGTCTCTCCAAGACCCACAACGGCAGCCAGTGTAGCGCCAAGATTAGTCCCTTTAGAGTCGTTGAACCAGCTGACACCCTCTCGCTCTGCAATCCACTGACAGCGGTGTTCGAGTCCCGGGAATTGAGACAGGGTCTTTAAAAGGGACGATAGTTTCAGTCCCTGAGATTCGCACAGAGCCAGAGCCGCCAATGCGTTCAACTCATTGTGTTCGCCACGCATCTTCATATCGGCAACTGGCATAAGGGCCTCAGCACCTTTTGCTAACCAAGGCTTACCCTCAACCATCAATCGGCCGTACTGATTAAGGTCGGGCGCTCCCAAACCAAAGGAGGTCTGTTTAGTGCTGTTCGGTACTAGAGGTCTTGAAAGAGCATCTTCACGATTAAAAATCGCCTGCTGACAGTGGCGATAGATGCGGTGTTTCGCTGCATGATACCCCTGCATACCGTCATAACGATCCATATGATCTGCCGACATGTTCAATACGGTCGCTGCTGATGCTTTGAGATCATGTGTGGTTTCAAGTTGAAAACTGGAGAGCTCTAAAACATAGAGATCGGCAGCCGGCTTGGCTAATAGATCCAGAACCGGAATACCAATGTTACCGCCAATCTCTGCACGGCATCCAGCATCGACGGCCATCTGCCAAACTAGCGTCGTAACGGTACTTTTACCATTGGAACCGGTAATCGCAATGATCGGAGCCGTTACCTCGCGAGCAAACAGATCAATATCACCGATCAATTTAGCACCCGATGCTATGGCTGCCTGAATCGCAGGCTGATCTTTAGCGACACCTGGACTGATCACTAGCTCATCTGCCTGACTCAGCCATTCACCATTGAGCGGACCGGTTTGTAGCTCAACTTCAGGGTACTGATGACGGAATGCATCAATTGCAGCAGCTGTCTCACGTGTATCACAAGCGGCAAACGGCAGACCACGACTTGCAAAGAAGCGTGCGATGCTCTGGCCAGTTTGACCTAGGCCAATAATGATTCTGCGCTTATCGCTGGTAATCAGTGACACGTTATTTCCTATCGTATTTTCAATGAGGCTAAGCCGATCAACACCAGTACAAAACTGATGATCCAGAAACGGACGATGACTCGTGGCTCAGGCCAACCCTTCAACTCAAAGTGGTGATGGATTGGAGCCATTCTAAAGATGCGACGCCCCGTCAATTTGAACGACGCCACTTGCAGAATGACTGAGACCGTTTCCAGCACAAAAATTCCGCCCATAATGAGAAGTACCAGCTCTTGGCGAACAATAACCGCGACCACACCCAATACAGCGCCTAGCGCGAGTGCACCTACATCGCCCATAAAGACCATCGCTGGGTAGGTGTTAAACCAGAGGAATCCTAAACCGGCACCAATAATGGCGCCGAGCAGAATGATCAACTCACCGGCGCCAGGGATGTAAGGGATATTGAGGTACTCTGCAAACTTAACGTGACCCGTCAGGTAGGCAAAAACCGCCAGTGCACCGGCCACCATAACCGTCGGAAGAATGGCTAAGCCGTCCAAACCATCGGTTAGGTTGACTGCGTTGGAACTTCCGACAATGACAAAATAGGCGAAGGGTATAAAAAGCAGACCCAGTGACAGCGCGGTATCTTTGAAGAACGGAATCAAGAGATCGGTTTCAGCGGGTGTTTCGGCCAACCAAAAGAGCGCCACAGCGGCCGCGGCACCGCCCACAGATTGCCACAGGTATTTCCACTTTGCAGGCAGACCTCGTGAGTCTTTTTCAATGACTTTGCGCCAGTCATCCACCCAGCCAACAGCACCAAACACCACCAGTACAAACAGCGTCACCCAAACATAGGGGTTCGTTAAGTCTGACCAGAGTAAGGTACTGGTGATAATCGCTAGAATAATCAGCGCACCGCCCATAGTCGGTGTGCCAGCTTTGCTTAGGTGTGACTCTGGCCCATCGTTGCGAACAGCCTGTCCTATCTGTTTTATCTGAAGCTTTCTAATCAGGTGAGGTCCCATCCAAAGCGCCATGGCGAGGGCCGTTAACACACCCATAATGCCGCGCAGCGTAATGTACTTGAAGACATTGAAGCCGCTATAAAACTGAGAAAGGTAATCTGCTAAGTAGACCAACATACTATTTTTCCATCTCTATTAGTGCATCGACGACACGATCCATCGCTGCACTTCGTGAACCTTTAACCAGCAGAGCACCCTCTTTAGGCAGGTTATGTGTTAACTCAGTAATCAATTCATCACGCGAAGCGAAATGACTCGCCCCTTCGCCGAAAGCTGACACCGCATTGGCCATCAGAGGACCCGTTGCCATCAGACGATCAACCCCCTGCTGCTTGGCATAACGACCGATCTCTGAATGAAGCGCCTCCGCGTCAGCACCCAACTCGGCCATATCTCCGAGGACAAGCAGGTGCTCGCCATCCAGAGTCATCAGAGTATCGATGGCGGCTTTAACGGCGGAAGGGCTAGCGTTGTAGGAGTCATCAATCAATGCAAGAGAGGGCTTGAGTGAATGAACCTGCAGGCGCCCCTTGAACCCTGTGTAGTTTTGCAGCGGTTTGATTGCGCTGGCAATGGGCTGACCCGAAGCGACCCAAGCAGCAAGGGCTGCAAGCGCATTGAAGACCATGTGACGCCCCATAACAGAGAGCTGAACAGCGTATTGATTGCCTTGATATGTCAGAGTAAATCCAAAGCAACCCTGGTCATTCACTCTCAGATTCGTTGCGGATAACTCTGCCGATTCATTCAAACCAAAACCGATCCAGCGCTTATTCAAACGATCCAGCTTATCTGTCCAAACCTGGGCATGCGGATCATCTAAATTAACGATTCCGACTCCGCTCTCAACGAGGCCGTTATAGATCTCTGACTTAGCCTGCACGATATTCTCAAGGCTACCGAACCCCTCTACATGGGCTTCCATTGCATTGTTAAGAATGGCGATATTTGGCTGAGTCAGTGCAGCGGTGTAATCGATCTCACCGACTGCGCTAGCACCCAATTCAATCACTGCAAACTGATGCTCGGGTGAGAGCTCAAGCAGGGTCAGTGGTGCACCAATGTCATTATTCAAATTGCCCTGAGTAGCCAAAGTGGGCGCCAGCGAGGAGAACATCAATGCGAGCATCTCTTTAACACTGGTTTTACCGGCACTTCCTGTCACAGCAACCAACTGACCAGAAAATTGCTGACGATTCAGTGCACCCAGTTGTCCCAATGCTATTCGGGGATCGGCTACGACTAGCTGAGCAATAGGCAGCTCGAGTGGATGATCGACAACAGCGGCCGATGCACCTTGCTGACTAACCTGTTCAACGAACGCATGAGCATCAAATCGCTCTCCTTTTAGAGCGACGAAGAGATCACCCGAACAGGCTTTGCGACTGTCAGTAATCACACGTTCAATCTTTGTATCTGAACCTTTAAGTTCAGCGTTTAATACGGCCGCAAGCTCTATCAGAGAGTAATCGCGCATCATAGTGTGACACCTCCTCTCAATGCTGACAGAGCCTGTTTTTGATCTGAGAAGGGCAGGCGTTCGCCATTGATCTCTTGATAATCTTCGTGACCTTTACCGGCGATCAAAACGATGTCGTTAACCGATGCCTGAGCAATAATCTGATCAATCGCATCGGCACGACCGATCACTTCAAAGACAGGCTTAACGCCAGCAAAACCTTGCATCACTTCATCAATAATCGCTTGAGGGTTTTCGGTGCGAGGGTTGTCACTGGTCACCCAAATCCGATCCGCCAACTGCTCGGCAATGGCTGCCATCATTGGGCGTTTTCCACGATCACGGTCACCGCCGCAGCCAAACAGAGTCAGCAATTCGCCACCGGCCAAATGCTCTCGACAGGCGGTTAGCGCTTTCTCTAACGCATCCGGCGTGTGGGCATAATCAACGATGACACAAGGCTCGGTTGCGTTAGAGACTACTTCCATACGACCCGGCACCGGCTGAACTTTAGAGACAGATCGCTCTACATCACTTAGGTCATAACCCAGCATCGCCGCTGCACCGATCACCAGAGTCAGATTGGAGAGGTTAAAGCTACCCATCAGTGGTGCGTCTACCCTGATGGTTTGATCCATCATCTCTAGCGTAAATGAGAGTCCTTTGGCACTAAACTTAGGGTCGTACGAAGCGACATCCGCTGATTTCGATGTCGTAGAGAAGCTTAAGCGCCTTGCGTCGGTTGGCCTATTTAACAAAGTTACCGCGTACTCATCATCGGCATTAATCAATTGCAGCGGTGCCCCATAGGCGTCAAACAACTTCGCTTTGGCGGCGGCATAAGCTTCCATCGAACCGTGGTAGTCCAGGTGGTCACGTGACAGGTTGGTGTAGGCCACTAAATCAAAGGCTAGCTGATCGATTCGCCCCTGATCAATGGCGTGGCTCGACACCTCCATCACTACGCTGTCAGCGCCCGCTTCAAGCAACTCAGCCAGAGTTCTTTGCAAGGCAATCGGATCCAGCGTGGTATGACTAGAGACCTTAAGATCGTCTAAAAAGCCAATACCAATTGTGCCCAACATAGCGGCTCGACGGCCCAATTGTGAGAGCAGTTGAACGAGGAAGTGAGCACAGGAAGTTTTACCGTTGGTACCGGTAATACCGACCAGCGTCATCGAACGAGAGGGTGATCGGTAAAAGCGATCAGCCAACTGAGCCAAAGAGCAGATCTCAGGCTGCCAAGCGATCACCTCGACATTCAGTTTTTCAGCTAACTCAGATGCCTCAGCTGCCGTACCCTGCAATATAACCGCTTTAGCGCCCTTGTTAACGGCCTGCTCAGCGAAATCGCATGCACTGTAGTTGGCACCCGAACGCGCCACAAACAGAGAGCCGGTCTGATCTTCACGACTGTCTTGCGATAGTCGCGTAACAGAAACCTCAGAGCTCCTTAGGCCAAATGGCATTAGGAGTTCATTAAGATTCCACTGCATTGATAACTGGGTCATTTTGAGGCCACCTGCATACTTGCCTCTTCCCAGTTATCGGGTGGGATATTCATTAAGCGCAGCACACCGCCCATCACTCGTGAAAAGACGGGCGCAGCAACCGCACCGCCGTAATACTCTTGGCCTTTAGGATTATCGACCATCACCACCATGACAATTCGAGGATCACTGATCGGTGCGATGCCGGCAAATACTGAGGCATAGGCATCTTCTGCGTAACCGCCAGCAACGGCTTTGTGAGCTGTACCTGTTTTACCCCCAACACGGTAGCCGGTCACTGCGGCCTGTTTAGCCGTACCAATTGGCGTAACAACCGTTTCCATCATGCCAAGCACCTGGGTAGCCACCTCGGCTGGCATCACGCGCTCACCCTTGGGCTTTTCGTCCAACTTGTAAAGTGATACAGGCAGTTTGACGCCCCGATTCGCGAAGGGAATGTACGATTGAGCTAACTGCAGCGGCGTCACCGATAGACCATATCCGTAGGACAAGGTCGCACGTTCTACCTCTTGACGTTCACTTAGGAAAGGCAGCACACCTGAGCGCTCGCCTGGAAAACCGGTATTGGTGGGCTGACCCAGTCCCATGTTAAACATCAGGTTACGAACCGCGTCACTCTCCATCGATAGCGCCAGCTTAACGACACCGACGTTACTCGATTTGGTGATGATGCCTGTCATATCCAATTCACCGTAATTACGGTGGTCACGAATGGATGAACCTCGAACTCGGATATAACCTGGGGAGGTATCGATCACATCTTCAAACTGGTAATCGCCACTCATTAAGGCGGCGGCAACTGTGATCGGCTTCATCGTTGAGCCCGGTTCAAAAATATCGGTAACTGCACGATTACGCAGCCCGTTAGGGTTTAAATTTCGGCGATCGTTCGGGTTGTAAGAGGGCTGATTAACTAGGGCCAATACCTCACCAGTACGAGCATCGAGAATAACTGCCGATGCCGAATCGGCCTTATGCGTCTGAACCGCGTCTTTGAGCTCACGGTAGGCTAAATACTGTAAACGCAGATCGATACTGAGCGCTAAATCTTCACCTGGATCTGCCTCCTGCAGAGATTTTAGGTGTTTGATGGGGCGTCCCTTGCGATCCTGAAGAACCAGCGCTCGACCAGGTTCGCCATGCAGCATCTCATCAAAGGCCAACTCAAAGCCCTCTTGCCCTTTTCCGTCCACATTTGTGAACCCAACTAAGTGAGTTGACACTTCGCCGGTCGGGTAGAAGCGACGGAAGGTTTGATCGACATGGATACCACGAATATTGAGATCATTCACATGCTCTGCCAATTCAGGCGTCACCTGTCGTTTAAGGTACATGAAGCGGCGTGATGGATTCTCTTTTAGAGAGTTGAGTAGTGATTGCGGGTTAAGACTCAACAGACGAGCCAACTGAGGCAAGTTTGAATTTTGTAGATCAGTCTCTTTAGGGTCAGCCCAAATGGTCGCCACCGGTGCACTGACCGCCAAGGGGTCACCATGGCGATCGGTAATCAAGCCGCGATGCGCAGGCGTTAAGCGAGTGCGAAGCGATCGAGCATCACCCTGCTTCTGCAGAAACGCCTGCTCCGCTGTATAGAGCGACACCATCTTAGCGACAATCACACCAGAGATTAGCACGAGCGCAATGAAGACCAACCACAGCCGCCAGCCTTTTGCCGCTTGAGTCTGTACCACCTCTTCGTTACTCATCGATCGCCAGCCTAATCTCATTAGCTTTAGGCATCTTCATGCCTAAGCGCTGCTCTGCCAACACTTCAACTCGGTTGTTTGCACCCCAAGCCGACTGCTCTAGCAACAGCTGCCCCCACTCAATGCGTAGCTCGTCACTTTGACGCACCAGGACCTGATGCTGATTGAACAGACGACGGTAGTCGTAAGCGGTGTAGATCACCGCCAAGGCTGAGATAAAGATGAAAGCAATCAATAAAAAGCCAGAGACCAGAGGTGCAAAAAGCTGACCAAGTTCTAACATGGGCAGCTCTTTAGTTTGTTGCTTTGGCTTCTGCTTTATGGCCAGCCTATCCTTGAAGGGTATAGAGAATGGGATCATTTGAGTTTCTCCGCTATTCTCATCACCGCACTTCGGGAGCGTGGGTTATCAGACACCTCATCCTTGCCCGCTTTGACCGCCTTACCAATCGCCTTCAGCCGTTGATTCAACATATCCTGCGTAACCGGTATACCTGCAGGAAGATGCTCATCCCCTTTCACATAAGTACGAATAAAGCGCTTAACAATTCGATCTTCTAACGAGTGGAAACTGATGACTGCAAGACGCCCACCAACAGCAAGCACCTCTAGGGATTGATCAAGAACCTGCTCAACATCTTCAAGCTCTTTATTGATATGAATTCGAATCCCCTGAAAGGCACGAGTCGCTGGGTTCTTGCCTTTCTCCCATTTAGGGTTAGCTTCTGCAATGATCGAGGACAAACGAGCCGTTGTGGTTATAGGCTCTATCTCTCGCTCACGAACAACCGCCGCCGCCATGCGACGACCAAACTTCTCTTCGCCATAGGTAAATAGAACATCGGCGATCTCTTTTTCAGAGGCACGATTGATCCAGTCCGCGGCACTCTCGCCAGACGTTGTATCCATCCGCATATCTAATGGACCATCATTCTGGAAGCTGAAGCCACGCTTGGGATCGTCCAGCTGCGGTGAGCTAACACCCAGATCCATCAAAACGCCAGAAATCTTGCCCGTTAAACCACGCGCTTCGATAAAGGATTGAAGTCGTGAGAAGGAGCCATGCTCAATTGAGAAACGCGGCTCATCCGCAAAACGTTGATGAGCAAAAGCGATCGCCTCAGGGTCTTTATCGATAGCAATTAAACGACCCTCTTCATTCAATCTCTCTAACACCAACGCACTGTGGCCGCCACGACCAAAGGTGCAATCGACATAAATTCCAGCTGGATCTTGCACCAGCGCGTCGACCGCTTCGTTCAGAAGGACTGTGATGTGCTTGAAAGAGTCACTCATTGAGTCACCCCCTAAAGCGAAAGCGTTTGAAGATCATCTGGCAGAGCGCTCGACTCATCGGTCTCAGCCAGGTATTGATCTCGAGCGGCTAACCACTGGTCTTCGCTCCAGATCTCAAATTTGCGGCCCTGACCAAGAAGCACCAACTTCTTGTCCATCTGCGCATATTCACGAAGGGGTTGTGGTAATAGAAAACGGCCGTTCGCATCCAGCTCAAGATCAGTAGCATGACCTATCAACAGACGCTGGATGCGGCGGGCCGCGGGGTTAAAGCTTGGTAGAGACTCAATCTTCTTCTCAATGGTTTCCCACTCCGGTAACGGATAGAGAAGTAGACAGCGAGTTTCTGTATCGATGGTAACTACTAACTGGTTCTCGCAGCAGTCTGCAATTTGGTCGCGATAGCGCGCAGGCAATGCCATGCGCCCCTTCGCATCCAAATTGATTTTGTTGACCCCACGGAACATTCGTTACCACTCCTATCTGTGAATCTCTTGAGTTGCGACTTAAATCGCCACTCACGCGAAGAGCCGGCTCCCCCACCATTTCTCCACTATGACCCACTTTAACCCACTTTTTACCACTCCACGCCACTATAGCCCCACACAAGCTGCAATGCAACTTCAAAAAAGTGGATATAAATTCATCTATTAGGGGTGTAAAAGCGGGGCGGTAGTAGAAATATCGCGCGTAATAAGAGAGCGGGTGACAGGCTAAAGCCAGTCGCCGGTGCAAGAAAATAACTACGGAGTGACGGTGTCAGGCCTTCAGCCTGACATCCGCCATGAGAACATCTTCCAGAGAGGAGAATCAGTTCACCAAATTGCTTGGCTCACCTTTGTGAAAATTATCGATATGACCGATCAACTGATCCCATAAAGTCTGCATCGCCTCTTCACTTGCCCAGGCAACATGAGGTGTCACTATGACATTTGGCCTGGTGAGGATAGCGTGAAACGGGTGGTCGTCGTTGATTGGCTCAGAGGTTAAGCAGTCGAAGCCCGCTGCTGCAATCTGCTGACTGTTTATCGCTTCAACTAACGCCTGTTCATCCACCAAACCACCCCGACCAGCATTGATCAGAATAGGTTGTCGAGACATCTGCGCAAACTCATCTGCACCAATCAATCCGCGCGTTTCCGGGGTCAGCGGGCAGTGAAGTGAGATCACATCACTTTGAGCTAGAAATTGATCGAAGGGGGTATAACCCTCAGGCGGGTTCTGTTCACCTTTACGTCCAGAATAGAGAACCTTCATGCCAAGTGCCGAGCAGAGACGCCCCAGAGCGCTACCCAATGCACCCCGACCGACGATTCCCATGGTTGTACCAGCAAGGTCTTTGATCGGGTGGTTAAAAAAGCAGAACTGCTGAGCTCTCTGCCACTCACCATCAATAACATCTTGGCGATAACCAACAATGGAACGACGCAGTGCAAACATAAGGGCTAACACATGCTCAGGGACTGTATTAGTCGCATAGCCACGAACATTCACCACACTAACCCCATGGGCACGAGCAGCTTCCACATCAATCACGTCATAACCTGTCGCAGCAACGGCAATCAACTTTAAGTCAGGCAGTTGCTCAAAAGCCTCGGCACGAATAGGCACCTTATTAGAGATCGCAATCTGGGCGCCTCGCAGACGTTCGACCACTTCAGACTGAGCGGTGCGATCGTACTCAATCCAATCATGTTCAAAACTTGGCTTGGTTATTGAGACCGTCGGACCAAGCGTTGATCGATCAAGAAAAACGGTTTTTATCATGGGTTACCTTCAAACAAGCTGGTTCTCACAAGAGGCGTTTTGCTCCAGACAGGTTAGATTGTTCGCCGTTGTCTGAGCAATGTTAGTTAATGCCTCTTCGGTCAAAAAGGCCTGATGCCCGGTCACTATCACATTGGGAAAGGTCATCAAGCGCATCAGATCGTCATCCGCAATGACCCGATTAGACTGATCTTCAAAGAAGAGATCCGACTCCTCTTCATAAACATCGATAGCTAGACCCGACAATCCACCCTGTTTAAGTGCATTGATGACCGCCTTGGTATCAACCAGACCTCCACGAGAGGTATTGATCAACATAGCCTTAGGTTTCATCAGTGCCAATGCACGCTCACTAATCACATGATGCGTCTGAGCCGTGAGCGGACAGTGCAAGGATATAAAATCTGATTGTTCTAGCAAGCTATCAAGCTCTACGTACTCAACGCCCTGCTCGATTAGATCTTGAGAGGGATTAGGATCATAGGCTAACAGACGACAGTCAAAGCCCCTCATAATTTGGCAGAAGACTGAACCAATATTACCGGTGCCGACTACCCCAACCGTCTTGCGATGAATATCACGCCCCACCAAGCCATCCAGCAAAAAGTTACCCTCTCGCACTCTATTGTAGGCTTTGTGAACGTGTCGATTGAGTGTCATCAGAAGCGTTAAAGCATGCTCGGCTACCGCATATGGCGAATAGGCCGGCACTCGTACAACCGATAAACCAAGCCGTTTAGCAGCATCTAAATTGACGTTGTTATAACCCGCGCAACGAAGCGCCACTGTTTTAACGCTGAGCTCTGCCAGCCTCTCAAGACAAGACTCATCCAACTGATCATTGACGAACACGACAACAGCATCGAAACCGGCCGCCAACTCGGCAGTTTTTCGATTAAGGTGTACCTCTTCAAACATCACCTCATGACCTGAAGCCTCAAAGGCGTCGATCAGGTAACTCTTCTCATCTTTTCTAGCACTAAACACTATGGCTTTCATTGGCACCATCGCTCTACTCAACCCCTAATAGGTCAAGCTTATGCGATGTGCCAAATTACTGAAAGAATTAGGCTGGTTTATTGGTCAACCAAAGATATTGATAGGGGCGCAGTGTCACTTGTGCCAGCCGGTCATCAAACACCTCTCCACTAACGAGATCTGTCCACTCATCGGTGATCACCAGGTTCAACTGCGACAAATTAAAGGTCTGCGGCTCATTGGTGATGTTATAGACGGCAAAAATACTCTGGGAGCGATTGATACTTTGACGCCAGAATGCAAACAGCGATTCCCCTGTGTGCAAGGTGTACATGGTCGCGTTGGGGTGAAAGGCCGGCTGCTTGCGACGAACCTTCAGCAGAGCCTGCATCGCTTCGAACACCTTTTTGTGATGGGTCTCTGCAGAGAGCTGTTGTTCCAATCGATCAGCATCCCACACATGACGATTGATCGACCTAAAGCTACCCGTGTGCTCGATGCGTTCGACATCATTTTCTGTCGCTAACAATGAATGAATGTAGAAAGCCGGAACACCCTCGAGCGCCATCATTACTGCTGCTGCACAGATAAAGCGTGCAAACTGAAGCCCATCAGGACCCGACTGATGCGTGCCAGCCATAGCATTCCAAAGGCTAATATTGATCTCATAAGGCTTGGAGTTCCCTTCGGCGTCCGTTCGACAACTGACTCGACCACCAAACCTCTGCATGGTGCCAATTAGGTTGTCGATCTCCCATTCGCTCAGCAGCCCTTCAGTCGGTCGCAAGCCAACACCATCATGTGACGCGATAAAGTTGAGATAGGTTGTGCCATATTGGGCAGGAGGCATAGTCATCAACCACTGCTTCAAATGAGTGCAATCACCTGTCACCAGGGTATTAATCAGTAACGGAGGGAGGGAAAAGTTATAAATCAGATGCGCTTCATTAGCGTTACCAAAGTAGGTGAGGTTTTCCGAGTTGGGAATATTGGTCTCGGTAATGATGACGGCGTCCGGTGAGTGGTGCTCTATGAGCAGTCGTAGCAGCCGTATCACCTCATGAGTCTCTGGCAAGTTGATACTGCTGGTGCCAGGCACCTTCCACAAAAAAGCCACCGCATCGAGGCGGAACCAACGTATCCCCTGCTCCAGATAGAGATGTATGATCGAGAGAATCTCTAGCAGCAGATCTGGATTAGTAAAATCTAGATCGACCTGATCATGACTGAATGTGCACCAAACGTGCTTCTCGCCATTCACAGTACGTACCTCTTTAAGAAGAGGCGAAGTTCTGGGGCGAACCACCTGCGACAGATCCCATTCAGGCTCGGCTTCAAAAAAGTAACCCGCCCCTGGATCGATCCCTTTTTTGTAGTTCTCAAACCAGAGGCTACGACTTGAGCAGTGATTGATGACCAGGTCACCCATAACCTTAAAAGATTGGGTCATGGAACGGATATCAGACCAATCTCCACAGCTGGGATTGACCGTGGTGTAGTCCATAACACTGAAGCCATCATCGGAACTGAATGGAAAGAATGGCAGCAGATGAACCACCGAGATGCTCTCTGAAAGACGACTCTTTACAAAGTCATTCAATGTCTTAAGGGGCACTTCAGCCTCTTTCCTAAGCGAGTCAGCATAAGTGATCAGCATGACATCAGACTGATCCCATATATTTCGATGTGGTTCAGGAGAGGGGGTATCCACCGAGATCTGCATAACCTTTAGACACTGCCGGGTCAGCTCATGAACATCCTTATCAGGGAAGAGTGCCGTTAGATGTGCGGCTACGCGTTGCTCAAGCGGAGTGTGGTTTAGTATCACCATGATCAACCCTCCCCAAATTCGCTCATATCCGCTTCGACCGCATCTAAAATCATCTGCTGCACATCTGGGCAGGCACTGATCACGCGGTTCCAGCTTGGTACAAAGGGGGTCTCCATTGGATGATCCAAGAAGTGAGTTCCCGCCTTCATAATGTTCTGAGCGAACAGCTCAACAGCCTGCTCCTCGTGATGAACGTCTAACTTCAAACCGTTGATCAAAGCATCGTTTCGATAGGTCTCTACAAAATCGAGAGCAATCCGGAAGTAGGTCGCTTTAATGGTTCGGAAGGTCTCTTGATTAAAGACAATGCCATTGGTCGCCAACTTTCTGAACACCGCTTTGGTAATGTCGATCGACATCTTAGAGAGTCCGGCATTCTCATTATCGAGCGAGATATCCTGATGTTTGTGATCGTAGATGTCGGCAATATCAACCTGACAGAGGCGGTTGTTGGAGTAGTTGCGAGTCATCTCACTTAATACGCCAATCTCCAGACCCCAATCGGATGGGATACGAATATCATTCATCACATCGCGTCTGAACGAAAACTCGCCCGCCAAGGGGTAGCGATAACTGTCTAGATACTCCAGATAATCGAGAGGCCCACACACTTTCTTCAGTGCTCTTAACAGCGGGGTAACCAACAATCGACTGACACGACCATTAATCTTGCCGTCAGCCACCCGCGCATAGAACCCCTTACAGAACTCGTAGTTGAAGTTGGGGTTGGCAACCGGGTAGATAAGTCGCGCCAGCAGAGAACGATCGTAGGTCAAAATATCACAGTCGTGCATTGCCACAGACTCGGCAACACCCGATGCCAATACATAACCCATGCAGAACCAAACATTCCGCCCCTTACCGGGTTGATCGGGGGATAGCTGATGACTTTGCAAAATCTCATCAACGGCACGCAGACGTGGGCCATCATTCCAGAGCACTTTGGTATTTTGTGGAAGATCGGAGAAAAATTTTAAGGCATCACGGTACTGCTGTTCATCGGCCCTATCTAGACCGATCACGATCTGTGACAGGTAGGGGACCTGCTTTAGATGCTCAAGAATATTGGGCATCGCTTCGGTCTCCAACTCCGAGTAGAGACAGGGTAGGATCAACCCCATTGGCCGCTGCTTAGAGAACTCCATCAACTCTGATTCAAGCGCTTCAACCGGTCTATCTGACAAATTATGCAGCGTTGTAATGATACCGTTTTGATAAAAATCGCCCATGAAATACTCCTAAATTAAAATGCATCGGGGAATCGATCAGTGATCAAGGCCTTAACCGCTTGATACCAACCCTCTGGCCCGCAAAGATCTGTTTGAATCACCTCACCTGAGGCATTAATAACTGGAAAGCTATGAACGGGAGATCGAACCTGTATGGCAATATCCGCCATCTCAAGCATCGCGCGATCGTTCTCACCATCACCCAGCGCAACACTCTCGACACTACTGTTCCAAAGCGTTTTATACTGATCGATCAACCACGCAAGAGAGAGCGCTTTTGATACTTCACCTTGCAGGTGGACAAAACGCCCCCCTTTAACGACTTGGATACCCACCTTCGCTAGAGATAGCGCAAAACGTTGAAGCTGCTCTTCAGAGTCTCTCCAGACCAGGGGTTCGCTGAAGTTCCTATCCAGAGCTAACTGAGCCCGTTCAAGCGAGAGCCCGGTCAAAGCAGCCATCTCATCAGCAGAGACCTCCGACAGACCATAGAAGTTGAACTGCGATCTGAAAGGCTCAACTCGTGACAAAATTTCAGAGCGTGTCAGGCCAAGATTGATGACGTTAAACCCGAGGTGCTCTTGCATCTCCCAATCAGCTGCTAACTGACTCCCCTTGGGCAGATAAATAGCTCCACCGTTCTCGACACTGAAGGGGTGTGAGTTGGCCAACTGGCTTCGCAGCGCAATCAACTCAGGTGCTGTTTTACTGGTATTGAAAATCCAAGGGATATTCAGCCGATTTAATAGCGGAAAGAGTGTGTCCGCGGGCGCGGCACTATAGGTGTAGTGATCTAGAAGGGTTCCATCCAGATCGGTAGAGAGCAGTAGTCGACTCATAACAGTTCATCTAAGTATTCGTTATGAAGCTACTGCAAACAGGGTACCAGAAATTATAAACCTTTGTTTTTATAGGATAAAATATAAACAGATTGAGAGTACGCACCAAAAATGCACAGTCAATGGGCAGAGTTATGCACCATGATGGTGCACACCTAACGACCGCCTAGTGGCTTAGTAGCGATTAGGGTTTCAGGATCTGTGAGACCGGCACCAACTGCGCACCCTGAAGAGAGAGCAACTCGGCCGTCTGCTGCATGTGCTTGGGAGAGATCGCGCAACAACCACCGATTAACCGAGCACCCGTTTCAAACCAATCCAGCGCCAGTTCGGCATACTGATGCGGGGTAAGATCTTTACGCTCCATCAACTCGGCGACCGAGTTACCAGCAGCCAGGGGCTCAACAGATGAGAAGCCATTAGCGTAGGCACCAAAGGGTTTGTGATGGTCAGCGATCTGTTTCAATGCTGCAGGCACCTCCTCGGGTGCAGAGCAGTTGATCCAGTACCCATTGGGATCAAACTCTTTCACAGCGGTTAAGAGATCTTCTATCGACTCCCCTGATCTCAACAGACCATTGGGTTCAACACGGATACCAAGAGTAAAAGGCTTACCGGTCTCTTGTGCCGCCCGGCATGCAGCACGCGCTTCAGTGGAGTTGCTCATCGTTTCGATCATTAACAGATCAACCTCTGGCTGCAGCGCACAGATCAATCGAAACTCATCTAACAGGCTTTGGTAGCTGCGTGGCGGATTGGGTAAATAGCTCCCCTCAATCGGAGCCAACACACCTGCAATATCAAAATGAGTGTCAGAGGATTCACGAATGGATTCTAGCGTTTTGCTGGCCAAGCTGTAGATGGACTCAATAGGGTGAGTGACACCCGCTCGCTTGAGACGAGTTGGGGTCGCAGTGTAGGTATTTAGACAGAGTGTTCTCGCACCAGCATTAAGATAATCCGAGTGCACCTGACGAACAACATCAGGCTGGTTCATCATAACTTCGACAGACCAGAGAGCGTGACGTGGCTTGCCCGCACGCTGAAAGATCTCCTGACCTACACCACCATCCAAAAAACCAACGTTAACCAAAACCCTAACACCTATTGTTAAATTATCTGCCTGAACGGCTACGCATGAGGTATCGTATACGGCACAAAAGCTAAACGGGTTGCTACCCTAGCGAAATTTGTAATCTATGAATAGAGCTCAATTCAGGCAAATGACATGAACAGAAAAATATCCATCATCACGATCGGTTTACTGGCAATGATCGGTTTATCCGTTTTGGGTTACCAACACTACACCCAAGAGACCGATGGGAAGTATTTTAGAGAGTGGCATTCGCTTCGTACTGACAGCTTTAAGGAGGTACGGCGTAATTTTTCACCACTGGACGATATGGCCAAAGAGCGAATCTCTTTTCAGCCAGAGCTGATCAAGAAGTATTCGGCCAATCTAGTCAAAGCGACACAGCCCTTAGCTTCCCAGTTTGAACCTAAAGCCCCCTGGGGTGATGCTAATGCATCGATCTGGAGCGAGGGTTCTGAATTTCAATCGATGATGGCGGAGTTTGTTGCAACCACCGAGCAACTTTCAGAAGAGACTCCAAACGATCTGAAGCGTTTTCAAGACACACTGCACAGCCTTAGAAACCAGTGCATAGAGTGCCATAAAAAATATAAAGATTAGGCGGTAGTGACCAATAAAAAGGCCGCTCTATTTGAGAGCGGCCTTTTTGGTATTGGGTGAGTCTTTCGATAAGCCGGGTTCTGTCGTGGACAGTCATTCATCTAGGATTAGGATCACTCCTAACCTCCAGCGACCTACCCGGACCTAGCGTGGGCCACGCCTAACAGGTCCCTATTTGGTCTTGCTCCGAGTGGGGTTTACCATCGCCGTGGAGTGTTGCCACCCACGCGGTGCGCTCTTACCGCACCTTTTCAACCTTACCGGCGCCGAAGCGCTTAGGCGGTATACTTTCTGCTGCACTTTCCGTCGGCTCACGCCGCCCAGACGTTATCTGGCACTTTGCCCTATGGAGCCCGGACTTTCCTCCCCTCTGCAAGCAGAGCGGCGACTGTCTAAAAGACTCAGAGTAAAGCATAGCACGCTTCGAAACGGCCCCCTAGGAAATTAGCTGCTGATAGAGCTCTTTTTTTCCAACACCCGTGATCTCAGAAGTGATGGCAGCGGCCTTTTTGGGAGGCAGTTCAGCAGCCAATAAATTGAGTACGCGAAGAGTCTCTTCATTCAAAGAGCCCTCCTCTTTGACAGCCCCTTCAACCATCACAACGAACTCACCACGTTGCTGGTTAGCGTCAGCCAACATCCACTCAATCAGCTCTGCAATGGGTGCTGAGTGGATAGTCTCAAACGTCTTTGTGATCTCTCGAGCCACGCCCACCATTCGCTGATCACCAAAGACGCTCTGCATATCTTTTAGGGAGTCGACGATGCGGTGGGTCGATTCATAAAAAATCAGCGTCTCTTCACGATCAGACAACTGCTCTAACGCTTTGACTCGAGCACCCGTTTTAGCTGGTAGAAAGCCGATAAATGAGAAGCGATCAGAAGGCATGCCAGAGGCACTTAAAGCGGCAACAAAGGCACAACACCCAGGAATCGGTGAGACGGCATAACCAGCCTCCTTAACGGCCCGCACCAGAACAAAGCCGGGATCCGAAATGAGCGGAGTTCCCGCATCAGACACTAGAGCAACACTCTTTCCAGCCGCCAACTGATCAATAATCAATCCCGCGCGTTGGCGCTCATTGTGATCATGTACTGATATCAAGTTCGCTTTAATGTTAAAGTGCTGCAGAAGCTTTCCTGTATGGCGAGTATCCTCAGCCGCAACAAGGTCGACATCGGTTAACACTTGCTGCGCACGAGGCGTAAGGTCCGCAAGATTTCCAATGGGCGTTGCCACAACATACAGGGTTGGCAAAGACATATGATATCCATCCGATTTGAGTTACAGGGTGTGGACTATAACATGAGCAACGCATTGAAGTTGTTAGGAAGAAGCGCAATATTAGCTTTACTAGTGGCAGGCTGTACTCCTCAACTAGAAAAACCAACTGTCGTCGATAAAACACCGGATTCGCCAAAGCAGGCAAGCACGGCCGCAGACATTTTGCTGCAAGCGATCAATTCTCGTGGCGATCAGGCTGCTGAACTCCGCCTGAAAGCCGCTAACCTGCTATTTGATCAGCAACGTTACAAAGAGGCGGCTAACAGTCTGTCAGTCATCAATCTAGCAGGCATCAACAGTAATAACGCTTTCAATGTCGTTCAATTAGAGGCAAAAGCCTACCTTAAGCTGGGTGATAGTGGGTCAGCGCTGAACCGCTTAACGGATCAAAACCTTCCCACACTTAACAGCGAACAGCGTGTTGAGATCGCACTGCTCAAAGCAGACATTTTCGAACAGCAAAACAACCCGCTCAGCGCTGTTTTATCTCTGAGTGAACTTAACGAGCTCTCGCTCGATCAACAGCAGAGTGTCAACGACCAAATCTGGGCACTGATTAACCAAGTCGACAATGAAACTTTGGTTGCGGCCAACTTCTCAAACTATGGATTTGTTACCCAAGGGTGGATTGAGCTCGCGCTGCAGCTTGCCAATATCAACGATTTAACAGCCCAACGCGAAGTCGCCTCACAGTGGCGAACACTCTGGGACAAACACCCTGCAAGTAATACGCCACCTGCAGCTCTCGCGTCTCTTCTCGATGGCGATGTCATCTCTGCCAAACGAATCCTCATTGCCCTACCCTTCAGCGGCCCCTTGGCTGAGCCGGCTCGAATCATTTCAGAGGGCGTTATTGCTGCGCTTAAATCACGCTCACAACGTGGACTTGAAGCTCCTGAGTTAGTAAGCATCGATACAGAGGGTGCCAGTGCTGAGAGCATCGTCGCCTATGCAGTTGAGCAGCAAGCCGACCTAGTGATTGGACCCTTGCGCGGTAAATTGATTGATGAACTGGGAAACAACGGCAAGCTTCCAGTCCCTTTTATAACTTTTAACCGAACTGACCGTTTGACTGACAACCTATTTCAACTCGATCTAGGTTCGGACCAAGAGATCAAACAGGTTGTCACCAGAGCCACTCTAGAAGGACACAAACGCTTTGCACTGATCACCCCAGCCGCGGCATGGGGCGCTCGTTTAGCGGATGATTTCAGACAAAATCTAGAATCTAGCGGCGCAGAAGCCGTTGCCGAATTGAGTTATGAGCTGAATGGCGATCTCTCTACTCAGGTCAGCCAACTGCTCAATACGGATCAAAGTACTGAGCGATACAACGCGATTAAAAAACTATTAGGCGAGTCGCTGGAGTTTGATGAGCGTCCAAGACGCGATATTGATGCCATTCTGCTGGCCGCTCAACCACAGGATGCACGCCAACTGACCCCAATGCTCGCATTCCATTTTGCTGGTGATTACCCCATTTATGCGACTTCGCACCACTTTGAAGGAAACTTTAACGAGACAAGGGACGTCGACCTTAATCGCATCCAATTCCCAGACCAACCCTGGTTACTTCAGCCAACGACAGCTTTGAACCTCTCATTAGCACTCGAGAGACCCGACAGCGGGAGTCGACTTGGACGCCTCTACGCACTGGGTTCAGACGCGGTCAAAGTCTACCCCTTTCTAAGTCAGCTAAAGAGTTCACCAGAGCTCACGGTGCAGGGGGAGACAGGCCAATTGAGCCTAGACCCATCAGGACGATTTAATCGTCAGTTACTCTGGGCTCAATTTGATCAAGGTATACCCGTTTTATTGGGCGAACCACAGATACCTGAAGCCAAGCTCTTAGAAAGTGACACTGCGGAGGAGCCTCAGCCAGAGACTATCAACATGCAGACTCAAGAGGTTCAGCTAAACTAAGTTCATAACGACTCAAGGATGAGACTATGAACCGCAAAACCATCGGCAACCAGGGCGAACAGATCGCAGAACAGTATCTTCGCAAACAGGGTCTAAAATATCTAAACCGAAACGTGAATTACCGTTTTGGGGAGATTGATCTGGTAATGCTGGACTCCGAAACGATTGTTTTTGTTGAAGTAAGAGTCCGATCAAACCCCCATTATGGGTCGGGCGCCGAGAGCGTCACGGCCAGCAAAAAGCGCAAACTGATTAAAGCCGCACATCTCTGGATCGGTCAAAATAGACGTTATGCAAACCACAACTTTAGATTTGATGTCATTTCTCTCACTACAGGGGGCGAGATAAGCAACTGTCTATGGTATAAAGATGCCTTTAGACCCGATAGCTAGTAGTCATATGGAACTCGAAGAGAGAATCGTCAATCAGTTACACACCGCCTTAGGCATTAGCGCTCAAACCATTGAGCACTACTCGCCGGTGATTGCTGACGCTTCTGAACAGCTGCTAGCCTGTTTAATGTCAGAGCACAAAATCATCTGTGCCGGTAATGGCGCGAGTCAATCGATCGCTAACTACTTCACAACGACGCTTATGCAGCGCTTTCGTGAAGAGCGCCCGGGCCTGCCTGCCATCGCTCTGGGGGCTGACTCCGGTGTCACTACCGGTACCGCAGAAGAGTCTGGCTATGTTCAAACCTATGCGCGCCAAATCCAGGCATTGGGTCAACCCGGAGATGTTTTAGTATTAATCTCATCTTCAGGTAATGATCGTAACCTCATTCAAGCAATTCAAGCGGCACACGACCGCGAAATGCAGGTGATCGCGATCACGGGTCGAGACGGCGGAAATATTACGGCGCTACTTGAGCCAACAGAGATTGAGATCTGCGTAGCAGCAGAGGACGATCCAGCGATCCACCTGGCACAGATGCTGACTCTTCAATGCCTTCTCGATCTTATTGAATATCAACTTTTTGGAGCTTAACTTGCCATGAAAAAAGTCCTAGCCACTCTTGTGATGACAACAACTCTAGTAACGGGTTGTTCTACCATCGTAAGCTCATCACGTGAGGAGCCGATTCGCGAAGACGTTGGAAATCGCACACTGGGTAACATCATTGAAGATGAAGCCATTGAGCTAAAGGTTATGGTCAACCTAAGTAAAGGATCGGCACCACTGGCTCAATCTCACATCAATGTGAAAAGCTTTAACGGCCAAGTGCTATTAACGGGCCAGGTACCTAATGAGAATGTTCGCCAAGAGGCTGAGCAGATCGTTGGGCAGACACGTGAAGTCAAACGCATCCATAACGAACTTGAGATTGCAGGACCAAGCTCGACGATTGTACGCAGTAACGACATCTACCTAACCAGCCGCGTTAAACTGAAACTCTTAAGTGACAAGTCAATTGAGGGGCTACGCGTCAAGGTTGTCACCGAAAATGGCATTGTCTACTTGATGGGCTTGGTTAGTCAGCGCGAAGCCGATCAAGCCGTAGCGATTGTGCGTGAAGTACCCGGTGTGCAGCGCATTGTTAAAGTATTTGAGTACGTACCACTGCCATAAGCAGCTAACAGGCACAAAAAAGGGAGCTAAGTGCTCCCTTTTTATTATCTCAGCGCCTATTTAACGACACGCAAGCCGGGCCTTTTGGCAGCATCAGGTTTAGCAGCTGAGGCTTCTGGCGTCGCTGTTTCAGTGCCATTAGGCTCAGCATGCGCCTTTTCTAGCACAAGATTAAGTGCTTCGGCACCTGGTTCCATACCAAACCCCATACCGACACCGTTCTCGCGGGCAAAAATAGCGATCAGCGCCGCCATCGGTACATAGACTTGTCGAGGCGTTCCTGAGAAGCGAGCGTTGAAGCTGAGCGCCTCATTGTCCATGTAGAGATCACGCACAGCGCCGGGCGCTATATTGAGCGTGATCTGCCCATCTTTGACAAATTCTTGAGGAACATCGGTGCCTGGCACCAGAGCATCAACAGCAATGTGGGGCGTTAGATCCATATCTAAGAGCCACTCATTGAGGGCTCTTAGTAGGTAACCACGCGAGGGGGTTAGTTCAGACACGGATTACTCGCGAATCTCGCGCTCTGCTTCTGATAGTGACTCTTGGAAAGATTCACGATCAAATAGACGATCCATGTAAGCGATCAGCGGCTTACACTGAGCTTCTGGAAGCTCAATACCCATCGCAGGCAGACGCCATAGAATGGGAGCAATAACACAATCGACCAAACTAAACTCTTCACTCATGAAGTACGGCTTCTCTTGGAAGATCGGTGAGATTGCAACTAGGCTGTCACGCAGCTCTTTGCGTGCAGCATCGATCTCTTCTTCGCTACCCTTCTTGTTAAGAATGGTATCAGCGTAGCTACACCAGTCGCGTTGAATACGGTAGATGTAGAGACGGCTCTCTGCACGAGCTACAGGATATACTGGCAACAATGGAGGGTGTGGAAAACGCTCATCCAAATACTCCATCATCACATTCGATTCGAACAGAACCAATTCGCGATCAAGCAGTGTTGGTAAGCTGTTGTATGGGTTAAGAGCAGCAACATCTTCTGGCAACTCATCATCTTGGCAGTCGACAATATCAACCGCTACACCTTTTTCCGCCAGAACAATGCGAACTCGATGGCTGTAATGATCAGCTCCATCAGAGAAAAAGGTCATTGAAGAACGTTTAGCTACCACGCCCATCTACTACTCCAAAAATTAACAGATATTAGAAACAAAAAATCTACGCACCCCGATGGAATACGTAGATTTTATAATTTAACAGAAATCGAACGTTTAGTGTATGTCTTTCCAGTACTCTTTCTTCAATGCAAACGCGATAAAGAAGAAGAAGAACAAGAAGATCAATACGTTCGTACCGATACGGTGCGAATCTGCTTTAGACGGTTCCGCCATGTAAGCCATGTAGTTAACAAGGTCGTAGATCACCTTATCGAACTCAGCAGGCTCAAGTGAACCAGTGCCATTATCGACCGTTAGACAGCCCGGTTTAGCAACACCTGTTAGCGGATCGATTTCAGACTCTAAACCACGGTGCAGCAGCTCTTCCTGTGAACAACGAAGTGTCACTGTACCTTGAAGATCTTCCAACACATTAGGCATACCCACATCTTTAAAGACGGCGTTGTTAACGCCCCATGGTCGAGACTCATCTTTGTAGAAGCTCTTAAGGTAGGTGTATACCCAATCTGGACCACGTAGACGTGTCTCTAGCGTTAGATCTGGTGGTGGATTACCGAAGAATGTCGCCGAATCAGAAGACTTCATAGCGATCGTCATCTGCTCACCGATCTTCTTGTCTCCGAAGATGAGGTGCTCCTCAACCAGATTCGCAGGGATGTTTAGATCCGTCGCTGAACGCTCGTAACGCTGGTACTGAGCTGAGTGACAGCCAAGACAACGGTTAACAAACGTCGCCATACCACGCTGCAAAGAGGCTTCGTTGGTACGATCCAGTTCAATATGTTCCAGTGGCATTTTTGCACCACCAGCAGCCAAAGCTACTGATGGGATAAGGGCCACTACTAGAGTAAGTAGAAACTTTTTCATTAGCCTGTCACCCTCTCTGGTACTGGTTTAGTGCTTTCCATGCGTGTGTACCATGGCATTAGGATAAAGAATGCAAAGTACAAAGCAGTACAGATCTGAGCAAGCAGAGTACGCTCTGGCGTTGCTGGAATCGCACCTAAAACACCCAGAATGACAAAACAGATCGCAAATACGAGCAACCAGATTTTAGACAACCAGCCTTTGTAGCGGATCGACTTAACTGGGCTGCGATCTAGCCAAGGCAGTACGAACAGGATCGCAATTGCAGCACCCATTGCAACGACACCCCAGAACTTAGCATCCAAGCCAAACAGTGGGAAAGTAATCGCACGCAGGATTGCATAGAAAGGTGTGAAGTACCAAACCGGTGCAATATGCTCAGGCGTTTTCAGCGGGTTCGCAGGCTCAAAGTTTGGCTTCTCTAGGAAGTAACCGCCACCCTCAGGGAAGAAGAATACAACCGTACAGAAAACAAACAGGAAGACGACAACGCCAACAATATCTTTAACTGTGTAGTATGGGTGGAAAGGGATACCGTCTAGAGGTACGCCATTCTCATCTTTCTTCTCTTTGATCTCTACACCGTCTGGGTTGTTAGAGCCCACTTCGTGTAGCGCGATGATGTGAAGTACTACAAGCGCTAAAATGACGATTGGCAGTGCAATAACGTGCAGCGCGAAGAAGCGGTTCAGAGTGATACCTGAGATCAAGAAGTCACCACGAATCCACTGCTGCAGATCAGCACCCACGACAGGGATAGCACCGAACAGCGATACAATTACCTGTGCACCCCAGTAAGACATCTGTCCCCAAGGCAGTAGGTAACCCATGAACGCTTCAGCCATCAGCGCTAGGTAGATGGTCATACCAAACAGCCACACAAGCTCACGAGGCTTACGGTAAGAGCCGTACATCATGCCACGGAACATATGCAGATAGACAACCACGAAGAAGGCCGATGCACCGGTAGAGTGCAGGTAGCGCAGCAACCAACCGTATTCAACATCACGCATGATGTATTCAACAGAAGCAAACGCACCTTCAGCGCTTGGGTTGTAGCTCATCGTTAGCCAGATACCCGTTAGGATCTGGTTTACTAGAACCAATAGAGCAAGAGAGCCAAAGAAGTACCAAAAGTTAAAGTTTTTTGGTGCGTAGTATTTTGCTAGGTGATCATCCCAAAGTGCTGTCGCTGGGAAACGATCATCGATCCAGCCCATGAAGCCTGGATTACCCTTATTGCGTGAACCAGCCATTATGCAGTCTCCGTATCGACACCGATAACAAGCGTGTTGTCATCAAGGTAAGAGTGAGGAGGAATGACCAGGTTAGTCGGTGCAGGAACGCCCGCATAAACACGACCAGACAGGTCAAAACGAGAACCGTGACATGGACAGAAGAAACCGCCCAACCACTCAGGACCCATATCATCTGGAGCCACTTCAGGGCGGTAAGTTGGTGAACAGCCCAAGTGTGTACAGATACCAACCATTACCATGATCTCTGGGCGCAAAGAGCGAGCAGAGGTTCCTGGAATGTATTCTGGCTGCTGAGGTTTCTCTGAACTTGGATCAGCCAACTGGCCGTTCAGTTTTTCTAGGTTCGCCAATGCTTCTTCAGTGCGTCGTACAACCCATACAGGCTTACCACGCCACTCAACAATCATCTGCTGACCTGGCTCTAGCTTGCTGATATCCGCCTTAACAGGTGCACCAGCGGCTTTCGCCTTGGCACTAGGATTCCAGGAAGCGACGAAAGGTACGGCTACTCCAATTGCGCCCACTGCACCCGCTGCAGATGTAGCACCAATTAGAAGTCGACGCCGGCCTTTATTTACGCCGTCATTGCTCATCAACTACTCTCCCTTAATTGGTCTAATCGAGGGATCACCTCAAATAGACGGAGCGAAACGAAAGATAAAATCCGTTTAACATGAGATCTCGAACTATCGGATTGAGACCTCTATCTGGCGCGAAATGGTAAAGAAAAGACCCTATTTTTTCAAGGTGACAGGTCAAGGAAAGGCCCGCCAATAGTCGTATTCAGGGGTGTTTAGAGAGACTAAATAATCATAAGGTTATAACGAAAAAAAACCCAAGCGATTGCTTGGGTTTTTTTGTGGCTGTAGAGCCGAAAACGAATTAACGTTTTGAGAACTGTGGTTTCTTACGTGCTTTACGTAGACCCACTTTCTTACGTTCAACTTCACGAGCGTCACGAGTAACGAAACCAGCTTGACGAAGTGTAGGACGTAGAGTCTCATCGTACTCCATAAGAGCGCGAGTGATACCGTGACGGATAGCACCAGCTTGACCGAAACCGCCACCGCCAGTAACCGTTACGTATACATCGAATTTCTCAGCAGTTTCAGTCAGTTGAAGTGGCTGCATCACGATCATACGTGCAGTTTCACGACCGAAGTACTGCTCAAGAGTACGGTTGTTGATAGAAACAGAACCAGTGCCTGGACGCAGGAAAACGCGGGCAGTGGAAGTTTTGCGACGGCCAGTGCCGTAGTACTGAGTAGTTGCCATTGTTCGTTTTCCCTTAGATGTTCAATTCTTTAGGCTGCTGAGCAGTGTGCGGATGTTCCGTACCTGCATATACTTTCAGCTTGCTGTACATCGCACGACCTAGAGGGCCTTTTGGCAGCATGCCTTTAACAGCAAGTTCAATCGTACGCTCAGGGAAAGTCTGGATCATCTTATTGAAGTTTGCTTCTTTAAGACCACCCGGGAAACCAGAGTGACGGTAGTACATTTTGTCGTTACGTTTGTTACCAGTAACGTGTACTTTTTCAGCGTTAACAACGACGATGTAATCGCCAGTATCAACGTGCGGAGTGTATTCCGCTTTATGCTTACCGCGTAGGCGGCGAGCGATTTCAGTTGCTAGACGACCAAGGGTTTTACCTTCTGCGTCAACAACGTACCAGTCGCGTTTTACTTCGGCTGGCTTAGCGCTAACAGTGTATGACATTGTATTTTCCTACTATAAGTCTCGAATCAAAATCGAGGATAGATCCCGACTTACCTTATAATTATTCGTTGTGTGGTAATCACAACCTTCCATTCCGCAATTACGCGGAGCGCGGATTATACAGGAATTTATGCTTATAAAACCAGTGTAAATTGAATTTTTTTTAGGTGGTTGGAAGCGTTGCTTTAAGCTCTGGAAAACCGCCGATAGGGTCGTGTCAGGCTGAAGCCAGACACGGACAGGTTGTAGATAGCACATTCGGTGACTGGCTTCAGCCTGTCACCCGCTTTCAACTTACGCTCTATGCTCTCTCGCCAGGTACTCATGCGACTGCATCTCAAGCAGTCGAGATTTGGTTCGTTCGATCTCAAACTCCAATCGACCCTCTGTGTAGATCTCATGAATGGGCTTTTCGGCTGAGATAATCAACTTCACACCGCTGTCATAAAACTCATCGACTAGGTTGATAAAGCGACGCGCTGCATCATCATTGGTACGCCCAAGCTGTGGAACATTACTTAGGAGTACAGCATGGTAGAGTTTCGCCAACTCAATGTAGTCGTTTTGTGAGCGCGCCCCTTCACACAGCGCACTGAAGTCAAACCAGATCACATCCTCACAAGCTTTACGAGCCGTTAACATGCGGTTGTTGATCTCAATCGACAGGTTCTCTTCTAACTCTTCAAGATCTGGTGCCAAACCATTAAAGCTCTTCTCAAGCGACTCATCAGCACCATCATCCAGTGGCCAGTGGTAGAGTTCAGCTTGCTCAAGTGTTCTTAAACGGTAATCGATGCCACTGTCGACGTTCACGACCTCGGTGTACTGATTAAGCAGCGCAATGGCTGGCATAAAGCGCGCACGTTGCAGACCATTCTCATAGAGACCATCAGGCACGATGTTGGAGGTCGCTACAAGAGAGACGCCGCGGGCAAATAGCTCTTCAAGCAAGCTACCCAGGATCATCGCGTCGGTGATATCAGAGACGAAAAACTCATCAAAACAGATAATCCGCGTCTCTCTCGAGTACTTCTCAGCGATGGTAACCAAAGGGTTTTTAGTGCCATCTAAAGCTTTCAGCTCAGCATGGACTCGCTGCATGAAACGGTGAAAGTGCGTACGCATCTTTCTCTCGAAGGGCAGCGTGTCATAGAAGGTATCCATCAAGTAGGTCTTACCACGACCCACACCACCCCAGAAATAGAGACCTTTAATCGGCTCCACCTTCTCTTTCACCACTTTTTGCTTAAGACGACCCAGAAGTCCTGGAGCCGGCGCATTCTCAGCTTCAATTAGCTGATCATGAAGTCGCTGCAAGTGTTCAACGGCCATCTCTTGAGTGGCGTCGTATGAAAAGTCGTCGCGCTGCAAATCCTTTTTGTAGCGCTCTAGTGGAGTACTCATTGGCAATAATGACCTATTAATCCTTCAATCTCGGCGCGAACTTTACTGCTGTTGCCTCTCTATTTCAAATTCAGCCGATAACAATTGGTAGTAGGAAGGCTGTTAATAGACCGGTCAATCCCATCGCCAAGCCAGCAAAAGCACCGGCTACTGCACCCACCTCCAACGCTACGGCCGTGCCAAAACCATGGGAGGTCAAACCCAATACGAAGCCTCGAACAGCCTGATCCTCAACTCGCATTCGCTTAAGAATGATCGGCACCAAAATACTACCCATCACCCCGGTCACTAACACCAAAGCAGCGGCCAAGGAGGGTAACCCTCCAATCTTCTCCGCAATACCCAAAGCGATAGGCGATGTAACTGACTTCGGTGCTACTGACATCATGGTTTCAGCTCGAGCATCAAATAGCCAAGCCACACCAACTGCAGAGAGTGAGGCCACCAGTGCACCCACTGCACTGGAGACTAATATCGGCAACCAGAGCCTACGAATCTCATCAAAATATTGGAACATCGGTACTGCCAGCGCCACCGTCGCAGGCCCGAGTAGGAAGTGAATAAACTGAGCACCTGAGAAATAGGTCTCATAAGGTGTTCCGGTCACCAACAACATAAGAATCAGGACAACCATGCTGATCAAGACAGGATGTAAGATGGGCGAACGATCTGCACGTTGATAGAGCAAATTCGCCAAGGTAAACACAGCCAAGGTCAACACAATCCATATCAGAGGTCGGGCAGCAAAGTAGACCCAAAAGTCGGTTCCTATAATCACTTCTCACCCCCTACCCGCTTCATTAACCACTGAAACAGAGCCGCCGTCACAATTGTCGCCAGAATGGTCGATATCAATAGAGCCAATAGAATGATCCACCACTCGCTGGCCAGTAGATCAAAGTGCAGCACCAATCCCACACCAGCAGGTATGAACAGAAGCGCTAAATTCGATAGCAATCCATCGCTGGTGATTTTAAGTGAATCTGGAATACGGCCGAGCCCTAACAGACCAAACAACAGCAGAACCAAACCGATGACAGGACCCGGTAGCGGCAACCCCAATACAACAACCAGCGACTCACCCAACAGCTGAAATGCCAGCAGTATTAAAAACCCTTGAATCATAATGCACCTCCAAATTTAAAGCGTATCACGATCGCTAATTCCGAATAACAAAATACATTTTACTTTGTAAAAATAGAGAGTTTGAAACAAAAAAACCCTGCAGTGCAGGGCTTTTATAAGTGAGTTCTCTTAACTTACAAAACCAAACGACGAATATCGCTTAGCAATCCGTTAAGATCTGTTAGGAATCGACCCGCATCGCCGCCGTTGATCGCACGGTGGTCATACGACAGGCAGAGTGGCAGCATCAAGCGAGGCTCAAACTCCTTACCATTCCAACGCGGCTTGATATCCGCTTTAGAGACACCCAGGATAGCCACTTCAGGCGCATTCACGATAGGGGTGAAACCTGTACCGCCGATACCACCAAGACTAGAGATTGTGAAACACGCTCCCTGCATCTCATTTGGCTTGAGCTTACGATCCTTCGCTTTACCCGCCAGCTCAATCGCTTCATTAGAGAGCTCGTAGATACTCTTCTTGTCTGCATCCTTGATAACAGGAACCATCAGACCGTTAGGGGTATCAACCGCAATACCAATGTTTACAAACTTCTTGTAGACAATGTGCTCACCATCCGCATCCAGAGAAGCGTTAAACTTCTGATGACGCGTTAGTGCAATCGCAGCCGCTTTGATCAAGAAAGGAAGTGGTGTCAGTTTCACACCCTGCTTAGCCGCTTCATCCTTCATCTCCTTACGGAAGGCTTCAAGTTCGGTAATGTCAGCATCATCAAACTGAGTCACATGAGGGATGTTCAACCAGCAGCGAGACATATTGTCACGGGTGATCTTATCGATCTTGCTTAGCTTAACTTTCTCGATCTCACCAAACTTACTGTGATCTACCGCAGGAATTGCAGGTATACCACTTCCACCAGTCACCGCGGTAGCAGGAGCTGAATCCAACTTCTGTAGCGCACCTTTAACGTAGGCTTGAACATCCTGCTTAACAATACGACCCTTGCGGCCAGAACCCGTTACTTTGGAGAGATCCACACCATACTCACGCGCAATGGCGCGAACGGCAGGACCAGCATGAACTGAGCGATTACGCTTCTCTAGATCCACTAAATCCGTTGTTGATGCAACTGGAGCTGGTTTCTCAGGTGCTGCTGACTGCGCTGGAGCAGGCGCTGAAGCCGCTGGTGCAGGTGCAGGTGCAGAAACAGGAGCTGCTGCAGGAGCAGTGCCTACCACCTCAAGCTCTAATAGAAGATCACCTTCGTTAACTTTATCGCCTTCGCTGATCTTCATCGATTTAATGACACCAGCCGCTGGTGACGGAACTTCCATTGAAGCTTTGTCGGTCTCAAGCGTAATCAGGCTATCGCCTTCAGCGACACTATCACCCTCTTTGACCAACACCTCGATCACATCGACATCCGATGCACCACTTAGATCTGGGATTAATACAGACTCAACGCCGCCTGTCGGTGCCGCTGCAACAGGCGCTGACACTTCAGCAGGTGCCGCAGCAGGTGAAGCTTCAACAGGTGCTGATACTGGCGCAGCTGCACCGGCTACTTCAAGCTCGATCAGTAGATCGCCTTCATTGACCTTGTCACCCTCGGCAATCGTTAGCGCTTTAACGACACCCGATGCTGGAGAGGGAACTTCCATAGAAGCCTTGTCTGTCTCTAGAGTGATTAGGCTATCACCTTCAGAGACCGTATCACCGACAGCGACCAACACCTCGATTACATCCACATCAGATGCACCGCTCAGGTCTGGAATGAGAACCTGTTCGATAGTCGACGCAGCCGCCACTGGAGCAGCCGACTCTACAGGCGCAGAGACAGGCTCAACCGATTCTGGCTCAGCAACGGCTGCTTCAGCCGGTGCAGACTCAGAAGAGGCAATCTCAATTTCCATTAACAGATCGCCCTCATTGACTGTGTCGCCTTCTGAAATTGCCATCGACACAATCTTACCTGCTTGCGGTGAAGGCACTTCCATAGAGGCTTTATCGGTCTCTAGTGTAATCAGGCTATCGCCCTCAGCGACCACATCCCCAGCAGCCACAAGTACTTCAATCACATCAACGTCAGTTGCGCCGCTGAGATCTGGAATGTTTACAGTAATAGTACTCACAGTTATCTCCTTACGAATTCTTCAAAGTTCTCAATCGACTTAAACCGTCCAAGGCGCTGGTTTATCCGGGTTGATGTTGAACTTCTGAATCGCGCTAGCGACAACTGAAGCTTCGATTTTGCCCTCTTCCTGAAGTGCTTTAAGCGCTGCTACAGCGACGTAGTAGCGGTTAACTTCGAAGAAGCTACGCAGTTTGCTGCGAGTATCTGAACGACCGAAACCATCAGTACCCAGTACTTTGTAGCGACGTGGAATGTACTCACGCAGCTGATCAGCATACATACGCATGTAATCTGTAGAAGCGATAACGGGACCCTCGTGACCTTTCAAAGATTGCTCTAGGAACGACTCACGTGGCTGCTCCTCTGGGTGAAGCATGTTCCAGCGATTCACTTCCATCGCATCGCGAGTCAGTTCGTTGATCGATGTTGTGCTCCAGACATCGGCCTCAACACCAAACTCCTCACGAAGGATGGTGGCACCTTCACGCACTTCACGAAGGATTGAACCACAACCGAACAGCTGAACACGAAGGTCCGCTTTCTTACCCTCTTCAAGCAGGTAGATACCTTTAACAATCCCCTCTTCAGCTCCGACAGGCATCTCAGGATGCTGGTAGTTCTCATTAAGGGTAGTGATGTAGTAGAACTTGTTCTCTTGCTCTTGATACATACGACGCATGCCGTCTTGCACAATCACCGCAACTTCATAGCCGTAGGTTGGGTCGTAAGAGATACAGTTTGGAATCATCTGTGCCATCAGGTGTGAATGACCGTCCTGGTGTTGCAAACCTTCACCATTCAACGTCGTACGACCTGAGGTTGCACCAATCAAGAAACCGCGCGCTTGTGAGTCACCCGCCGCCCAAGTCAGGTCCATAACACGTTGGAAACCGAACATTGAGTAGAAGATGTAGAACGGAATCAATGTGCAGTTACTGTTCGAGTAAGCTGTCGCACAAGCCAGCCATGCAGAGAATGCACCCGACTCGTTGATACCCTCTTCAAGGATCTGACCTGACTTGCTCTCTTTGTAGAACATGATCTGGTCATGGTCATGCGGTACGTACTTCTGACCTTCAGAGGTGTAGATGCCCAACTGACGGAACATACCTTCCATACCAAAGGTACGTGCCTCATCAGGGACGATCGGCACGACTCGCTCACCAAGATTCTTATCTTTAACGATAGAACTTAACACACGGTTAAATGCCATCTGTGTTGATAGCGAACGTTCACCACTCGACTTAAGCTGACCTGCAAAGGTATCCAGAGCAGGCACTTCAAGCTGTTCAAACTCTGTACGACGAATTGGGTAGAAACCACCAAGTTTCTTACGTGCACCCAACATGTACTTCATCTCAGGTGAATCTGGACTTGGACGGTAGTATGGCAGCTCTTTTAGCTGATCATCTTCAACTGGAATATTAAAGCGATCACGGAAATCTTTAAGATCATCCAGTGCAACTTTCTTCATCGAGTGAGTATCGTTTTTCGCTTCACCCGATTTACCCGTGCCGTAACCTTTTACAGTTTGAGCCAAGATAACCGTTGGCTGACCTTTGTGCTCAACCGCAGCCTTGTAGGCAGCGTAAACTTTGTATGGGTCATGGCCGCCACGGTTAAGGTTCATGATATCGTCATCAGACATATCCTTAACCAGCTCAAGAAGCTCAGGGTATTTACCAAAGAAGTGCTCGCGTGTGTAAGCACCGCCGTTCGCCTTCATATTCTGAAGTTCGCCGTCGACCACTTCATCCATTCGCTTCTGCAGCAGACCTGTCTTATCGCGCTCAAACAGCGGATCCCAGTGACGTCCCCATAGACACTTGATGACGTTCCAACCCGCACCGCGGAAGACACTCTCTAGCTCTTGAACGATCTTACCGTTACCACGAACCGGACCATCCAAACGCTGCAAGTTACAGTTAACAACGAAGATAAGGTTCTCTAACTGCTCGCGACCAGCCAGTGAGATAGCACCCAAGGATTCTGGTTCATCACACTCACCATCACCTAGGAATGCCCAAACTTTACGATCACCACGTTTAACCAAATCACGTGCAGACATGTAACGCATCACGTGTGCCTGGTAAATGGCTTGGATTGGACCTAGACCCATAGAGACGGTTGGGAACTGCCAGAAATCAGGCATCAACCAAGGGTGTGGGTAAGACGATAGACCATTACCATCAACTTCACGACGGAAGTTGTCTAACTGCTCTTCAGTCAGACGGCCTTCAAGGTAAGCACGTGCATAGATGCCTGGTGAGATGTGGCCTTGGAAGAAGACCATATCAGCATCTTGCTCGCCTTCGTTACCACGGAAGAAGTGGTTAAAACCGATATCATAAAGTGTTGCTGAAGATGAAAATGAAGAGATGTGACCGCCAAGTCCCTCATCGTTGTCATTCGCTCGCATCACCATCGCCATCGCGTTCCAGCGGATGAAGGAACGGATGCGGCGCTCCATAAATAGATCACCAGGAAGAGGCGCTTCGTTCTGTGGCGCTATAGTGTTTTTATAGGGTGTGCTCAACTCTGAACAGTTTTCAACACCTAACTCAGCCGCTTTGGCACCCAATTTTCTAAGAAGGTAAGACGCTCGATCGCTGCCTTCATGTTGCGCAACTGACTCTAATGCCTGAAGCCACTCATCCGTTTCAATTGGGTCGATATCTTCAATGATTTCGTTCACAGTACTCTCCCTTTTGCGCCATTTCCGTTGACGCTTGGACCTTGTAAAAAAGGTACCTGGTTGATCGTTTGAAGCGCAGTCAATCTGCGTCTAGCTTTGATTTATGTAAAAACACTACACAGGCACTCGACTTTAGTCCAGAGATATTTCAGATTTTAGCGACAAGTGTAGCACTATTACGACAACACCCTCTTTTTGCTACGGATAATTGAAAGTTTTTACGCATATGCGAAATAAATAACCAATTTAATTCAATAGTAACGTTTTGTTATATGAAAAATTGAGTCTATTTGGAGTATCCTTTGCCATACTTATTTTTTTGATGTCAGGACTCTCAATGACAACCAGCGCCGATCTTCTATTACTGCTTGAGCGGGTCTTCTCAACCGTATTTCCAATCATTGCCATAGTCACTGCTGGCTACCTTTACGCAAGAAAGGCAAATCCCGACTTACAAGTCGCAAACCGCATCAACATGGATATCTTTTTGCCGGCGCTTATATTCAGTGTTATGGCTGGAAAGAGTTTTGATCTGTACGCACACTTAGATCTAGCGTTAGGGTCGATCGTCATGGTGCTAGGTGCAGGAATAGTGATGAAACCGGTTGCGAAGCTTCTGGGCATCTCTTCTAAAACCTTTGTTCCGCCAATGATGTTCAACAACTGTGGCAACCTAGGTCTGCCTCTAGCACTTCTGGCTTTTGGGGATTCCGGCCTTGCCGCTTTTGTGGTGATGTTCTTAGTGAGCAACCTGTTGCACTTCAGTCTGGGCATTCATATTGTTGATGAGAACGCCAAACTCACAGGGCTTTTTAAGAATCCGATTATCTTATCAACCTTTGCTGGATTAGCTTGGGCGCTATTCAAATTGCCATTGCCTACATGGCTGGCTACACCCATCGATATGTTGGGCCAGATATCGATTCCATTGATGCTGTTTGCATTAGGGGTAAGGATGATCAGTGTCGATCTAAGCCAGTGGAAGATCGGTGTCTATGGAGCCATCTTTTCACCATTAAGCAGCCTAGTATTCGCGATACCCTTTGCTTGGATTATGGGTCTCTCTAAAGAGTTCACCGCCTACATTGTGTTATTTAGCGTACTGCCACCGGCGGTTCTGAACTATATGTTTGCTGAGCGCTACAATCAGCAACCTGAGACGGTTGCTTCTATTGTACTGATCGGAAATTTAGCCAGCCTGGCATTCATTCCTCTCACACTCTTCTTCGTACTTTAATCAGGTTTAGGAGGCCCCTCTGGAGCCTCCTAAGCACTATTCGTTATTCACTCATAGGTTTAGCCGGTTCAAGAAGAATGTATTCCACATTTTTCTCAACGGTGGCGACACCTATTCCACGAACTGCTGTGAGCGCTTCAACAGAGTTAAACGGACCATTCGCATCACGGTAAGCAACAATCGCTTCAGCTTTAGATTGGCCAATCCCATCCAAAGCATCCGCCAGCTCAACGGCATCTGCTGAATTAATGTTAACCGGATAACCTGCCATCGCAGTCGATGAAAACAGTGTAAAGAAGAGTGGTGCTAGAACTCGTGTAGAGAGAGATTTGATGTTCATAGTGAACCTCCATGTCTTATTTGAAATGAGAGCAATCCTTACTCTCACTATTCACACTAGACCATGGATCAAAAAACACCAAAAAATATTTATATTTTTTCGCAGTAAGGTGTCTGGCTTCAGCCTGACACCACTTTAACAGCGGTTATCCAGTAATGCGTGTCATTTGAAAGTGGTGTCAGGCTAAAGGCCAGACACCTCAAAATGTTTACCTTGAACCTAAAGCCAAATCTACTTCTGACTGCACCGCAATGGCCGCGGCTTTAGGATCTTCTGCACCGGTTATTGGACGCCCAACCACCAAATAGGTGCTACCTGCAGCGATTGCTTCAGCAGGTGTCATGATGCGACGCTGATCACCGACTACAGAACCCGCTGGGCGAATACCCGGAGTCACAAGCTGGAACTGATCGGAGGCTTGAGCTCTGATTGCAGCCGCCTCTTGTGCTGAACAGACCACGCCATCAAGTCCTGAACTCTCTGTCAATGTGGCTAAGCGCTTAACCTGATCAATGGGATCGATATCCAAACCCATCTCGGCCAGATCGCTGCGCTCCATACTCGTTAGCACGGTCACCGCAATCAAGGAGGTACGTTGCGGCCCCTGGCTACGCTTCTCAACCTCTTCACGAGCCGCTTCCATCATTCGACGGCCGCCACTGGCATGGACATTAACCATCCAGACCCCCAGCTCGGCTGCAACACCACAGGCTTTTGCAACGGTATTGGGGATGTCATGAAACTTAAGATCCAAGAAGACTTCAAAACCGAGAGCGTGCAGACGTTCAACCACATCAGGCCCACAACGAGTAAATAGCTCCTTACCCACTTTGACACGAGAGACCTCAGGATCTAACTGCTTAGCCATCGCAATGGCGCTATCAGCTTCTGGATAATCTAGGGCAACAATAACGCGTTTGTTATCTTCAATGGACACTCTATTCACCTTCTAAACCTTGGATTGGGCGGATACTACCCCATCGCTTACAACTTGGACACTGCCAAACTAAACTGCGTGCTGCATAACCACAATGACCACAGCGGTAGACCGGTTTTGACATCTCGAGCTGCTGCGTCAACGACCGCAAATTCAACAGACTCTCTCGTGCACTGGATGAGCCATGCTCAATATGCATATCAATTAGGCGGTTAAAACCTTTTACTGATGGGCGACTCTTCAACGCCTCAGTGATAAATAGGCCCGCAGCAAAAACCCCTTCCCTATCTCTTTTCAACTCAGCCAAGGCAAGCATCACGCTGGTTGAGGGGTACTGCTTCATTAAGTCATTTAGATACTGGCTCAAACCAAGCTCATCACCTAAAGCGTCAAAACATCGCCTGAGTGGATTGAGTGTTTCTGGTATAAACAGTGGGTCTTGATCGGCAATGCTTTGCAAGGCTCTAATTGCCGAACGCCATTGCGACTTCAACATGAATACTCGAGCTGAGATGAGATTGGCTCGAACACACTTTGCATCGGTAGACAACGCAAACTCTAACTCTTTAAGTGCAGGGTCTAATTCACCATTAGAGATGTGATTTTGGGCAAGCTCACAGTGATAGTGTGAGAGCTCATTAACAAGCTCTATACGGTTTTTCTTTGGCAAAATATCAGCACTTTGCAGCGCCCGATGCCACTCACCCTCTTGCTCATAGAGACGGATTAGCAGAACGATGGCGCGATATCTTAATTCTGGATAGTCGGTCTGTTTGGCTAGAGGTGCAGCAGCGTCTTCTGCACGATCTAGCAAGCCTAGAGCAAAAAAGTCTCGTGCTAAGGCCAATTTCACACGCTGACGATCATAAACTGAGAGATCTTTACGCTTTAACATGCGCTCATGAATTTGAACGGCACGATCGATATCGCCTTTACGCCTCAGCAGCTTGGCCAACGCAATGTGTGCCGGCAAATTGTCAGAGTTAACCTCAAGGGCATGAATGAACGATTCGATCGCCTCTTCCGTTCGGTTATCAATGAGGTGATCAAGACCTGACAGATAGGCTGGTGGTAGTGCTTGATTGCGACGATCTTTTCTTTTCAGGCGTCGATTACCCAGGTACCAACCTATGGCAACGGCAATCAGTAGAAAGAGAAAAATTAGGTAGGGGGAGTTGGCACTCATTCTGCGCCTCGTTGAACCTCACGATTCAACGTCTCAATCTGTTGCTCAGCATTACGCAACTTACGAGCCGAATTGAGCAATTTAGCACGCAGTGTCAGCACTCGTGTACTGGTCAATAGAATACCGACTAACAGGCCGACAACCATTGAGATGATCAACCAGATCGATAGGCTTGCTTCGGGTAGCTTCACCCAGACCAAATCAATGATGACCGGTGTTGTATTATGAATGGTGAGAACAATGCCCGTTAAAAGAACCAACAGAGCAATCGCTGACGTGATAAGAAGTTTAATCGCTCTCAAACTTAATACTCATCTTTCAAGCTTGCATTCACTTGCTCGCGCAGCTCTTTGCCAGGCTTAAAGTGTGGTACATGCTTGGCCGGCAGAGAAACGGATTCACCCGTTTTTGGGTTGCGACCGACGCGGGGGGCACGATAGTGAAGTGAGAAGCTTCCGAATCCGCGAATCTCAATACGCTCGCCATCGGCTAAGGTATCAGCCATTTGAGTTAACATGATTTTCACTGCCAACTCGACATCTTTCACAGAGAGTTCCGGATGTTTGTCTATTAGGCGTTCGATCAGCTCAGACTTAGTCATACCCACTTCCTATCGATACTGAAAACAGGGTAATAAGCTCACCCTGTTTTCTATCACTCTTTCTTACCCATCTGCTCTTTGATGAGATCACCAATCGTCGTTGCGCCTACATCCATATCTTTTGGAGCAGACTGAACCGCTTTAAGTGCTTCTTGCTGCTCTTTGGCTTCAATCGCTTTAACTGACAAGAAGATAGAACGATTACGACGATCAACATTGATCACAATCGCTTCAACACTATCACCCACAGAGAGCTCTGCAGATAGATCTTCAGTTCGTTCACGGGCAAACTCAGCCACTTTCAAAATAGCGTTTAGACCTTCAGCCACTTCAATTTCAGCTTGACGAGCATCCACTGCTACAACCGTACCGGTAACTTTAGAGCCCTTACCGTTCGCTTCAGCAAAGCTGCTAAATGGATCAGAGGCAAGTGCTTTAATGCTCAGAGAGATACGTTCACGCTCTGCATCCACTTGCTGGATAACCGCTTCAACCGTATCGCCTTTATTGAAACGTTTAACGGCCTCTTCGCCAGACTCATCCCAAGAGATGTCAGACAGGTGAACTAGACCGTCTACACCACCATCTAAGCCGATGAAGATACCGAAGTCAGTGATTGAGCGGACAGTACCAGAAACTTTGTCACCCTTGTTCGTTGACGATGCAAAGGCATTCCAAGGATTTTCGCGGCACTGTTTAATACCTAGAGAGATACGGCGGCGCTGTTGGTCGATATCGAGAATCTGAACTTCAACCTCATCGCCAACCTGAACAACTTTAGATGGGTGGATATTGCGGTTAGTCCAATCCATCTCTGAGACGTGAACTAGACCCTCCACGCCCTCACCGATCTGTGCAAAACAGCCATAGTCAGCAAGCTTAGTCACCTTAGCAGTAACGCGCTGACCCACAGCATAGTTTTCGATAGCCGTAGTCCAAGGATCTGCAGCCAACTGCTTCATACCTAGGGATACGCGCTTACGCTCTTGATCGTAGCGAAGAACCTTAACGTCGATCTCATCACCAACATTAAGCATTTCACTTGGGTGTTTGATACGTTTCCAAGAGATATCGGTAATGTGAAGAAGACCATCGATACCGCCAAGGTCAATGAACGCGCCGTAATCAGTAAGGTTCTTAACAATACCTTTAAGCGTTGCGCCCTCTTCCATCTGCTCAAGCAGCTTCTCGCGCTCTTCGCTGTTGGCCTCTTCTAGAATCGCACGGCGTGACACAACAATGTTGTTGCTCTTCTCATCGAGTTTAACAATTTTAAGCTCTAGATCTTGATCATCAAGATGGCTGGTATCGCGCAGTGGGCGAGTATCTACCAAAGAACCCGGTAGGAAGGCGTTGATGCCGTTAACCATAACCGTTAGGCCGCCACGGACACGACCACTGATGCGACCAGTAACCGTCTCGCCAGCTTCATACGCTTTTGCAAGAACAGCCCATGCTTCTGCACGCTTGGCACGTTCACGCGAAAGTTTGGTTTCACCGAAGCCATCTTCTAGGGATTCAAGCGCCACTTGCACTTCATCACCAACAGCGACTTCAAGCTCACCTGCACCGTTTTTAAACTGATCGATGGGAATAACCCCATCTGACTTAAGACCCGCTGTTACAACAACAAAGTCATTTTCAATACCTACTACGGTTCCAGTAATGATGGAACCTGGTGTCATATTGACCTGTTCAAGACTCTCTTCAAACAGATCTGCAAAGCTTTCGCTCATGGTCTAAGCCTCAGTTTACGGAGTGCTAACGCAACCCTTTGTGGCGTGCTTGTTCTAGCACAGTTTTCATAACTTCATCGATAGACATAGATGTACTATCGAGAATCACGGCATCATCGGCTGGGCGAAGTGGCGCAACCGAACGGTTCATGTCACGATCATCTCGCGCACGAATATCTTCTAATATAGTTTCAAGGCTAGCACTCAGCCCCTTATCTATCAACTGCTTATAACGACGATCCGCGCGAACCTCTGCGGAGGCATCCAAGTAGATCTTCAACGGTGCCTGAGGAAATACAACGGTTCCCATATCACGTCCATCGGCCACCAAGCCGGGGGATTGAGCAAAATCGCGTTGACGTTTCAACAGTGCAGAGCGCACTTCAGTAATAGCGGCCACTTTAGAGGCATCGTTACCTATCTGCTCCGCACGAATAGCATGAGTGACCTCTTCACCTTCAAGTAAAATAGTCACCTCATCGCCCTGTTCAGAGGCAACAAAGCGCACATCGAGATGCTCAGCCAACACCTGCAGTGCCTCTACATCACTAAGATCAACACCATGATGGTTCGCAGCCAAAGCCGTCAGGCGATACAAAGCCCCGCTATCCAACAAGCTCCAACCAAGCTCCTGCGACAGCAATCGACAGATCGTACCTTTACCTGAACCACTTGGCCCATCAACGGTAATGATAGGGCATGAATTTTCATTATTGAGTGGATCCATCCACTACTCCTCAATCAATTTAATACCGACCCTTCGCGCCTGATCAATCAGTTCAGGAAAGGCGGTACTGATTGCTCGACATCCGTTAATTCGGATGGAACGATCAAAACGTAAACTTAACATCAGTAGAGCGAGTGCAAGTGCTGGGTGCTCTGCAGCTTCCAACTCACAGGGACGCCAATCTGAAACCGGCGAAATAGTGACATCAGTATGTGACATACTGATGTCGGCACCCGCTTTACTTAACTCATCCACTGTCGTCTTGAATAGGGCTCTCTGTCGTTCTGGAATTCGATCGATACCTAATATAGTCGAATCACTCTGAGCAGACGCCATCGCTAACAGCAGTAGAGGGAGATCATCCCCAACCGAGGCCAACTCAGATGAGAGGCACTCGATACCTGATAACAACGAGGCTTTTACCTCTAAATCAGCGACCGGCTCACCGCCCGCATGACGATTGTTATTCAGCGCAATGTGCGCACCCATGCGTTCAAGTAGACGCAAAGAGTGAAGTCGAGTGGGATTCGCACTGACATTTTCAATAACCAGACTCGACTCTTGTTGTAAAAGAGCACCCACCGCGAAGGCGAAGGCGAAACTCAGATCCGCTGGTACCTGAACCGAACAGGCTTTTAGCGAAACGCCCGACTCGATAAACAGTCGACGCCCCTCTCTCACCAATTGAACACCAAAGGCATCTAGGAGACGTTCAGTGTGATCACGCGTCGTATTCGGCTCATAAACCTCTAATTCAACACCCGCACTGATGGCCGCCAACAATAATGCACCTTTAATCTGAGCACTGGCATGGCTTGGCGCATAAGTAATCGATTTAAAGCGCTGACCACCCTTAATAGTGATTGGCAGCGAGCCTGTATTACTGTCGATGGAGGCACCCATCTGTGTCAGTGGATCGATAATCTCTTGCAGCGAGATCTTGGATAACTGCTCACTGCCCGTTAACCTCACATCGAAGTCTTGAGCAGAGAGTAGACCTAACAACATTCTTAACGAGGTCATTGAGCTACCAAAATAGAGAGGCGCTGACGGCGCTTGCAGTCCATTTAGACCCACACCAAACACTCTTACTCTACCTTGGTGTGGACCTTCGATAACCACGCCCAAATCACGGAAGATCTGAATCGTTGCTAGAGTATCTTCACTCTCAATTAACCCCTCGATCTCGGAGACACCCTCGGCAATCGCTGCCAACATAATGGCGCGTTGCGAGATTGAACGATCGCCGGGCACTCGTAACTCACCGCTCAACTTAGCCGTGGGAGATGAGACCAGCGTATCAATGGCATCACCTCTGAGCTCAGCATAGCCAGCACGCTCTAATACCAAAGAGAAATGTTCACGGGAGGCTTTAGCACGGGTAAAAATGCCCAATAAGCGTAGACTGTCACCCTGATCAACAGCAGCTCTTAGATCTTGCACACCCGTCATAAAGCGATCTATCTGCTCTAGCAACTGCTCACGGTTGGCGAAACAGACGTCATGCCACATGGTCGGATCACTGGCTGCAATTCGGGTAAAGTCTCTAAAGCCACCGGCTGCATAACGAAAGATATCGGTACTCTCAGCTTCTGCTGCTAAGGTATCTGCGAGTGAAAAAGCTAAGAGATGAGGTAAATGGCTGGTCGCCGCTAAGACCTGATCATGACGCTTAGGCTCCATTTGAACCACTTCAGCACCAATTGCCTGCCAGACTCGGGCCAGAGTTAGCGTCGCTTCGCTAGAGGCTCCCTCAGGAGGCGTTAAGATCACTTTTTTATGATTGAAAAGATCCGTTTGCGATGCCGATACACCACTTTTCTCTGCGCCCGCTATCGGGTGGCCAGGTATAAATCCTGTTGGCAGACCCTCAGGCCAAATAGCTTTAGCCGCTTCAAGAATATTCAGCTTTGTACTGCCAACGTCGGTTAAGATCGCCTCAGGCTTAAGCCAAGGAGCGATCTGCAGCATCACCTTCTCTATCGCTTTGACTGGAACGGCCAATAGAATGAGATCAGACTGTTTTACCGCTGATTCAAGATCCGTTGCGATGCTATCAACCACATTGAGAGCCAACGCTAGGTCGCACTCCTCTTGATTGAGATCGAAACCGATCACATGCTGAACGCTAACCAACTCTTTTGCAGCACGCGCAAAAGAGCCGCCGATCAGACCCAGTCCAATGACTAATAGGCGCTCAGCTTTAAACGACATTAAGCAAGCGCCTCAGCTAGGGCTTTCAAGAAGCGAGCGTTTTCGTGCTCAAGACCGATACTGACCCGAAGATGATTAGGGAGTCCGTAATTGCCAACTGGGCGCGTAATGACACCCTCCAATAACATGGATTGGTAGATCGGCATGGCAGGCTGCTGCAAATCGATCAAGACAAAGTTGCCCTGACTAGGAACATAGCTGACACCCAATTCAGCGAGCCCTTCGGACATCTGTTTAAGGCCCTGCTGATTTACCTCTTGGCTTCTCTTCAGGTATTCAGAATCCGAAAGAACCGCTTGAGCTGCTGCCAATGCCGCAATACTGACATTAAATGGCTGACGAACACGGTTTAACAGATCGGTAACGGCGACTGAAGCATAAGCAAAACCACAACGAAGCCCTGCTAAGCCCCAGGCTTTGGAAAAGGTTCGAGTTACGATTAAATTATCGAACTCATCAGCCAGCAACAGTCCGTTCGGCATACTTTCGGCCGTTAAATATTCGGTGTAAGCCTCATCCAAAACCACTATAACCTGCTCAGACACACGAGCCATGAACGCGCGAAACTGGTCTTCAGAGAAGACCGTGCCGGTTGGGTTATTGGGGTTGGCTAAGAAGATAAGACGCGTCTTGTCAGTAATGGCATTAGCCATAGCGTCTAGATCGTGACCATACTCTTTGGCTGGGGTAACTACGGACACGGCACAGCAGGCCTGAGTCACCAGTGGATAGACAATGAAAGCGTATTCTGAGTAGATCACCTCATCGTCAGGACAAACAAACACCCTAGCGATCAGCTCTAGTAGATCATTGGATCCATTACCCAGGGTTAAACGATCCTCTGCTAGTCCATAATGAGCCTTCAAGGTGCGTTTTAGCTCTGTTCCCGACGCATCAGGGTAGAGCGTTGCATCTTGTAGACTATCAATAGCTGCTTTAAGTGCGATAGAGCTTGGGCCCAAAGGGTTTTCATTACTGGCCAGTTTGATCGACTCAGTAATCCCCAGCTCACGCTCAAGCTCTTCGATGGGCTTCCCTGGTTGGTAAGGTGTTAACTGTTGAACACCCGATACTGCTAAAGTTTTTTGATCTACAGACACGATTTTAGTTCCTAAAAAACCGCTTTGGGAAAAAGACCCAGGTAGTGAAAGTTAAGTTCTGGCCCCAACAAAGACTGAAGCTGTTCAATCGACCTAGCGCCATCAAGCTCCATGTAGGTTAGGGATCCATCGGTGATATTTCGCTTCGAATCAGTAACCACTGATTCGGCACTCTCAACAATCAATGCTGTTTTATCATCGCCCGATGCCGAAACCTCTTGATGCCCTAACACTAAAAAGGCCTCATCCCCATGGAGAGTTACCTCACCAACAACGTTTAACTGATGAGTCACCAATAACGACAAGACCTCAGGCAATCTATTTACTGAAAGAACCGCGTAGTGCAACGCCCCCTGCGCTAAGCTCAGCAAGGTTTCCGATGCACTAGCGAATGCAATAGGCTCAACCGAGTGACCAAATTGTTTCAGAGCAGCTTGCTCAGTATCTAATTCAGAGGTTGAAACAAACCCAACATTCATACGGTGCTCATGCGCCAGACAGACCGACATCACCTCCCTGAACAGACGTGCAATCTCCTGATCAGGAAGTGGTCCCTGATTGCGCTGCATCGCTTTACGAAGCACCTGCGCTTCTCGCTCAGGTCGATAAAAAACCGGCGAATTCGCACCAAAGTTATGCTTAATATCAGCCACTCTTTGGGCACACTCAGCACGCTTGTTCAACAGAGCATGAATCTCTTGATCAATCTGATCGATCTCATCACGCACCTGTGTCAGCGCCTCATCTTGAGTCAGCCCCTGGTAGAGATTCTGCTGATCCATTGTTAGCCTCGGCGCTTTTCGAAATCAGCCATAAAATCGATCAGTGCATCAACCGCTGCTTCGGGCACAGCATTGTAGATGCTTGCACGCATACCACCGACAGAACGATGCCCCTTAAGATTCAACAACCCTGCCTCTTCAGATTCGGCCAGGAAGGCTTTATCCAGAGCAGAATCCGCCAGTGTGAACGGAACGTTCATGATCGAACGGTTTCGCACAGCAACTGGGTTGGCAAAAAAGTCACTTGCATCAATCGCAGCATAGAGTTTAGACGCTTTGCGATGATTCAATTCCGCCATTGCAGACAAACCACCCTGGCGCTTAATCCACTGAAATACTAAACCTGACAGATACCAGGCCAGTGTCGGCGGCGTATTGTGCATCGACCCTTCAGCAGCGTGAACCGCATAGTCGTACATAGTCGGCGCTGTACTTAAGGGATTGCCTAATAGATCTTTACGCGCGATCACAACCGTTAAGCCGGCAGGTCCGATATTCTTCTGAGCACCCGCATAGATCAAACCAAAGCGTGAGACATCAACAGGCGCAGAGAGTATGTCCGAAGACATATCAGCCACAAGCGGCACGTCACCCGCGTCTGGAATGTAATCAAACTGAACGCCGCCAATGGTTTCATTGGTGGTGTAGTGAAGGTAGTTAGCCGTCGAATCAATAGAGAGATCAGACTGCAGCGGCGCTTCACAAAAGTTTGATGACTCAGTTGAGGCAGCGATAGAGACATCTGCAAAACGCTTTGCCTCTTTGATCGCTTTTTTCGACCAAACACCCGTGTTGATGTACGAGACCTTGCCACCTTGTGACAGATTCATCGGCACCATACCAAACTGACTGGTCGCGCCCCCTTGAAGGAACATGACAGCGTAGTCGTCACTGATGTTCATCAGATCACGCAAATCCTGTTCAGCCCCTTCAGCAACGCTAACAAACTCAGCGCTACGGTGGCTCATCTCCATAATAGAGAGGCCTTTGCCATGCCAATCCAACATTTCAGATTGGGCGATTTCTAGTACTTCCGTTGGCAGCGCTGCAGGGCCAGCGCTGAAATTAAATAGACGATTCATTTAATAGGGGTTCCGAGCCTCAATTACTCTTCTTCGCTGCCGTCGGAATCATCAGACTCCTCTTGTGCAACTTGACTCTCTTCTGATGCATTAGTTTCTGTTGAGTTACCCTCTCCAGCTGCATCAGTCGCATCTTCATCCTCTTCCGGCTCTTCGATTCGAGCGATACCGATCAGAGTCTCATCATCCGCTACGCGAATGAGTCGGACACCCTGGGTATTTCGACCGAGTGAGGAGATCTCAGAAGTACGGGTACGAACCATGGTGCCAAGATCACTGATCAGCATGATGTCATCGCCATCAAATACCTGGACAGCACCGGCCAACGCACCGTTACGATCGGTGCACTGCATAGCAATGACACCCATACCGCCACGACCACGAATTGGGAACTCTGTGATCGCTGTCTTCTTACCATAGCCTTTCTCAGAAGCAGTCAGCACCTGACCACCCTCCTTAGGCACCATCAATGAGATCACTTTAGCGACATCATCCAACTTAACGCCACGCACACCGCGAGCGGTACGACCCATCTCACGAACATCTGTTTCATTGAAGCGAATCGCTTTACCCGCAGAGGTCACCAGCATCACATCGTCGCTACCGTTTGTCAGTGATGCACCGATTAGGCGGTCACCTTCAACGATATCCAATGCAATCAGACCTGTACTGCGTGGGCGAGAGAAGGCCGATAGACGGGTCTTCTTCACGGTACCATTGGCTGTCGCCATGAATACGCAACGCTCATCATCAAACTCTTTAACAGGAAGAATCGTGCTGATGCGCTCACCCTCTGCCAACGGCAGAATATTGACCATAGGTCGACCACGAGCGGTACGGCTTGCCTGAGGGATCTCAAACACGCGCAGCCAGTAGACCTTACCGAAGTTGGTGAAACACAGGATCGTATCGTGACTGTTAGTCACCAGCAGATGCTCGACAAAATCTTCATCTTTCATTGCTGTCGCAGACTTACCTTTACCGCCGCGACGTTGTGCTTGGTAGGCCTCAAGCGGCTGTGTCTTCGCATAACCACCGTGCGAGATAGTCACAACCATCTCCTCTTCGGTGATCAGATCAGCAATGGTTAGATCCTGCATAGACGCAGTGATCTCAGTGCGACGCTCATCTGCGTACTCTGCAACCAGCTCGTTCAACTCTTCAGTAATCACTTCCATCAAACGAACGTGTGAGCCAAGAATCTCTAAAAGCTCTGCAATACGCTCGATAAGATCGCGGTACTCTTCAATCAGCTTTTCGTGCTCTAGACCGGTTAGACGGTGTAGTCGCAATTCGAGAATCGCTTGCGCTTGAGCTGGCGATAGGTAGTAGCTGTTGTCACGCAGGCCGAACTGAGCTTCCAAACCTTCTGGACGACAGGCATCTTCACCTGCACGCTCTAGCATATCCAACACCTGACCAGGCGCCCAAGCGGTCGCAATCAGCGCCTCTTTTGCCTCCGCAGGGGTTGGGGATTTCTTAATCAGTTCAATGACAGGATCAATGTTTGCCAGTGCGATCGCCAAACCTTCCAAGATGTGGCCACGCTCTCGCGCTTTACGCAGTAGGTAAACCGTACGACGTGTGACAACTTCGCGACGGTGACGAACGAAACACTCAAGCGCCGTTTTCAGATCCAATAGACGCGGTTGACCATCAACCAACGCCACCATGTTAATACCAAACACGCTCTGCAGCTGTGTCTGCGCAAATAGGTTATTGATGATGACATCAGGCACTTCACCACGACGCAACTCAATAACGATACGCATACCATCTTTGTCTGACTCATCGCGAAGTTCGCTGATACCTTCGATCTTTTTCTCTTTGACCAGCTCAGCGATCTTTTCGATCAAGCGCGCTTTGTTGAGCTGGTAAGGAATCTCGGTGATAACCAGCATAGGACGACCGTTTTTCGGGTGCTCCTCAACGTGGTGTTTTGCACGAACATAGATACGGCCACGACCTGTTCGGTAGGCCTGCAAAATACCTGCACGGCCATTGATAATACCGCCCGTCGGGAAGTCTGGACCTGGGATAAACTCAAGCAGTTCATCGATAGTAATATCCGGGTTCTCGATCAGTGCCAAACAGCCTCGAACCACCTCACCTAAGTTGTGGGGCGGAATGTTCGTCGCCATACCTACCGCAATACCCGCTGAACCATTGACCAACAGGTTAGGCACACGAGTCGGAAGGACCGCTGGAATCTTTTCGGTACCGTCGTAGTTATCGACGTAATCGACCGTCTCTTTATCCAGATCCGAAAGAAGCTCGTGAGAGATCTTCTTCATTCGAATTTCGGTGTAACGCATTGCCGCAGCAGAGTCACCGTCCACCGAACCAAAGTTACCCTGACCGTCTACCAGCATGTAGCGCATAGAGAAGTCTTGCGCCATACGAACGATCGTATCGTAAACCGCACTGTCGCCGTGAGGGTGGTATTTACCGATTACATCACCAACCACACGAGCGGATTTTTTGTAGGGTTTATTCCAATCATTACCCAGCTCATTCATCGCAAACAGCACACGACGGTGAACCGGTTTTAGGCCGTCACGCGCATCAGGTAGTGCACGGCCGACGATCACGCTCATTGCGTAATCTAGGTAGGACTGCTTCAGTTCGTCTTCGATATTTACCGGAAGAACTTCTTTGGTTAGGTCACCCATTATCTGGCGTTCCTTTTAGTCTTCTGTTCGCACCGCCACCCGGTGCAAAAATAAAGTCCACATCATAACACAAACAATTGAATCAAATCAGCTTTTGGGCCTTATTCAAAGGGGTGATAAACTAGCGCCATTAACCGTTAATGAATTGCCACTTTGGTAGCCTAAATGACCGATCAAACAAACCTGAATATCGACCCACAAGAGATCTCTAAATTCGAAGAGCTTGCATCACGCTGGTGGGATAAAGAGAGTGAATTCAAACCCCTTCACGATATCAACCCACTGCGAGTTGGCTTCATTGATCGTCATGCTGATCTGGCCGGCAAAGAGGTATTAGATGTCGGCTGTGGCGGTGGCATTTTATCGGAAGCGATGGCGCACCGCGGCGCCTCAGTTAGCGGCATTGATATGGGTGAAGCGCCACTAAAAATCGCCAAACTGCACGGCCTAGAGTCTGGCGTTAAAGTCGATTACACCCGCACAACAGCGGAAGAGTTCGCTGAACAGAACCCAGAGCGCTTTGATGTCGTCACCTGCATGGAGATGCTAGAACACGTTCCAGACCCAGCTTCGGTCGTAAAAGCCTGTGCAGCCCTAACCAAACCAGGTGGACGCGTTTTTTTCTCGACTTTAAATCGCAACCCGAAAGCCTACCTGTTTGCCATTTTGGGTGCAGAGCGTCTGCTTAAACTGGTTCCCAACGGCACACACGACTTCAACAAGTTCATCCGCCCGGCTGAACTGGCCAACCACATGCGTGCTGCTGGACTGGAGGTGGATGACCTATGCGGTATGACCTACAACCCACTGACCAAAGTCTACGCACTGAATGCTAATGATGTCAGCGTGAACTATCTGGTTGCCGCGACCAAACCACTATGAGATCTGCACTCTTTGATCTAGACGGCACACTGCTGGATACAGCCCCGGACTTTTATCGCGTCATTTGTCAGCAGGCACAGAACCACGGCTTCGCGGAGCCCGATTTTCAGCTAATTAGGGACAATGCCTCGAACGGCGGAAAGCCAATGCTTAAGGCCGCTTTCCCAGAGCAGTTCATTGCCAATGAGACAGCACTTCACAATGAGTTTCTCTCTCTGTATAGAAGTAACCCCGTCGAGAGTGGCGGTCTGTTTCCCGGCTTTAACGAAGCGTTGAGCTGGCTTGAAGAGCAGCAGATTCCCTGGGGCATTGTGACGAACAAACCTAGAGATTTGACGGATATCGTGCTTGAGCAACTGCAACTCACTGATCGCTGCAGTGTCTGCATCTGCCCAGAGGACGTTAGTCAATCAAAACCCGATCCAGAAGGGATTATCAAAGCGCTTAAAACGGTTGATGCAACAGCAGAGCACTCACTCTACTTTGGCGACCATATTCGCGACATTGTCGCTGGAAAAGCGGCAGGCACACCAACGGTAGCCTGCACCTTCGGTTACTTAGCGCAAGGCGAGGATTATAGGGAGTGGCAAGCAACTCATGCACTTCATCAGTCCGAGAACCTTCTCTCATTTCTTAGTGAACAATTTATTTAAAAGGTCTAAGCATGTTTACCTACGACGCTCCCGAGCAACTTCTTGAAGGACGCACTATTCTGGTCACTGGTGCCGGTGATGGAATAGGTAAAGCTTCAGCTATCGCCTACGCCAAAGCGGGCGCGACTGTCATACTAGCGGGCCGCACCGAAGAGAAGCTTGAAGCTGTCTACGATGAAATTGAAGCGCTAGGCTGCAAACAGCCTGCCATCGTGCCGATCGACTTCGACAAGGCAAGCGAACCCGACTACATTGAGCTGGCTAACTTGCTGGATGAGACCTTTGGCAAGCTAGATGGCATCCTGCACAACGCAGGCATCCTTGGTCTAAGAACTTCGATTGAGAACTACGACCCGATCATCTGGGAACAGGTAATGCGCGTGAACGTCAACGCACCGTTCATCCTGACACAGACCCTAATGCCACTGCTTAGACAATCCGAAGACGCCTCAGTCATTTTTGTCACTTCGGGGGTTGCGACCAAGGGCCGTGCCTACTGGGGTGCCTACTGCGTCTCTAAATTCGCCACACTGGGACTGATGGAGACCTTAGCTGACGAGCTAGAGAATGACCCAAGCATCCGCATCAACGCCATCAATCCAGGCGGTACCGCCACTGCAATGCGTGCCTACGCATACCCTGCAGAGGACCCAAGCACCATTGCAACACCCGACGATATCCAACCTGCGTATCTATTCCTAATGGGACCTGATAGCAAAGGAGTCAACGGACAGAATATAGATGCACAAGGTGCAATGACCGCTGCGGATTTGAGCTAGAGAGCGAATACCCAGCCTAAAGGCTGGCCATTACCAACGTTGGAGCGGTCTTAAAAAGGCCGCGATCTTAGTAGAGATGACTGGCCTTCAGCCTGTCATCCGCAGTTAGAATTTAATGCCTATCTGGAAAACACCGATAAAGCAGATGACAGGCTGAAGGCCCGTCACTATCAGCTAGAGAGAGGGATCAGACCGAAGGACAGCCCCCTCAATTGTCACCCTCGCTTGCCCACCACACGAACCTTACGCTTGCGGCGGTCCTGTCGGGCTGAATCACGGTTGTGATCGGTGGTTTGACGTATTTTCTGGCGTTTGTATTCGCGCTCTTTACGATCAAGATCTTCGGGATTGATCGAAGGCACTTTGCGACGCTCTAGCAGCAGCTCATCCGTTAGAATGTCGACCTCTTTCTGACCAAGCTCTCGCCAAGTGCCTACCTTAACGTCACTGGGCAGGAATACCGGCCCGAAACGGACACGCTTTAGGCGGTTAACTTGCAGCTCTTGAGACTCCCAAAGACGACGAACTTCACGGTTACGACCCTCCATCACACAACAGTGGAACCATTTATTGGCACCTTCACCGTTGAAGTAACGAACGTCGGTAAACTTAGCCATGCCATCTTCAAGCAGAACACCGTCGGTTAAACGCTTGAGTACAGCATCACTGACATCACCTAGAACTCGAACCGCGTATTCGCGGTCAATGTTGCTCGATGGGTGCATCATCTTGTTAGCAATTTCACCATCGGTAGTAAAAACCAAAAGACCCGATGTATTGATATCGAGACGACCGATCGCAACCCAACGCTCAGATTTAAGCTTCGGCAGATTATCAAAGACAGTTGGCCTGCCTTCAGGATCATGGCGAGTGCAGACTTCACCAATGGGTTTATTGTAGATAAGAACTCGAGCCGTTTGGCTACCCGCACTGTTCAGTTCAATAGATTTGCCATCGACCTTAATCTGGTCTTCAGCAGAAACACGATCACCAAGAGTCGCCAATTTGCCGTTTACTTCGACTCGACCCTCTTCGATCCAACGCTCCATCTCACGACGTGAGCCTACACCGGAGCGCGCCAACACTTTTTGCAGTTTTTCATCAGACATGCGGACGCAACCTCAAAACATAGAAACAAAAAGACCCTTCCGAGGAAGGGCCTTCACTCATAGGGCGATTATATATCAATCTATGGTTGGCAGTTGATCTTTTGTGATACCACGAGAAGCCATGTACTCTGCGAATACAGTTGGAGTGCGACCGCGACCTGTCCAGGCATGGGTTTGACCACTTGCATCGGTAATCTGGTACTTAGCTTTCACCTCTTTACGAGATTTAGGCGCCGATTCAGTGATACCAGTTAGCTCATCGAGCGCAATACCCGCTTCACGCATCTTCTGGCGAATCGCTTCAATCGCCTCCTGCTTTGCACGGTTCTGCTCTAGTAAAGCAGCTTCCTCAGCGCGACGCTCTTCAAGAATATCCGTTAGATCGGCAATCACTTTTTCGATCTCATCTGCACCAACCGATTGGCACTGTTTACGAAGAGAGTTTTTGCGCAAAAGAGTTTTAATAAAATCGCTCATCAAAAATTCCTAATACTATTAATAGTTGGCAAAGGGGATGCACAGTTTTAATTTAACGCCAACATAATATATAAAAATAAATAGTTTTCTCAATATAAAAATTTAAATAAATAAAAATATTTAAAAAACCTAAACCAAACAATTAAATTAAACCACGAATAAATCCATTTAAATAAATTTACAAAGTTCTAATTTTTAATAGCGACAGCGAATAAAAAGATGATTAGAATCACCTAGAAAATAACCATTCAAAGAAGCCATGTTTAAGTTTAGAGAATCGCCAAAACCGCTCATCTGGAGCTACACACTTATACTCGCGTTAGGCCTCGAGGCTGGGGCTTTAGTTTTTCAATACCTACTCGACTACGGTCCCTGTGCTCTCTGCGTACAGATTCGTGCCACACTCTTTGGCGCCCTTCTCTTGGCAGTATCCGGGAAGATCTTCTCAGCGCGTTCTATACAGACGCTGCTCGCCTTTTTACTTGTTCCACTGATGGCTTTTCTGCTTTACCAGAGCTACCAAGTTTTAGGGATCGAGCGCTACTGGTTTGAGAGCAGCTGCACATTGAGCGACCCTTTCCCAAACTGGTTTCCCCTTCACCTTTGGCTTCCGGCAATATTTGAACCTTGGGAGCTATGTGGCTACACGCCAGAGATCATTAAAGGGATCACTATGGCAGAGGTGCTTATTGTCACGGCAGCGGTCTCTTTAGCCTTATCAATTTGGCATTTAATCAATCAGCTAAAGAGTCAATAAGTTTGGAAGAGATTCTATTTCTTGCCGCTGCAGGTATTTTAGGTGGCATCGTAAACTCTCTTGCTGGCGGTGGAAGTTTTATCACATTCCCCGCTCTGATTGCTGTTGGGGTTCCCCCTGTCATCGCCAATGCCAGCAACACCTTTGCTGCAACAGCTGGCTATCTTTCGGGCACCTATGCGCTTCGACAAGAGATAAAAGATTCACCTAAAAAACTTCTGATCTTCTCTTTTATCTCTGCGATCGGCGGAATAATAGGTGCCTACCTGTTAACACAAACCTCTAACAGCGAATTTGAAAAAGCCGTGCCTTGGCTACTACTCTTCGCGACTCTGCTGTTTATTTTTGGCGGACAGTTTAATAAGACATTACAAAAGTGGAGCCAAAAACATCGCCATATCGATAAAGCACAAAACGGGTTATTTACCCTGCTTTTTATTGGCGTATCAATCTACGGTGGATTCTTTAATGCAGGACTGGGGATATTACTGCTGAGTTACTGCAGCTTAGCAGGCTATCGCTCTGTTAATGAGATGAATGCACTTAAACTGCTCTACTCATCGACCATTTCAGGTTGTGCCATTGTGCTATTCCTAATCAATGATCTGATTAGCTGGAGCGAAACATTGATACTGCTGGTTGGCACACTGATTGGGGGCTATGCAGCAGGCATCATCTCCAAGAGGATTCCAAACAGCTGGGTTAGACTGGCCATCATTTTTGCCAGCACAGCCATCACCCTCTGGTTCTTTACCAGCATTTACCTACTGGACTAATTGACGGGAGTAACCAGGCTTCCTGATTCGATATAGGCTTTTACATTATCGACAACCAACTGGGCCATTGCCGTTCGGGTTTCAAACGTGGCACTACCAACGTGTGGCAATAGCAACACATTAGGCAGATCCATTAGCGCCTCTGGCACCTCTGGCTCTCTCTCAAAGACATCCAACGCCGCACCACCCAACTCACCGGACAGCAGAAGATCAACCAGTGCCTTTTGATCCACCACCGCACCGCGGGCGATATTGATCAGCGAACTTTGTGGTCCCAAGGCCTGTAACACCTCTCGATCGATCATCTGATAGGTCTCTGGCGTACTTGGACAGAGCAGAAGCAAGTAGTCGGACCATTTTGCCAGCTCAACAATCGACGCTTCATAAGCGTAGTCGACATCCTCCCGTGGATGACGATTGTGATAGCGAATCTGCATTGAAAACGCCTCGGCTCTCTTAGCAGTCTCCAATCCAATGCGTCCTAATCCGACAATACCCAGGCGCTTACCGCTGACTTTTTGCCCCATCGGTGGTGTTGGGTTGCTAAGCCATTCACCGCGACGAACAAAGCGTTCAGCCTCGCCCATACAGCGCGCTTGTGAGATCAGCATCCCAATCGCCATATCCGCCACACACTCGTTAAGCACGTCGGGTGTGTTGGTCACATACACATTGCGCGAAGTCGCAAACTCGGCATCCACTTTGTCATAGCCAACGCCCCAGTTAAAGATCACTTTAAGATTGGGCAGCTGCTCCATCAATGCGTTTGCACAGCCTTTGCCGGCACTGGTGACCACCAATTCAAAATCGGCACCCTGATCCGCTAAAAACTGATTCGCATCACCCTGCTTATTTAGCGGAACCAGTTCAACCACCTCCGCCAACATACCTTTTAGCTCAGCACTAATGCCGGCAACAAGAAGCGCCTTGGGTTTATCCATTAGATGACCTTTTGTAGTCAGACAACCAACCCAAACCCTCTAAAGTCGTTGTTTTAGGTCGATATTCGCAACCAATGAATCCTTGATACCCTTTTTGATCGAGCCAGTTAAAGAGGTAGGAGTAGTTGATTTCGCCGCTGGATGGTTCATTGCGATCGGGCACGGATGCGATCTGCATATGATCAATCAGAGGCCAGTATCGCTCTAAACGGGTAATAAGATCCCCGCACATAATCTGAGCATGGTAGAGGTCAAACTGCATTTTTAAATTTGTGCGATTGGCCAACTCAATCACCTCTGCAGCTTGCTCAGGTGTCGTTAAAAAGTAGCCTGGCATATCACGACTGTTAATCGGCTCAATTAACACATTGATACCTGATAAGTTCAGTTGATCGGCCGCCCAGGTTAAATTATTCAGATAGGTTTCAAATGCCTTTGGATCGGAAAAATCGGCTAGCCCGGACATGATGTGCAGACGTCGATTGCCCAACACCTCGGCATAAGAGGCCGCCTGTTCAATCGAGGCTTTAAACTCAGATTCGCGACCGACCAGCGCCGCTAGCCCACGTTCACCCGCACCCCAATCACCGGCAGAGGCATTGAACAGCGCTTGCTCCAAACCAGACTCATTTAAAAGGTCTTTAATCTGTTCCGCAGGATAGTCGTACGGGAAAAGATACTCGACCGAATCAAAACCGGCTTTTTTTGCCGCAACGAAACGCTCTAAAAAGGGAAGGTCTGAAAATAGAAACGATAGGTTAGCAGCAAAATTTAACATCTATACTTCACTCTTAAACAGTTGCTCGACCTTGTTAAGTACCCGACGACAGAGTTCTGTCGCATCCTGTTCACTGTTCATCTCGACATAACAGCGCAGCTCTGGAGCATTACCAGAGGGACGAAGATGGACAATCGTATCAGTATCAAAGTCGACACGATAACCATCGGTCTGATCGACTGATCGAATACCACCCAAAGACCAAGGCATTAGCGATTCAAACTGCAGCTGCCCTTCATTCAGACGCTGTAACATCGATTGGCTCCACTCGGTCGCTATCCCTGGAATGCGATCCGATGCGGTGTATCGCTCTGGCAGCTCGGCCGACAGTTGACTGGCCTTAAGCTGATTCTGTTTGGCGAGGTAGATGACCGCTAGCATTGGCAGAACAGCATCACGCGTCGCCAACGTTGAAAGCGTTGACCCATTCAGTCCAACATCGCTACCTAACAAAAATCCACCGTTCGCTTCAAAACCGGCAACAACACCCTCTGCAACCGACTCCATTCCTGCAATCACATAGGGTGAGCCTATTCGTGTACGCAGCGTTTGATCAAACCAACCGCTTAATTCCAGTGCCGTATTACTGCTGACGGGAGTCACAACCGCTTCTGCACCGACCGCCTTTGCTGTGAGGACACCCAGAATATCACCGCGGAAAAAGGTCCCTGTCTCATCGGCGATGAGAGGACGGTCCGCATCACCATCGGTAGAGACCAAAAGATCAAATCCAACCTCAGACGCCCAACGCTTAGCCTGTTCAATATCCTCTGTACGCACCGCTTCAGTATCGATAGGCACAAACTGTTCTGTCCTGCCAAGGGCAATCACCTCTGCCCCCATCGCCTCGAACAGTTCACTTAACAGATCACGAGCAACACTTGAGTGCTGATAGATAGCGACCTTCAAGCCAGAACAAAGATCTTGACCGAAACAGTCAACATAGCGTGATAGGTAAGCCGACTTAGCACCAGCATCAATCGCAGGCAGTTCTGGACACTCAATAATTTGAGGCAGCACTACCTCGGCCGATGAGATCGACTCTTCATGTGCCTTATTGATCTCACCCTCGACGCTGTAAAACTTGATTCCGTTCCGATCGAACGGGATATGGCTGCCAGTCACCACAATCGCAGGCGCATGCATCTTAGACGCGTAGTAGGCGACGGCTGGTGTTGCCAATGCACCGACATAAATCACCTCGACACCTAAGTCTCTCATGGCCGCCATACAGGCTCGGGTAATTTGCGGGCTGGAGGGTCGTAAGTCATGACCTATAACAACACGGGTCCCTTGACCTGCCGCTTGCCAAAACGCAGCAGCAAAGGCGTACGCGACCTCATTGGTTAGCTCACTGACCAAGCCTCGAACGCCACTGGTACCAAACTTAACGCCCGCTTCAGAAATTTTCATAATCAAATAGATCCTTTACTCATGGATGATTTGAGTGAAAGAATGCACAATTCATACCAACACTGACCCATATAAATATGAGTCCGATTGTCGCACAGATAAGCTTGCATCCATAGAGAGCAAAGGGAGGCTTTTGTTGTTTAGTCAGCCACTACTCGCTGCCGAGTTTCTAGGGACGGTTGTATTTGCTATCACCGGTGCCTTAGCCGCCACCGGTAAGCGCATCGACATCTTTGGCGTCATGGTATTAGCCGTCGTCACTGCGGTAGGTGGAGGGACTATTCGTGACCTAACCATCAACAACGGCCCCATCTTTTGGCTTGAAGAGACCTGGTATATATCAACGGCACTGATTGCGGGTCTCGTGACCTTTATCTTAGCGCGTTATCTTCGCTACCCGCGCCGACTGTTGCTGATATTCGATGCCGCCGGTATCTCACTTTTTGCAATCATCGGTGCGCAAAAGGCCCAGATGGCTGATCTATCGCCCCTACTGGTCGTCATGATGGCCTGTATCACAGCCGTTGCAGGCGGCCTTATCCGTGATGTGCTAACCAATGAAGACCCGATGATTCTTGGCGGTGGCGACGGCGAACTCTATGCCACCTGCACCATACTCGGTGCGATGGTATTTGTATTAGGCGAAGGTTACGTCGACCCGATACTCCTCTCCTACTTGGCAATGTTAGTCATTTTTCTAACCCGACTGGCCGCCATATTTGGCAATTTGCGTCTGCCAAAATTTATTGATGCAGGCCATAGATTAGAGAGTCATGAAGAGGCCAGAAACCCCTCTAAGGATTCAGACCAGTGAGTGACACCAGGCTATTAAAACAGGGATTATTTGTTCGGTTCCTCACCAGCCAACTCACCTCCGGCATGGCGATTCAGATGATGCTGATCGGCTTGGGCTGGCAGGTCTACCTGATGACCGAAAGCGCTATGGCGCTTGGCTGGGTTGGTCTGGCGCGTTATGTACCTCAGATTCTGTTTACGCTGCACGCAGGCGACATGGCCGATCGATACGATCGTCATAAGGTGATGATTTGGAGTCGGGTGCTGCTGTTAATCACCATTGGTGCGCTCTCCTTAACCAGTTTCACTGAGACCATTACAGAAGGGATCATCTACATAGCCTGTTTCATGCTGGGCGTCTCTAGAACCTTCAGCATGCCTGCGGGGCAAGCGATGGTGCCGAATCTGGTGCCGCGCCAGCTTCTGACCCAAGCGATGACACTGACCGCTTCAGCTCGTGAGACCATTACAATTATTGGTCCGGCTTTAGGTGGCGTCATCTATATTTTTGGAGCCGGCACACTCTATGCCACTAGCATGCTGTTCGTCTTAATATCGATTGTGACGCTGTTTGGCATGAAAGATACAGCCATCAAACGGGACCGAAGCGAGCAGCGTCGCAAAGAGTTGTTTGAGGGCTTTGTCCACGTCTGGCGCAACAAACCGGTATGGGGATCGTTAATGCTCGATACGCTGGCGGTTCTAATCGGCAGCGTTACTGCTCTTCTACCGATGATTGCGCACGATATATTACAGACCGATTCAGTCGGTTTAGGCCTGTTAAGAAGCGCACCAGCGGCGGGGGCCGTTGCGATGTCGTTCTTGCTTGCAAAATACCCGATTCAACGACACTCCGGGCGTTGGCTCTATGCGGCCGTCTGGGTCTTTGGCTTGGGCACTCTGGTCTTCGGTTTCTCTGAAGTGATGTGGGTATCGCTGACCGCTCTGTTTGTTCTTGGCGCCGCCGATATGATCAGTGTTGTGATTCGCTCAACACTGGTTCAGGTTGAAACACCCGATGAGATGCGCGGACGGGTCAGCGCGGTTAACTCACTCTTTATTGCAACCTCCAATCAACTGGGTGAATTTGAATCAGGTACACTTGCCGCCTGGATTGGTGCGGTCCCCTCCATTCTATTTGGTGGCATTGGCACCCTCGCCCTGGTAGCACTTTGGATTCCGCTCTACCCCACTCTTTGGAACCGAGATCATCTCGTCACACCCGAATCCGAAACTGAAAAATAGAAGCAGTGACAAATAAATAGGAGCCTAACAAGGCCCCTTTAATAGTGACTGCGATCTTATCGATCCAACAGTTCAATCCAGTGATTAACCGGTACCGGCGAAGCTGTCTCAATGTGTAACTGACACCCAATGTTCGCGGTAGCGATCTGTGTCGGGTTATCCCCTGTCAGTGCCTCAACCTTATTGGCTAGCAGCTTTTGACTGATCTTCGGCTGAAGAATCGAGTAGGTGCCCGCGGAACCACAACAGAGATGCTTATCCTTGGTCTTGGCCAGATCAAAGCCCACTTTCTCGAGTACTTTTTCTACGGAGCCGCTCTGTTTCATAGCGTGCTGCAAGGTACAAGGACAGTGGAACGCGATCTTTTCACCATCAGTATTAGGAGCAAGTGGTGACAGATCTTCAGCCAGCAGCACCTCACTGATATCTTTTGTCAGCTCACTCACACGCTTGGCCTTCTCCGCGTAGTCTGGGTCATCTCTTAATAGATGCCCGTACTCCTGAACCATGGCACCGCAACCAGACGCGGTCATCACAATGGCTTCACAGCCCCCTTCAATCGCTGGCCACCAGGCGTCAATGTTCTTGCGCATCTCATTAAGACCCGCTTCGTGTGCCGACAGGTGGTAATTCACCGCTCCACAGCATCCAGCTTGTGGTGCTTCAACCAGAGTGATTCCTAGCTTATCCAGTACCCGAGCCGTTGCCGCATTGGTATTGGGTGCAGCACTGGGTTGAGCACAACCGGCAAGAGCCATCATAACTCGAGCATGACGTTTGGCTGGCCAAGGAGAGGCTTTACGTTTAGGCGGGACCTTCTTACCCAGAGCGCCAGGTAGAATCGGTTTAAACACCTGACCTACTTTTAGTAGCGGACCAAAGCGGTTAGCGTGAGGCAGAACCTGTTTCAATCCCCAGCGAACCACTTTTTCCGTAACAGGGCGATCCAATTTCTTCTCAACAATGCCACGACCTATATCAACTAGACGTCCATATTGAACGCCCGATGGACAGGTCGTCTCACATGAACGACAGGTCAGACAGCGATCTAGGTGTGTCCGAGTTTTTTCGGTCACCTCATCGGTCTCCAACAGCTGTTTGATCAGATAGATTCGACCACGCGGACCGTCTCGCTCATCATTCAACTCTTGGTAGGTTGGGCAAGTCGCTGTACAGAAACCACAGTGAACGCAGCTACGCAGAATCTCTTCCGCCTCTTGTCCTTCAGGCGTCGCTAGGAAGGTTTGAACTATATTCGTTTTCATTACACTGACTCCTACAACCAACCAAACGCACGGCCGGGATTGAACACCCCCTGCGGATCGACAGACGCTTTAATGCGTTGTTGCAGAGCCTGAATTGATGGATTAACCGGATGAAGTACCTCGTCAGTACGATCACCTCCGCGGTAGAGTGAAACCTGTCCACCAGCACTCTCTGCTAGCTCCACCATACGATCGAAACTGTGATCACCGGCATACCAGCGCTCAGCGCCACCCCAGTTGATTAATGAATCCCCTTCGATGGGTAGGACATCCGCACTGCCCTTAACGGAGAAGCGCCAGACTTTTTCCGCATTGAATAGGGCTGGTTTCTGATCTTGCAGATCCGCCCAAAGAGCCAAGGCAACCTCTGGAGCCAGTTCATCACCACCCCAAATTTTTGCAGTCGCATCAACTGCTGAGGCTGCACCTGCCAGACGAACAAACAATTCTCCGTTGTGCCAATAAGCCGCTGTAATCGGCTTTGGCTGACCTGACATGGAGTTCATGCGCTGTATCGCTTCGGCTTGATCCATTGCGAACTTCAACGTGCGGGTAGTCGCTGGTTTAGGCAGTACTTTTAGAGAGATCTCGGTCATTAGGCCTAATCCACCCATCGCACCCGCTTGCAGACGCGAAAGATCGTAACCGGCGACATTCTTCATCACCTGACCACCAAACCGCAGCTGTTCCGCTTCGCCATTGATCAACCTGACGCCTAATACATGATCACGAATGGATCCGTACCAAGGGCGCCCCGGACCTGAGACGTTAGCGGCCAATGTACCACCTAAGGTTGCTTTGCCACCGAAACGTGGCGGCTCACAGGCCAGCATCTGATTGTGTTCAGATAGTGCAGACTCAATCTCTGCAAGTCTGGTACCGGCACGTGCGGTCATAACGAGCTCAACCGGTTGGTAGCTAACAATGCCTGTGTGACCACTGACATCGATGGTACGATCCGTCTCGATCTGACGTCCCATAAAGGCTTTACTGCCACCCGCTGAAATAGCCAGCGTCTCTTTAGCCTCAACCGCATCACGGACTTGGCTAATCAATTCATTGGTTAAATCAGACACGGAACTCTCCTGCATCAGTATTGCTATTGGCGCTAACCTGAGCATTGGGCGTTAGATCAAGATCCAACGAACGGTACTCCTGACAACTTCTCAAGGTCGGTATACCTTTACCGGGATTAAGAAGCTCTTTGGCATCAAAGGCACGCTTCACTTTGTGGAACTGCTCGATCTCTGAATCACTGAACTGAGCCGGCATTTGACGGAGTTTTTCATAGCCTACGCCGTGCTCGCCCGTGATACAGCCGCCCACCTCAACACAGAGTTCAAGAATTTTGCCACCGAACTCTTCGGTGCGCTCCAGCTCACCCGGTACGTTCGCATCAAAGAGAATCAGTGGGTGCAAGTTGCCATCGCCGGCATGGAAAACGTTGGCCACACGCAGACCGTAGTGCTCTGACATTTTCTGCATCTCGAGCAGCACATGCGTTAGCTGACCACGCGGAATGGTCCCGTCCATGCAGTAGTAGTCTGGTGAAATACGTCCAACGGCTGGGAAGGCTGATTTACGCCCAGCCCATAGACGTGCACGCTCCTCTTCACTTTGAGATGTGCGAACCGAGGTGGCTCCCAGTTCACGAAACAGCGTTTCAACCGCTTCAATATGCTCCGCCACCTCTTCATCGGTGCCATCGACCTCACATAGCAATAGAGCCTGAGCATCGACGGGGTAGCCCGCTTTGGCAAAATCTTCAGCCGCTTTAATGGCAAAGCCATCCATCATCTCAAGACCGCCAGGAATGATACCCTTAGCAATGATCTCACCGACGGCATCACCCGCTTTGGGTACCGAGTCGAATCCTGCAACCACTACCTGAGCACGCTCAGGTTTTGGCAGCAGCTTCACTCGCACTTCGGTGACCACACCCAATAGCCCTTCGGATCCTGTGAACAGCGCCATCAGATCCATACCACAGCTATCAAGACCTTCTGAGCCGATGGTTAGCAGCTCACCTTCCATCGTCAGGAACTGAACACTTAACAGGTTATGCACGGTCAAACCGTATTTAAGGCAGTGGACACCCCCTGAGTTTTCAGCCACGTTACCGCCAATGGTGCAGGCTATTTGCGACGAAGGGTCTGGACCGTAATAGAGATTGTAATCACCTGCCGCTTCACTAATCGCTAGGTTGCGAACACCCGGTTGAACGCGAGCCGCTCTAGCGTCAGTATCGATCTCGAGGATCTTATTGAACTTCGCCATCGATAAGACCACGCCATCACCATGAGGCATAGCACCGGCACACAAACCGGTACCTGCACCACGAGCTACCACAGGGATGTTCTCTTCGTGACAAATTTTAAGAACCTTCTGTGCCTGCTCTACCGTTGATGGCAAAACAACGATCAACGCCTCTTCGCAATAGGCTGAAAGGCCGTCACACTCATAAGGCTTTAACGTTTCGCTGTCACTGATGACGTAGTGCGAATCAATGAACTCATTAAATCGCTGAGCAATGCGTTGACGCTTAGCAACACGATCCGGGCTAGCCACTGCACTCTGCATACTGATCTCCGACCCCACTCTGGGTACTTTTTATTGTTGAGTCTGCTGTTGCCAGTACTCTATACCAGCTTGAGCACACTCCATATCCTGCATTGGTGTACCAGAACTCAATCCGATGCCACCAACTACTTGTCCATTTGACTCCACGGGATAACCGCCGCCCACAACACACAGACGTCCACCCATCGAGGTGTGAATACCAAACACCAACGAGCCGGGTGTACATGCAGCGTTGTACTCGTGCGTCGCTTTGCGAGCAGCCGCTGCGGTGTAGGCTTTGTCTTGAGCGATGGTTACACTGGTGGTTTTACCGCCATCCATACGTTCAAAAGCGATCAAATTCCCTGACTCATCTGTTATCGCGATACACATAGGTACACCAATCTCATTAGCTCGGTTTCGAGCCCCTTCGATTAACAGACGAGCATCTTCAATATCTAAGCGTTTCAGTTCGAGCATAAGTTCAACCTCTTAAATTGGAGTAGTAGACAGACCAATAGAGCGATGCTGTCACAAAAACTTACGCAGCTGTCTACTGGTATGACCACTTGAAATCAAACCACTGATTTGATGGTCACTCACTCGATGAAACGTTTATGCATTCAAACCCAGATGGGGCTTGCGTTTCAATTGATGGCGTGGAAAACTGGTCTGACCAATCCATACCGAGATGCGAAATAGATGAGCCAATCTGCAAGCAGCGCTGTTAATGAAGTCACTCAATATCTGCAAAAATTGATTGCTGATGGTGAGTTAGGACCGGAGAGCAAGATCCCGTCTGAACGATCCCTCTCTGCACGTCTAGGTGTGTCGCGTACCATTGTTCGAGAGGCACTGCATATACTCTCGGGTAAAGGGATCATTGAAACGCACCACGGTAGAGGATCATTTGTCTCCTGCGCGGTCACCAGTTCAGAAAACAAGTCCGCTCTGATCAATCTGTTTGGTCAGGATCCCAAGGCTGTACTGGAAATTCTTGAGGTCCGTGAACAGCTGGAGGGGCAAGCTTGCTTTCTAGCCGCACAACGAGCGACCGCTCGCGATCAGTATCGCATTCGTGAGGCGTTCAAGAAGATGGAGTCGGTAGCCCCCGATTGGGATGCCAACTTGGACCATGAGTTTCATAGACGCGTGATCGAGGCATCCCACAACTCGGTTTTGATACACACCTTGTCAAGTTTGAAGGATCTGACGCTGATTAGCATTCAAGAGGCTGTTAGAAACTTCAACCAGAAAGGGGGCTTTAAGCAGGTGGTCGATAAACACCACAGCGAAATCTACCAGGCAGTGACCACAGGACAATCGGCCTGGGCTCGATCGGCTGCGATGGACCACGTTCGACATGTGCGAGAGGCCTTAAAAGTGCTGTTTGATGTCGAAATGAAGCGGCTGAACGATTTTCAAAACTCCACCTCTGGCAAGTAACGCCCAATATGCGCCTAATATTTATCTCTCTTCTGGCTCTATTCATGAGCCTGATGCTTGTAGCGTCTGGCAATGCCTATTTGATGTCGCTGATTGGCGTTCGTTTGGGTATGGCGAATACACCGCCAACCGAGATTGGTTGGATCATGACCTTCTACTCTATCGGGTTTGTGATTGGCTCAATCTTTGCTCAACGGCTGCTGATCAGAGTGGGACACATTCGGGCATTCTCGACACTGGCCAGTCTTGCCGCGATGGCCGCTCTGCTCTACCCCTTCGCTGAGGATTTTTGGGTTTGGAGTCTACTCAGGATTATCGGCGGGTTCAGCGTTGCTGGTCTATTCATTGCGATAGAGAGTTGGTTTAGCGCCGTGGCTAGCGACAACAACCGCGCTACCCTATTCTCTCTGTACACCATTGCAGCCTATTCAGCGGCAGCATCAGGGCAGGTCATTCTCGGCCACTCCTCTGGCCTGCAAATATCCACAGCCTTCATCATTGCGGGGCTTCTACTGATCGCAGCCGTCATCCCTCTCTCTGCGTCACGCCTTCAATCACCGCCCCTAGAGACTGCAGAGTTCATGTCACTGCAGCGACTCTGGCGTAAATCGGCGCTGGGGCTTTTTTCAGCATTTTGTGGCGGGCTGTTGATCGGTTCGTTCTACGCACTGGTTCCGCTCTATGCCACATTGAGCGACATTGCAACGGATCAAATTGCTACCTTGATGTCGATATCGGTTATGAGCGCGATGCTGTTCGCTTGGCCCATTGGTTGGCTTTGTGACCGCGTCACACGAAGCAAAGTGTTAACGGCAACCGCCCTCGTCGCAGCTCTAGCAGCTCTGGGAGCATCACTGTTTGGTTCTGATCAGTTTGTGCTGCTGATTCTTTCGACCTCACTGTTCATGGCGATGATTGCGGCGATCTACTCAATAGCGGTAGCGATTACCAACGACTTGATTCGCAGTGAGGAGCGTGTTGCCGCCTCCTCGACACTGATGCTGAGCTATGGCCTTGGCAGTATTGCAGGGCCACTGTTAGGCTCAATGCTACTGGGCTCTTTTGCACCCGGTTCGTTGTTCTTGGGATTCGTGGTTATTCTGCTGATGCTGGTCGTGTTTACACTATTCAGACAGGTACAAAAACCACCCGTACCGATCGAAGAGCAGGAGCAGTTTATCCCTGCGATGCCAGAAACACAGGTCATTGCAGAGTTTGACCCTCGTACCGAGGATCTACCCGACACTGCGATTGAAGAGCTATTCCCAGACGAAGTGGTTGAGGCGGTACAAGGGGTTAATGAAACGGATCAGCCCGTTTACTCTATAGTTGAGAGCGACTCACTGACCGATGAAACTCTGGAGCCATTAGAGGGCTTGGCGGAACAGAAGTCTGAGCACAGTTTCGATATCCATGAAGAGGCTATTCAAGCACAGGCAGAGGAAGCCTCTTCACAGAAACCCTAGGGAGCCTGAGATGTCATGGACCTATTCGTAGGCTCCCTAAAATTAGCCTAGGTAGCTAAACCCACCTTGACGATAATAATCATGCAGATCGGTCATCGATTCAAAGGCATGATTCGCAATCGACAATTCAGATCTTGGTGGGAAACTCTCCGGCACAACAGCCACCGACATCGAAGCTGCTTTACCGGCAATCGTTCCATTGACAGAGTCTTCGATGATGAGCACTTGCCAAGGATCAGCACCGATCCGTTTCGCGGCTTGTAGGAACACCTCGGGGTGAGGTTTAGATAGTCCAATCTCTGAGCCTGAGGCATAGACAGTAATCGGTAAGTTATGAGTCTTAATCACCGCTTCAATCAATCTAATCGCCGAACTGGAGGCAATCGCCATTGGAACGGCATCGGCTTGAAGCTGGTCGATGAATGCCATTACCCCTTTCATCAACGGCAGTGTCACCAACCGTTTTTCCATCTCCGAAATGACTTGGTCAACCATCTCTTCAACCACTAGGCCTTTCTCTGGGTAGAGACGGTTCATCTTGGTCATGAAATCAAAGGTCGTTGCGCCGGCGTGTTTTTTGAGCTCTTCGATCTCCATATGGATACCAAACTTAGCCAACACCTCCTGTTCCACAAGCTTCCACTGCGGTTCGGAATCGACCAACACGCCATCCATATCGAAAAGAACAAACATAAACACCTCAAATTTTTTCTTGATTATAACTATCAATTAGTCGACTTGGTCATGTATTTGTAGCGATAACCCTATATATTGTCGGAATACCAAAATTAATTGTGCATAAGGAGATATGCAGATGACACGTGAAGTAGTTGTTCTAAGCGCAATGCGTTCACCAATCGGTGCTTTTGGTGGCAGCCTAAGTTCTATGGAGCCAGCAGAGCTAGCGGGCACTGTTATGAAAGAGGCGGTTGCACGTTCTAAAGCGGATCCCGAGAAGATCCACTACGTGACGGTTGGTAACTGTATTCCAACAGAATCACGCTACCCCTACGTTGCACGTGTTGCCTCTATCCAGGCAGGTCTACCTATGAACTCAGTTGCGATGGCTGTTAACCGCCTATGTGCTTCAGGCCTTCAAGCGGTGGTATCCAGTGCTCAACAGATCGAGCTAGGTCAATGCGACTATGCTGTTGGCGGTGGTGTCGAGGTGATGTCACGCGGTACTTACATGGCACCTGCTATGCGTACCGGTGCTCGCATGGGTGATACTGGCATGATTGACGCGATGGTGTCCGTTCTGACCGATCCATTTGGCGCTGGTCACATGGGGATCACGGCTGAAAACTTGGCGGAAAAATGGAACATCTCTCGTGAAGAGCAAGATGCGTTCGCGGCAGAGTCACAACGTCGTGCTGAAGTAGCGATTAATGAAGGTCGATTCAAAGATCAGATCGTTCCAATCACACTGAAGTCTCGCAAAGGCGAAACTGTGTTTGATACGGACGAACACCCTAAACCAGGTACGACCGCAGAAAAACTGAGCGGCATGCGTCCTGCATTTAAGAAAGACGGTACTGTTACAGCAGGTAATGCTTCAGGCATCAATGACGGTGCAGCCTTCCTTGTGCTTGCAGATGCTGAAACCGCTAAAGCAAACGGTGAGACACCTATCGCTAAGATCGTCTCTTACGCGGTTGCCGGTGTACCTAACCACATCATGGGTGAAGGCCCTATCCCATCATCAAAAGCCGCACTAGAGAGTGCCGGCCTAACCATTGATGATATGGATGTGATCGAATCTAACGAAGCCTTTGCCGCTCAAGCGATTGCAGTCTCTAAAGGTCTAGGTCTTCCTGCAGACAAAACCAATCCGAACGGTGGCGCTATTGCATTAGGCCACCCTGTTGGCTGTTCCGGTGCTTTCATCGCGACTAAGGCGATTCACGAGCTGCAACGTACTGGTGGCAAATACGCGCTAGTAACCATGTGTATCGGTGGTGGTCAGGGTATCGCTGTCATCTTCGAACGAATCTAATCGTTGGAACATTAAAAAAAACCGGCAGTAGCCGGTTTTTTTTGGGGCAATTTTTAAACTTTGTACTACTGTTAAGATATCTAAACCAAAAGGAAATCTTATGAGACTGTTACTTGCCCTGCTTCTACCTTGGCTGCAATTTTTTACCATCGGTCGCCCTATAGCGGGAATCTTCTGTTTAATACTTCAGCTTACATTGATTGGCTGGATCCCAGCTGCCATCTGGTCAGTCTACGCACTTAGCCAATATAAGACTGACAAAAAAATCAAACAGGCAATCACTGCCTCTGAGTAATTAAATCCAAGTGTCTGCCGCTAGCGTAATGAGTATACCTATAACTAAATCACTCTATATAATGAGGTAATAACATGGTTCAAATTACGCGACGCGGAGATATTTTACATACCTATGGAGATGTTCCTGCTGCTGGGAGCGACTGTCCAGATTTTACACTCACAGCTGCCGACCTGTCTGAGTTCTCTCTGTCTGACCTCGCAGGCAAAACGGTTGTTTTGAACATCTTTCCGAGTATCGATACTCCAACCTGTGCCACCTCAGTCCGCACGTTCAATGAGCAGTTGGCGAGTCATGATGGCGTTGAGGTGATTAATGTCTCAGCAGACCTACCGTTTGCACAAGCACGTTTCTGTGGTGCCGAAGGTCTAGAGAGGGTCAGTAATGCATCCACCTTCCGTAACCCAGAGTTTGGTAAAAGCTTTGGCGTCGAAATCATCGATTCAGGTATGCGTGGGCTTCTGGCTAGAGCCATTGTGGTGATTCGTGATGGCAAAGTACTGCATTCAGAACTGGTTCCAGAGATTGCGCAACAGCCTAACTACGATGCCGCTCTAAACGCTGCAACAGCCTAACCTCAATAACGGTGCCAGAGTCCATTCTGGCACCGAATCGTTTTTCTTTTTTCGAATACCTAATTCCCCTTTTCGAGTTCACTCGTCCGCACTAACTTGTTAATCTTCTGTACAAATTGACTCATTTTTAAGGATTTTTCATGAGCAAACTTGAGATGCTACGCAATAACCCAATCGGTTTGGGTTGTATGAACATGTCACACGCCTACAACACCCCGGTATCAGATGACGAGGCGATCAAAGGGTTTCGTGAAGCCTTTGAGATGGGCTACCGCCATTTTGATACGGCGACCTTATACGGTGGCGGCAAAAATGAGAAAGTTGTTGGCGAAGCGCTCAAGTCGGTCCGCGATGAGATCTTTTTGGCATCAAAATGTGTTCTCTACATCGACCCTGAAAAAGGTAAAGCACTAGACGGCCGCCCTGAAACCATCAAAGCACAGTGTGAAGCCAGCTTAAAACGCCTTCAAACAGATCAAATCGACCTCTACTACCTGCACCGTCGTGACTTTGACGTTCCAATTGAAGAGAGTGCAGGCGCCATGGCTGACCTTATCAAAGAGGGTAAAATTGCGAGCTACGGTCTTTCAGAAATGTCAGCTGACACCTTGCGAGCCGCCCATAAAGAGTGCCCCGTTGCCGCTATCCAAACTGAGTATTCACTTTGGACTCGCAACCCAGAGATCGCGGTTCTCGACGCCTGCCGTGAACTAGACGTTACCTTCGTCGCCTTCAGCCCACTGGCACGTGGCTTTTTAAGTCTCACAATCGACAACTTGGACGAACTGGCTGAAAAAGACATTCGCCGTGCCATGCCACGCTTCTACCCAGAGAACTTTGAACAGAACAGAGCGCTACTGAGTGACTATGTTGCCATTGCTGAGCGTGCTGGCTGTACCCCAGCGCAATTAGCGCTGGCCTGGATCCGTGCAAAGGATCCCTCGATTGTTTCGATTCCAGGCACTCGCTTTGTCGAGCACATGCGTGACAACCTAGGCGCAGCCGATGTCACACTGAGTAGCGACATTGTTAATGAGTTAGAACAACTCATTAACCGCGATACCGTGGCCGGTGAGCGCTATAGTGCCGGTCAACAAACTGAGATCGACACCGAAGAGTTTGCTTAATCATGCGTAGCATTACCTCGATAGAGGGGAATACACAGAAGCTGGATGGCGGTTCAATGTTTGGTAATGCGCCTCGCGCGTTATGGCAACGCTGGATAGAGCCTGATGAGCTTAACCGTATTCCCTTAGCCTGCCGCGCCATGCTGGTTCAGGAGAGCAGCCCAAAACGTAACATCTTGGTTGAGACTGGCGTTGGCGCATTCTTCAGCCCCGAGATGAAAGATCGCTATGGTATTCAAGAGCAAGAGCACTGCCTGATCAAAAATCTTCAGGCTGCAGGTGTCTCCCACGAAGAGATCGACATTGTTCTATTGACCCACCTCCATTTTGACCACGCAGGCGGGCTACTGTCTGAGTGGCAAGAGGGTGAGGATCCTTACCTGCTCTTCCCAAATGCGAAATACTTAGTCGGTGAAGTCCAATGGCAGCGCGCAAACGACCCTCATGCTCGTGATCGCGCCTCTTACATACCTATGTTGATCAAACTGCTGGAGGAGTCAGGTCGATTAGAGATCATTCCTGAGGGCCAACAGTCAGCAACACTGGGAGATGGCTGGACACTGCATGAGAGCTCAGGGCATACACCCGGCCAAATACTGCCAGAAGTCGAGATGCCAGAGGGACCGGTCGTTTACCCTGGGGATCTTATTCCCGGCAGCGCCTGGGTTCATCTCCCCATCACCATGGGCTATGACCGTTTTCCAGAGCAGTTGATTGATGAAAAACGACAACTGCTTGAAGGGCTGGAGAGTCGGGGTGGACGATTACTCTTTGTACACGACCCGTTTGTAGCGATGGGCCGTGTGACCAAGGATACTAAAGGCAAGTACTCGGTTGAACAGACCAGTAAACAGGTTAGCGCTCTCAGTAACTGAGGGCCTAACTATTTAGAGGCACGCCATTGATGCAGTTTTTGATAGCTCTGTATCAGTCGTTGATGGCGCTCTAATCCAGTCAATTCCATACCGACTGGCTCGAGACCATAGAAACGAATTGTTCCATTCACCGAGCCAACCACAGCCTCAATCCGATCTTTACCAAACATGCGGGTAAAGTTGTTGAGATAGTGCTCAAGGGCCATATCTGAATCTAACTCCACCTCAATGACAGCATCCATTGCACGATAGAACAGCGCGCGATCTAGGGTGTTATCGTTGTACTGCAAGAAGGCCTCAACCAACTCTTTAGCCTGAGGTAACTGACCCAGTGCTAGGTGAATCAGCAGTTTTAGTTCAAGAATGGTGAGCTGCCCCCAGACGCTGTTCTCATCAAACTCAATGCCGATCAACGTGCGGATATCAGTGTAGTTATCCAGCTCGCTCTCTTCTAGACGAACCAGCAACTCCTCTAGGTCTTCATCACACAACTCGTGCAGACAGAGAATCGCCTCGCGAAACTCCAGTGATTTATTGGTGTTATCCCAAATCAGATCTTCAACGGGATAGACCTCAGAGTAATCTGGAACCAGTATTCGAACCGCCGGTACACCCAGGTCATCATAGTTCGCTTGATAGGACTCTTTACCCATCGACTCCAGAATACCAAACAGCCTGTCAGCCTCCTCTCTGTTGGTACCTGAGAAATCCCAATCCACAAATTCGTAATCAAAGGCGTCACTGAAGAAGCGCCAGCTCACAACACCACTGGAGTCGATGAAGTGCTCAACAAAGTTATTCGGTTCAGTCAGCTCATGTGAGTTAAAGGTCGGTGGTGGCAGGTCGTTTAACCCTTCAAAGCTGCGGCCCTGCAGCAATTCAGTCAGGCTTCTTTCAATAGCGACATGCAGACTGGGGTGGGCACCGAACGAGGCAAACACACCGCCCGTTTTAGGGTTCATTAGCGTGACACAGGCGACTGGGAACTGACCGCCCAACGAGGCATCTTTAACCAAAACAGGAAAGCCCTGCTCTTCTAGCGCCTTGATGCCCTCCACAATACCCGGCCAGCGTTCAAGCACCAGCGAGGGCACATCGGGAAGCGCAATCTCCTGCTCAAGAATCTGACGTTTAACCGCACGTTCAAAGATCTCAGAAAGACACTGAACCTGAGCCTCTTCAAGGGTATTGCCGGCACTCATACCGTTACTCAAAAAGAGGTTTTCAATCAGGTTCGATGGGAAGTAGATCGTTTCACCATCCGATCGACGCTGGAATGGTAGAGCGCAGATCCCCCTATCCTCATTACCAGAGTTGGTATCGATTAAGTTAGAGCCACTTAAATCCTGATCAGGGTCGTAGATCTCAAGAGTGTACTCATCCAATAACCCCTCTGGGATATCATCCTCTTCTGTCAGTTCAAACCAGCATTCATCTGGGCGGTGGACAAACTCTGATTCAGCCAACTCTTGGCCAAAATACTGATCGTTGTAGAAAAAGTTACAGGAGAGTCGCTCTAAAAACTCACCCAAAGCAGAGGCCAGTGCCGCCTCTTTTGTGGCCCCTTTACCGTTGGTAAAACACATGGGAGAGGCCGCATCACGAATGTGCAGTGACCAGACATTGGGGACAATGTTGCGCCAGGAGGCTACCTCTATTTTCATCCCCAGATCAGCAAGAATTTGTGTCATCTTTGCGATGGTCTGTTCAAGTGGCGCGTCTTTACCTTCAATGAAGGTTTCACTGTCGGTAGCAATCGCTAGTAGAGCTTGGGCATCCTCATCAAGACTGTCGACGACCTCTATCTGGAACTCAGGACCCTCTTGCACGACTTTTTTCACGGTACAACGTTCAATGGAGCGAAGGATACCGGTGCGATCTTTATCACTGAGATCTTCTGGCAACTCAACACTGATTTTGAAGATCTGTTTGTAGCGGTTCTCAGGATCGACAATGTTGTTCTGAGCAAGACGGATATTATCGGTAGAGATGCCTCGCGCTTCGCAGTAGACCTTTACGAAATAGGCAGCACACAGCGCTGATGAAGCCAAAAAGTAGTCAAATGGACCGGGAGCTGAGCCATCGCCTTTGTAGCGAACGGGCTGATCGGCGATCACGGTGAAGTCGTCAAACTTCGCTTCTAGGCGTAAGTTATCGAGGTAGTTAACTTGAATTTCCATGATCGACCAATCCTTGTCGTTGAGTCTGTTTTAAAGGCCTTACTTTGCCGGTATCGAATAGGTTGCTGTAACGTGCGCCACCATCGAATCTTCATCACCCGAGTAGATGTAACACTCACCAACCCCGTTTCTTCGACCAACGCGAAGTACACGTGCACGTGCCAACATATCAACGGGCTTAGGCTTACTTAAGAAGTTGATGTTTAGGTTACCGGTCACGGTCATCGGCGATGGGCCAATCTTAGTTTGCAACGCAGACCAGATGGCCACATCCGCCATCCCCATCATGGTTGGACCTGAGACCGTACCACCTGGACGCAAATGACTATCTTCAACCGTTAATCGCATCAATACCCAACCATCTCCCGCCTCTTCAACGGCACCAAAGCCTTCACCTTGCGGAAAGTGGTTTGTTAAAAAATCATTCAGCTCTTGAACCGTTTGTAACACGTCTAAACCCTCTTACACTCTGGCTTTATCGTAGTAGTTTTGCAGAATCAGATAGAGTGAGTGTGCATCCTGACTGCCGCATAACTCACGAATTGAGTGCATACCAAATTGCGGGCAGCCGATATCCACAGTACGAATACCGACTTCCGATGCGGTAATCGGACCAATCGTGCTACCACACCCCATATCAGATCGAACCACAAAGCTCTGTACTGGCACATTTACATCCTGCGCAATGGCGCGGAAGGTTGCACTGGTTTCACTGTTGGTGGCGTAGCGCTGATTAGAGTTAATTTTGATGACCGGTCCTGCATTAATCAGCGGACCATGATTCTCGTCATGTTTATCGGCATAGTTGGGGTGCACAGCGTGGGCATTATCGGCGGAGATCATCATGGAGTGGCTAATCACACGGTTACGCTCTTCGTTGTTCGGCAAGAGTCGCTCTAGCCACTGGGCCAACATTGGGCCTTGAGCACCACAGGCACTCGCACTGCCTACCTCTTCGTGGTCGGTACAGACCAAAACAGCGGCCTGCTGACCATCACTGTCGAGTAGAGACTGCAAACCGATGAAACAGCTCAACAGATTATCCAAGCGAGCTGAGGCGATAAACTCTCTGTTCAATCCCACCATTGCAGGCGTTTGAACATCGTAGAAAGAGAGTTCGTAATCTAGAACCTCCTGGACCTCTGTCACCCCCTGTTCAAGCAATTTAGATTTCAATAAGGCTCTGAAATCATGCTTCTGTTCCGCCTGGCCTAGCAGTACAGGGAGGTGAAGTTGTGGGTTAACCGTTCGATCTTTATTGGCCTCGCGGTCTAGGTGAATCGCAAGACTTGGAATCGTCGCGATCGCCTCTTTAAAATCGATTAGCGAGCTGTCTAAAGAGCCATCGGTTTGGCGATAGGTCACTCGACCAGCCAATGACAAGTCGCGATCAAACCAGGGGTTCAACAGCGCACCGCCATAGACTTCAACGCCAAGCTGCAGATAGTTTTGTCGGTATAGCTCTGGCGTCGGCTTGACGCGAAGACAGGGTGAGTCGGTATGAGCGCCCACCATTCTAAAGCCTGCATCAAAGTTGCCGGTATGACGCCAAGCGATGATCGATGAACCGTTACGACGAATAAAGTAACTCTCGCCAGTGACAGGATTCCAGGCTTCGTGTTCCAACAGCTCTTTGAAGCCAGCATGACTTAAGCGATCTGCCATCTGCTGCGTGGCATGAAAAGGGGTTGGACTATCTGCTAAAAAGGTCAGTAGATCTTGGTTAAAACGCTCTTGTTCCATTACTGTTTCTCCGCACCCTTCTCGAGTACTTCTATTAACCTAACATCAAATATCAAAGCTGAATTGGGTGGAATTTCACGACTGGGACTGCGCGCGCCGTAGGCCAAGTCAGCAGGAATGTAGAGCTCATACTGAGCCCCCTCTTTCATTAACCCCAAGCCTTCTCGCCAACCTTTAATCACCTGATTGAGCGGGAATTTGATCGGCTTTCCGGCTTCGGTCTTATCGAAGACACCGCCATCGACACGGCGACCTTCATATTCAACCAGTACAACACTGTCGTACTCTGGCTGCTTGCCCTGTCCTTCGGAAATGACACGGTACTGCAGTCCCGACTTACGAACAATCACACCCGGCTTTTGACGATTTTCAGCTAGGAAAGCCTCCCCTGCTTTGCGAGTATCGTCATTCAGTGCCTTCTCTATTAGCTCTTTTCGAAACGCCTCTTTATCTTCGATCTCGTCACGGTCAGAGGCGCTATCACAACCGGCCAACATCAAAGAAAAAATCGCTAAACCCGCAATTCGCAAAACCACCGCAACCACTCCCGCGTAGTAAAAGAAAGTTATTTTACATCATGAGGAGAGCTGGCCTAAACTGCTCTCTATTAGATTTTTACTTTTATTGCGATTTTGGAGTGTTGGGATGCGAGCTTTACAGCTCTTTTTGGTTTTATCATTATCGATAGCGACAGGAGCACAGGCCTCTCTTAAGCCTGAAGCCGTCCACTCGAATGCCATTCAGTCGCTGGTCGCGGGATTGGAATCTCACCACTACCGTGAACAGGCCGTCGACGATGAACTCTCCGAAAAACTCTTCAATAACTTCTTTGAGACTATCGACCCAACCAAAAGCTACCTACTGCAGAGCGATATCGACTCTTTAGCTCACTTCAAGCGCACTCTGGACGACGACATGCGCTCCGGCAATCTAACCTTTGCATTTGCCGCCTACGAACGCTTTTTGACCCGTTTTCAGGAGCGCACAGAGCAGATGATCGACGCTCTAAAATCGGACCAAACATTTGATTTCACTCTAGACGACAGACTTCCGATCAGTCGTGAAGAGAAACCTTGGTTTCAATCGAAAGGCGAACAGGATCAATACTGGTCACTGCGTCTTAAAAGCGCCGTGTTAAATCTAAAACTTTCTGACAAGAGTGTTTCTGAAGCTAAAGAGACACTGATCAAACGTTACGAATCGCAACTTAATCGTGCACTGCAGACCAATAGCGAAGATATTTTTCAATCATATGCTAATGCCTTGGCACGTCTTTACGACCCGCATACCGCCTATTTTTCACCCGCGACCTCAGAGAACTTTGAGATCAACATGAGTCTATCACTTGAAGGGATCGGCGCTGTCCTGCAGAGCGAAGATGAATTCACCAAGATCGTAAGTCTTGTACCGGCGGGCCCGGCCGATAAGAGCGGCCAGCTGAAACCTGCCGACCTGATCGTGGGTGTCGGACAAGACATGGATGGAGAGATCGAAGATGTGGTGGGTATGCGCTTGGATGATGTCGTTGACAGGATCCGTGGACCTAAAGGATCCATCGTACGCTTAGAGATCATCCCATCCACTTCGGCTGACAAGAGCACACGCAAGATCGTCAAATTAGAGCGACAGCGTGTAAAGCTTGAAGAGCAAGCGGCCAAGTCTCGGATCATGGAGGTTGAGCGTGACGGCAACATCTATAAAGTTGGCATCATCGACATCCCAACCTTCTACATCGATTTTGCTGCCCTTAGAAAAGGGGACAAGGATTACCGCAGCACGACTCGTGATGTAGCGGTACTGATTGAAGACCTCAAGCAACAGGGCGTTGATGCTCTGGTTGTTGATCTACGCGAAAACGGAGGTGGCTCACTGCGAGAGGCCAATGAACTGGTGGGTCTATTTATTAGCCGTGGTCCAACCGTGCAGATTCGTGATCTTGAAGGTCGGGTCGATGTGCTGGGCGACTACAACCCAGAGACCACTTGGACTGGACCCTTGACCGTTGTGATTGATCGACTCAGTGCATCGGCTTCGGAGATCTTCGCCGGTGCCATACAAGATTACCGCCGAGGGCTGGTCGTTGGCAGTCGCACATTCGGTAAAGGGACTGTGCAGACTCTTCAACCACTGCGTCATGGGCAGCTAAAATTCACAACCGCAAAGTTCTATCGTATCTCTGGTGAGAGTACTCAGCACCAAGGGGTAGCTCCAGATATCGAGTTTCCATCGATGTTTGATCAGAGCGAAATCGGTGAAAGCGCTCTCGACTTTGCCCTACCTTGGGACAAAGTAAGGCCTGTTCGTTATGGCAGCTACTCATCACTCGATCGTTGGGTTCCTGAGCTGCAAAACCGCCATACTCAAAGAACGCAAACTGATCCTGATTTTCAGCACATGCGTGACACCATCGCCTTGATCAATGAGCAGAAATCGATGCAGTGGCTACCGCTTAATGAGGAGCAGTTAAAGTCCCAACGCGATCAGATGGAGCAGGCTCAAATCGATCTAGAGAATCAGCGTCGCATGGCAAAGGGTGAACAACCTATTAAGACGCTTGATGAGCTACTGACAGAGACAGCACCCGGTGAAGAGATCACTGATCCCGACAGTGAAGCCGTGCTTCGCGAAGCCAGTGAGCTGAGCATCGATATGATCGAGATGTTCTTCCAAGAGGATCAGTCTCGTTTGGCGGGTTGATAGCGGAATGTGAGATACGATTCGCTAAGCGAATCTTTCGCGGCTTGCCCTTCGGGCAATTCGCTCCTACAGTAGGACTTCGGAAAAAATTATCTACGTAGCTCGACTGTAGGAGCGAATTGGAGCGCAGCGACAAAACGCGATCAAACCGCTCTAGCGATTTGTAATTCTTTCCCCTTCTTCTCGAGACTATTCCCAACCGCTGTCCACTGCTCAAAAAAACACCAATTCCGCTTTGCACACCGCTGACACTCCTGTATAATTTTGCCCTCTTTATAACTCCGTCAGCTTGCATCCATCAGCTTAGCAAGTCATCGGAGATGACGATGAACCGACCCTATGAAGCTGATGTCATAGGCTAGTGTGCCATCCCCTGGCACCCAAAATAGGACACTTTCATGAGCGAAAGCTTTGCTGAACTGTTTGAAGAATCCCTCCAAGAACTTGCGATGACTCCAGGTACCCTAGTAACTGGTACTGTTGTTGATATCGATGCTGATTGGGTAACTGTTAACGCTGGTCTTAAGTCTGAAGCGGTTATTCCACGCTCTCAGTTCCTTAACGATGCGAACGAACTTGAAATCAACATTGGTGATGACGTTAAAGTTGCACTAGAAGCTGTAGAAGATGGTTTCGGTGAAACTAAACTTTCTCGCGAGAAAGCGAAACGTGCAGAAGCATGGGAAGTTCTTCAGACTAAGTTTGAAGCGGAAGAGATCGTAAAAGGTTACATCTCTGGCAAAGTTAAAGGTGGTTTCACTGTAAACGTCAACAACATCCAAGGCTTCCTACCAGGTTCATTGGTAGACGTTCGCCCAGTACGTGACGTTGATCACCTAGAAGGCAAAGAACTTGAATTCAAACTGATCAAACTTGATCAGAAGCGTAACAACGTTGTTGTTTCTCGCCGCGCAGTGCTTCAAGAAGCTAACAGCGCACAGCGTGATGAGATCCTTGCTGATCTTGAAGAAGGCCAAGCAGTTAAAGGTTACGTTAAGAACCTTACTAACTACGGTGCGTTCATCGACCTTGGCGGCGTTGACGGTCTTCTACACATCACTGACATGGCGTGGAAACGTATCTCTCACCCAAGCGAAATGCTAACTCCAGGTGATGAGATCGACGTTAAGATCATCAAATTCGACAAAGAGAGCGGTCGTATCTCTCTAGGTCTTAAGCAGCTATCTGAAGATCCATGGGAAGCGATCAAGAACCGTTACCCAGCAGGTACTCGTGTATCAGGTAAGGTTACTAACCTAACTGATTACGGCTGTTTCGCATCTCTAGAAGATGGCGTAGAAGGTCTAGTACACGTTTCTGAAATGTCTTGGACTAACAAAAACATCCACCCATCTAAAATCGTTCAGGTTGGTGATGCTGTAGAAGTTATGGTTCTAGACGTTGATGAAGAGCGTCGTCGTATCTCATTGGGTATCAAACAGTGTACAACTAACCCATGGGCTGCATTCTCTGAGCAGTACGCTGCTGGCGATAAAGTATCTGGCACAATCAAGACGATCACTGACTTCGGTATCTTCGTTGGTCTAGACAACGATCTAGACGGCCTAGTACACATGTCAGACATCACTTGGGAAGCTGATGCTGAAGCTGCACTTCGCGACTACAAGAAAGGCGACGAAGTTGAAGCAGTTATCCTGTCTATTGACGCAGAGAAAGAGCGTATCTCTCTTGGCGTTAAACAGCTAGAAAGCGATCCATTCTCTGAGTTCCTAGCGGGCCACGAGAAAGGCGCAATCGTTACTGGTACTGTTACAGCAGTTGAGCCACGTGCTGCTACTGTTGAACTTGCTGAAGGTATCGAAGCTGTTCTTAAAGCATCTGACATCGCTGCAGAGCGCATCGAAGACGCTACAACTGCTCTAAACGTTGGCGACAGCGTTGAAGGTAAGATTGTAGGTGTTGATCGTCGCAACCGCGTTATCACCTTCTCTATCCGTGCGAAAGATCAAGCTGAAGAGAAAGCTGCTCTTAAAGCCGTACAGAACGCTGAAGTTGAAACTGCTGGTCCAACGACTATCGGTGACCTTATCAAGCAGCAGATGGGTCAGTAATCCTAAGATTACCGACACACTGAGAAAGAGCGCTTCGGCGCTCTTTTTTTTGGCTATTTGATTGCTATATTGAACCTCAAATTGACAATCTTTAGACTGGTAAAAAATCTAAAAATCGGGGCTCTAGATTGAAACGAATCAAAACTCTTCATTCCGATCTAACATTTAGCGAACTGGCTTATGGTGTCTGGAGACTCGCAGAGTCCAAGCCAACCACTTCAAGTACCGAAGCCAAAATCCAAGCCTGTTTGGATCAGGGAATAACGACCTTTGACCATGCAGATATCTACGGTGACTATCAGTGTGAGCAACTCTTTGGCGACGCGCTGAAAGCCAATCCATCCCTAAGAGGCCAGATGGAGCTGATTAGCAAATGTGATATCGCTCTGATCTCTGATCACTACCCAGATCGACGAGTTAAGTATTACGACACCTCCCGTGAATATCTATTTCAGCAGGTCAAACAGAGTCTGAAAAACTTACAGACTGACTACCTAGACACCCTCTTAATTCATAGACCCGATCCTTTGATGGATGCCGAAGAGACCGGAGAGGCACTGGACGATCTCATTAAAGAAGGCTTGGTCAGAACCGTAGGGGTCTCTAACTTTTCAGTGTGGCAGTGGAAACTACTGCAGTCGAAAATGACGAATCGACTGATCACCAATCAAATTGAGATCAATCTCTTTGAACAGAGTTCACTCTGGGATGGAACGCTGGAAGCGATGCAACTCGATCAGCTACTGCCGATGGCCTGGTCACCACTGGCTGGCGGCCAACTGTTTAACCAACCACTAAATTCAGAGCTTGAGGGCTTACTAAACAGAATCGAGCAGAGCCAACAGTGCCAGCGTGAACATATCGCACTGGCCTGGTTAAGAGTGCACCCTGCCAATATTCTTCCTGTTGTTGGCACAAACAATCTAGATCGAATAAAGGCGCTGCATCAGGTCAATCATGTTGAGCTTGATCGAGAGACCTGGTTTGAGCTTCTGACCGCAGCAAAAGGATCTGAAGTGCCATAAAAAAAACCGGCGTTAGATACACCGGCAAGACTAATTGGCTAAAAAGAGCTTGTGTCTTTAAAGGAACATCAGAAGTTATCAGGTTTGATGAGAAGTCTTGCAACCGAGTCACGCCAACCAGCATAACGCTCATTGGCATCATCAACGGTCATAAGCGGCTCAAAATGGTGATTCAGTGCCCAGGTTTTTGCAAAACCCTCTTGGTCAGGATAAAAACCAACATGCATACCTGCCAGCCAAGCGGCACCTAACGCCGTTGTCTCAATAATTTCGGGTCGATCGACAGGAGCTTGCAAAATATCCGAAAGGGATTGAGCCATCCAGTCGTTAGCAACCATCCCCCCGTCGATTCGCAAAACTGACTCAACATTTGTTCCACCAGAACTTAGCCAGTCTGATCGCATGGCGTCGGATAGGTCGCGAGTTTGGTAGGCAACCGATCGAAGCGCGGCTCTAGCCAGATCAGCAAAGCCAGTATCACGAGTAAGACCAAAAATGGCGCCACGACACTCCGTATCCCAATACGGTGCTCCAAGCCCCGTAAAAGCAGGAACAAGATAGACACGATTCTCTGGCTTAGCCTCGCTTGCAAGTGCTTCAGTATCTTTAGCATCGCGAATGATCTTCAAACCATCGCGCAACCACTGGACGACTGCACCAGCAATGAATATAGAGCCCTCTAGAGCATAGGTTGGCTTTCCATCAAGCTGATAAGCAATAGTACTGAGAAGACGGTGTTCGGACTTAACACAATGCTCCCCTGTATTAAGGAGAGCAAAACATCCGGTGCCATAGGTAGATTTAAGCATACCTGGTTTAAAACACGCTTGGCCTATCGCTGCAGCTTGTTGATCACCCGCAACGCCACAAATCGGAATGGCGTTTCCACCAAACAGATCTTCGCGCGTTTTACCAAAATCATCTGCACAGTTTTTAACCTCTGGCAGCATGCATGAAGGTATATTTAGAAGAGACAATAGCTCTTCATCCCAAATGCCTTGATGGATATTGTAGATCAATGTTCTGGACGCATTAGTAGCGTCAGTGGCATGAACTACACCACCCGTTAGCCGCCAAATGAGATAACAATCCACTGTACCAAACAACAATTCACCGGATTCCGCCGAGGCGCGAGCACCCTCAACATTATCCAATATCCAAGCGAGTTTTGTGCCAGAAAAATAGGGATCAAGTAATAGCCCTGTTTTCTCTATAAAAGTCTGCTCATAGCCTTTTGACTTCAACTCGTTGCAAAAATCACCCGTTCTTCTATCTTGCCAAACAATCGCGTTATAGATTGCTTTGCCTGTCTGTTTATTCCAAACAACGACTGTTTCACGCTGATTTGTTATGCCAATCGCTCTTATACTGGAGCTATCTATACCACCCATCTCAATGGCTTGACGACACACTCCGGCAGTCGTGGACCATATCTCTTCAGGATCATGCTCTACCCACCCTGATTTAGGGAAATACTGAGTAAATTCCTGCTGACCAGTAGAAACAATTTTAAGATCTTTATTAAATAAAATTGCTCTTGAGGATGTGGTTCCTTGGTCTATTGAGAGAACGTAATTTTCCACTAGACTTTCCTAAAAACGAATACAGCCCATATTATTGATAGAGTTAAACCACCCCACAAAGGTGTACCCATCAATCCCAACCAACCAAGCATAATAAACACTGTACCCAAGATCGAGATAAACAGACGGTCACCTCGGGTGGTTGTAATGCCAAATACACCTGTGCGCTCAGCTCCCCCAGGATATTTCACTTCTAGGAATGCCAGAACACCAATGCAAGAGAAGATAAAAACAAATACCAGAGCCGTTGGTAACGTCCAAGCCATCCAACTAAACATTACACCCTCCCCATAGCGAAACCTTTCGCTATATGATTTCTAACGAAGTAGACCACAATCGCCCCTGGGATAATGGTCAAACACCCAGCTGCCGCCAACAGACCTAGCTCATATCCAGCACTCGATGCAGTTTTGGTCATTGTTGCTGCGATCGGCTTAGCATCGATAGAGGTTAACGTTTTTGCTAACAACAGTTCGACCCAAGAAAACATGAAACAGAAGAAGGCTGCTACTCCAATACCTGCTTTGATATTTGGCATGAAAATTGTCACAAAGAATCGCGGGAAAGAGTATCCATCAACATAAGCAGTTTCATCTAGCTCTTTAGGGATACTTTTCATGAAACCCTCCAAGATCCACACAGCAAGCGGGATATTGAAAAGACAGTGGGCTAAAGCCACAGCAATATGAGTATCAAATAAACCAACGGCTGAGTACAACTGAAAGAATGGCAAGGCAAATACTGCCGGCGGTGCCATTCGGTTAGTCAGCAACCAAAAGAATAGATGTTTATCACCCATGAAACGGTAGCGGCTAAAAGCATAGGCCGCTGGCAGTGCAACACAGAGTGAAATCACTGTATTTATGAGCACATAAGTTGTCGAGTTTATGTAGCCCCAATACCAAGTTGGATCATTGAAAATGACTGCGTAGTTTTCCAAAGTCCACTCTTGCGGAAAAAAGGAGAAGCCACTCAGAATCTCATTGGTTGTTTTAAAGCTCATTGATAGCAACCAGTAAATTGGCAACATCAAAAAGATAATATAAAAAATTGGAGCTAAGCTTTTAAGTTTCATAACGCCCCCTTAATCCTTCACATCTTTATTCATTATTGTGTAGAACACCCAACTCACCAGTAGAGTGATCGCGAAGTATATGAGTGACATAGCCGCTGCTGGTCCTAAGTCAAACTGACCAAGCGCTACTTTAACCAGGTCGATAGACAACAGAGTTGTGGAATTACCAGGGCCACCACCGGTCAATACAAAGGGTTCTGTATAGATCATGAAGCTATCCATAAACCGTAACAGTATCGCAATCATCAAAACCTGCTTCATCTTGGGCAATTGAATGTATCTGAACACAGACCATTTGGAGGCCCCATCAATCTCAGCTGCTTGATAGTAAGCATCGGGAATTGAGACAAGACCTGCATAAGAGAGCAGTACAACCAACGAAGTCCAATGCCAAACATCCATAACTATTAGCGTGACCCAAGCAGCCAATGGGCTCTGTGTCATGTTGTAATCAATACCAAGCCAGTTTAATCCGTAGCCCATTAGACCAATATCTGGAAGAGTAAATATGTTCCACATTGCGCCAACAACATTCCATGGAATAAGAAGTGGCAGCGACATTAAGATCAAGCAAATAGGAACCCATATTCCCTTTCTAGGCATCGCCAAGGCTATTGCAACACCGAGAGGAATTTCCACCGCGAGAATAATACCTGTGAAGAGGAACTGCCTCCCCAAGGCATCATGGAAGCGTTCTGAATGCAGAACCTGTTCAAACCAATCTACGCCCTGCCAAAAAAAGACATTATTACCAAACGTCTCTTGAACGGAGTAATTCACTACTGTCATCAGTGGTATTAGTGCGTTAAAAGCCACCAATAAAATAACAGGTAAAACGAGGAGCCAAGCTCTAGGGTTTTCGGTTTTCATTGTTATAAAACCTCGTACTCATAGGTTAGATCTACCAACCACCCATCTTTATAAAGACGAGTTTGCGGCTTATCGAAAGTAAGGTAAGTGCTCCCTTCAGGAACAGGCTGATCCTCATTTAACACTGCGAAGACCTTTTGTGAGCCTACTAACGTTTGTAAGACCTTATGACGCCCAACATCCATAACATTGACTACCGTTGCTGGTATGCCTTGCTCGGCGATTCGCACAAACTCGGGACGCACACCTATCTCTAAAGATTTACCTTCAGCTTCAACAATAGGACTGCTTACTTCAAGGAAGTGGCCACCAAGGGATACTTGACCGTCAACTATTTCAACAGGCAATACATTCATACCTGGCGAACCAATAAAATGACCAACAAAGGTATGTTCAGGTCTTTCAAAAAGCGCATCTGGAGTGCCAACCTGCAGTACCTGACCGAAGTTCATCACTACAACCTGATCCGCAAATGTGAGCGCCTCTGTCTGATCATGCGTCACATAGATCATTGTTGTTTTGACCTTCTGGTGCAGCTCTTTCAGCTTCGAGCGAAGCTTCCACTTCAAATGTGGATCAATAACGGTCAACGGTTCATCAAACATGATCACGTTAACATCCTCTCGCACCAGACCTCGACCTAGGGAGATTTTTTGCTTGTTATCTGGGGAAAGCCCTGCCGCTTTAGTTTGTAAAAGATCATCGATCTCCAACATGGATGAGATCTCTCTGACTTTTACATCAATCCTAGCTTCATCGACCCCACGATTTCTCAATGGAAAAGCCAGGTTATCGTAAACCGTCATCGTGTCGTAGATCACGGGAAACTGAAACACTTGAGCAATATTACGCTCCGATGGAGAGAGGCTCGTAACTTCATTATCATCAAAAAGCAACTTGCCGTGGCTTGGTTCTAAAAGACCCGAAATGATATTTAGCAAGGTCGTTTTACCACACCCAGAGGGGCCCAGCAGCGCGTAGGCACCGCCATCATCCCAATCAAAGTGAACCCGTTTCAAGGCAAAATCATCATCAGACGATGGATTGGGGTAGTAGGAGTGTCTTATATTATCGAGTTTTATTTTAGCCATTGTTACTACCTAACCGCTTGTCCGTGGGAATCAAAGTAGAAGCATTTACTGCTATCAAGATAAAAATGGTGGTGTTCTCCCACCTTAAATGGGTGCAGTCCATTCGCTTGCGAGACCCAAGTGCCACCCCCCATGGAAAAATGAGCGACGCTTTCTGAACCGGATAGCTCAGTTACCTGAATACGACCGTTTAACTCAATTGCACTATCTCCATGTCCAGTCGGCTTAACAAAATGAGGACGAACACCCAGTGTATAGTTTCCATCAGGCATATGTTGAGCGGGGCCCTCTGCTGGCCAACTCAAAGTTTCACTCAAATGAATGCAACCATCATACTTTTTAACACTGATTGTATTTAAAGGAGGATCGGAAAATACTTCTGCAGCAGTCAGATTGACTGGCGTACGATAAACATCAGAGGTGGCACCAAACTGCGCAATATGACCTTCATTAAGAGCGGCGGTATGACCACCTAACATCAAAGCTTCAGCAGGTTCAGAAGTTGCGTAAACAACAATTGAACCACGATCAGCAAAAATACTGGGCAACTCTGCACGCAACTCTTCGCGCAACTTATAATCTAAGTTCGCAAGTGGTTCATCAAGAAATACAGCTGTAGAGTCTTTAATAAGGGCTCTAGCCAACGCACAACGTTGCTGTTGGCCACCTGAAAGCTCATGTGGCTTTCGATCTAACATAGGTCCTAAACGAAGCAGATCAACGGTAGCTTCCAGTCGTTTATTAATCTCCGCATCAGACATTTTTGATAATTTAAGTGGCGAAATAATGTTATCTCTTACACTTAAATGGGGATAATTAATGAAGAACTGATGCACAAAACTGATGCTTCTCTTCTGAGGTGGTGTTTTCGTAACATCTACACCGCCGTACAAAACCGAACCAGCTGTTGGCGAATCCAGTCCTGCCATCAGTTTCATCAGGGTTGTTTTACCGGCATTTGTCGCACCAAGTAAAACATTAAACTCACCAGGTTCAAGAACGAGATTTGTCTCGTGTATATGCATTTCGGCGCCGACGCGCTTTGCAACATCTTTTAATTCTAAATTCATGGAAATATCTCTGGGAAAGAAATCGAGAGGGCCTACGGCCCCCCCGTTTTAACCGTTAGTTAGTCCAGCTTTTCACTAGCTCATCATAATTAACGGTTTGACCCTGAGGCTTCTCATTAGCAAGTTTAGCCTTAGGACCACCTTCACGACCCAACCAGTAAGATGGATCCTTCTCTTCGTTCAGACGAGGACCACAACCGCCGTAAACGTTTGCACCTTTGTCTGCACGCTCCATGCGAGCCATGGTGATGTCCATCTCTTGAGCTAGACGATCCATAGCTTCTTGAGGTGTGAATGCGCCTGAGTTCACGTCACCAATCTGCTGCCACCAAATTTGAGCAAGCTTAGGATAGTCAGGAACGTTGACACCGGTTGGAGACCACATATTACGATCTGGCGAACGATAGAACTCAACTAGACCACCCAGTTTTGGAGCTCGCTCTGTGAATGATTCGTGATTAATAGAAGAGTCACGAATGAAGGTAAGACCTACGTGAGACTTTTTCACATCAACTGTTTTTGAAGTCACAAACTGAGCGTACAACCAAGCCGCTTTAGCACGATCTTCAGGTGTCGATTTTAGGATGGTCCAAGAACCAACATCTTGGTAACCGACCTTCTGACCTTCTTGCCAGTATGGGCCATGGGGGCTTGGAGCCATACGCCACAATGGTGTTCCTTCAGCATCAACCGTATTATTGCCCTCGGCTTGAGATTTAACCATGTCAGCCGTAAACGCGCTGTACCAGAAAATCTGTTGAGCAACATTACCTTGGCTCAGTGCAGGAAGTGATTGGTAGAAGTCATAAGATGCGGCACCTGGAGGAGCATATTTACGTAGCCATTCATCCCACTTACGAATAGCGTAAACTGCAGCTGGACCGTTTGCGGCACCACCACGAGAAACACTAGCACCAGCTGGATTACAACTACCCTCTTCCATACGGATACCCCATTCATCAATAGGACGCCCGTTTGGTTGACCAGCAGAACCTGCACCTGCCATAGATAACCAGGCATCCGTCATACGCCAACCAAGGTCGGGGGCACGTTTACCGTAATCCATATGGCCGTAGATTGGAGTTCCATCGATCTCTTTGACGTGAACGGAGAAGAACTCAGCAATGTCCTCATAAGCGGACCAGTTAACAGGCACACCTAGATCATAGCCATAGATATCTTTGAACTGTTTTTGGAGATCTTCGCGGTCAAACCAGTCTTTACGGAACCAGTAAAGGTTAACAAACTGCTGACTTGGCAGTTGGTATACTTCGCCATCTGCACCAGTCGTAAACTCAAGACCCATGAAATCGTCTAGATCAAGATTAGGGTTAGTGATGTCTTTGGCGGGACCGTTCATGAAATCAGTCAAGCTATGAGCTAACTGAAGACGAGAGTGAGTACCAATTAAATCTGAGTCGTTCACATAGGCATCGTAAAGATTGCGCTTAGTCTGCATTTGAGTCTGAACGGCCTGAACAACCTCCCCTTCACCCAGTAATTGGTGATTTACCTTAATACCCGTAATCTCTTCAAAGGCTTTTGCGAGAACCGTAGACTCGTAGGTATGTGTAGGGATAGTTTCTGAGAGCACATTGATTTCCATTCCAGCGAATGGTTTCGCAGCATTAATGAACCACTGCATCTCTTCGATTTGTTGCTCTTTAGTGAGTGCGGAGGGTTGAAACTCACTATCAACCCACTTCTTAGCAGCGTTGATGTCTGCATAAGCAGCGCTTGTGATTGTTGCCGAAGCAAACGCGACAGCCAAGGCTAGCTTTTTCTTCATGGTCTTTCTCCATCTTCATTATTTTTATCAACGAAGTGATCTAGAAATCATTCGTTAGAGTCGATACTCGCAAACGAAAGCAAACGAAGTCAAGAGAAAATTTTTATTGACTTAAATTTTCTTTTTGTTAGCTTTCACCTAATACGAATATAAACGAACGAAGAAAAACAACACAAATGAACGAAATACAACATAATGATGTAAAAGACCTGGTTATTATAGGTGGTGGCATAAACGGTTGTGGCATAGCACGTGATGCAGCTGGTAGAGGATTAACTGTCTCTCTTTTCGAGATGGGTGATCTTGCTCAAGCAACCTCCTCAGGCTCAACTAAGTTGTTTCATGGCGGATTACGCTACCTTGAATATTATGAGTTCAGACTGGTTCGCGAGGCACTTATCGAAAGAGAGCGTTTACTAAAAGCCATGCCGCACATAAGCTGGCCACTTCGCTTCGTTTTACCGCACCACAAAGGGCTTCGTCCAAGTTGGCTATTAAGAGTAGGACTGTTTATCTATGATCATCTAGGGGGCAGAAAAATTTTACCTGCCACTAAAACTCTTAATTTTGCAGAAGACAAAACAGGTATCCCTCTTAAAAAGTCACTTAAGAAAGGGTTTGAGTATTCCGATTGCTGGGTTGATGACGCTCGTCTAGTAGTCCTCAATGCAAGAGACGCAGAGGATCGTGGCGCCAAAATTCACACTAGGACACGTGTTGAGTCCGCAGAAAGAGTGGATGGTTTATGGCGGGTAACCGTCAGAGATTTAATCACCAATGAAGAAATGAAAGTTCAGGCGAAAACGGTTATCAACTGCGCTGGTCCTTGGGTAGCAGATGTCCTTAATAACAGTCTTCACCTGAACTCAAAACATGGCGTCAGGCTAGTTCGCGGAAGTCATATCGTTGTGAAGAAACTTTATGATCACGATCGCGCCTATATATTCCAACAGAGTGATAACCGGATCATTTTTGCTATCCCCTATGAAGATGACTTCACTTTAATTGGCACAACTGATGTGGATCACGAAGGTCCAGCCGAAAAAGCTTACTGTACTCCAGAAGAACAAGAATATCTTTTGAAAGCTGCCTCTGAGTACTTTGAGAAACCACTGAAAGATTCTGATGTTGTCTGGACTTATTCTGGCGTTCGCCCCCTTTACGATGACAATGCCTCCTCAGCCACTGAGGCAACTAGGGACTATGTTCTAAAGGTAGATTCTGTCAACGGTCGAGCAGCAGCGCTCAATGTGTTTGGTGGAAAGATTACCACTTATCGAAAACTGGCCGAGTCCGCTTTGAGAGAGATTGAAAAATTTCACCCCGAAATGGGTAGAGCATGGACAGCGGGTATCCCTCTTCCTGGTGGAGACTATGAACTAACAGATAGTGACAATCTGCTTAGTAAGATTCAGATGAAATACCCATTCCTAGACAACCGTTGGGCAAAACGAATGCTAAGAACCTATGGAACAGACACTTTCAATATACTTGGTAAGACAACAAATATTGAAGAGCTGGGGCAGCATTTTGGCTATAACCTTTATGAATTAGAGGTTAACTGGTTACAGGATAATGAATGGGCAAAAACTGTTGAAGATATCCTTTGGCGAAGAACGAAGCTTGGCTTAAGAATCGATACAGAGAACAAAGCCAAACTTAATGCTTACCTTGCAGCAGATGGAGTGTAAAAAAGCCCAATAGCTATAAGTCTGATATATGACTATGATAATAAAAAAGTTAATTACGGAATGTTAGATGCGCCAACATCGCAGGTTTGAATTCATACTCGATAAGATCGCTGAAAGTGGTTTTGTGACTATAGATGAACTCACTTCATCACTTGAAGTGACGCCCCAAACTATAAGACGTGATGTCACTCAATTGGAAACGGAGGGGTGCGTAAAACGTTATCATGGTGGTGTTGGTGCGGTTGAAAACAGCACAACAAACAGCTCTTATAAAACTCGTAAAAGTGTTAATTCGGACGCTAAACAAACTATTGCAAAACTCGTTGCTGATTATATCCCCGATGGCGCATCCCTATTTATCAATATCGGCACCACAACAGAGGCAGTCGCCGAAGCCCTGTTGAGCAAACAAAATCTGACCGTAGTGACCAACAACTTGAATGTCGCTGTTACCTTATCCTCTAAGAGTGACTTCACAGTCATTGTTGCAGGTGGCGAAGTTCGAAACAGTGATGGTGGCATTGTCGGCTCTCCAGCGACAGACCTCATAAACACCTTTCAGATGGAGTACGCAATCATAGGCATCAGCGGTATTCAACCAGATGGCACCCTGCTTGATTACGACCTCAGGGAGGTCAGAGTGTCACAAGCCATTATAGCAAATGCCTCAGAGGTACTCCTTTGTAGCGATAACTCCAAATTTGGCAGAACACCCATGGTGAAACTAGGGCACATTAAGGACATATCAAGACTGTTTACGAATGACTGCCCCGATGATCAGTTCGCCAATCTTTTAATTCAAAATGATGTAGTCATTCACTGTCCAGGAAACAATCCAGTCTCTAATCGCCAACTATCAGAGTAAAAGCCACAAAAGCCAAGCTGTAAGCCAAAACACCATACCCCACAAACAGACCGGCCGGCAGCGACCAGCTACCGCTCTCCCTGCGCAACGTTGCTAGAGTTGAGACACACTGCGCAGCAATGGCGAAGAAGACAAACAGAGCGACTCCAGAAGCCAAAGAGATGCCAGAATCCTGAATCTGTTGAGCCAAGGATGTAAACTCCTCCTCGGCACCTTCAATACCATAGAGTGTACCCAGTGTGCCGACAAAGACCTCACGCGCTAGGAACGACGCGATAATGGCAACACCGTACTTCCAATCCAGGCCGATGGGTTCAAAGATAGGCGCTATGAATTTACCAATAGCCCCCAACCAGGATTCACCCAAATTTGCCCCCTGATTAGGGAAGTAGCCTAACACCCAGACCACCACACTGACCCAGAAGATCACGGGGCCTGCACGTTTCACAAAATCACCACTGCGTGACCACGCCAACTGGCCTAAAGTTTTTGCACCGGGTAGACGATAGGGAGGCATCTCGAGTACAAAAGGGAGATCACTCCCCTTACCTACCTTTACTCTAGAGAGTAACGACACGACCAAAAGGGCCATAACGATTCCGAATAGATAGATCGCCAACATGGCCAGACCTTGCAACCCTACTGCACCACCTAGAAGTGACTCATTGGGAATAAACGCGACAATAAGAAGCCCATAGACAGGTAGTCGAGCCGAACAAGGCATAAGCGGAATGGCAAAGTAGGTTAACCAGCGACGTCTTGGTGACTCTATGGTTCGTGCTGCATAGATGCCTGGGATAGCACAGGCGACACCCGATAACATTGGGACAAAACTTTTACCAGTTAGACCAAAAGCGCGAAGCGGTCTGTGACAGATGACAGCGGCCCTAGCAAGGTACCCTGAATCTTCCATAAAACCGACGATCAACGTCAGAATAAAAATCTGAGGTACAAACACCAAAAAAGCACCCAGCCCGCCAAATAGAGCATCTTTAACAAAGTCATGCAGCATACCGCTTGGTATCAGAGGCAACACAGAGTCTGCCGTGAGTCCAATCAGTGACTCTACGCCATCCATCAAAGGAGCGGCCCAACTGAATATCGCTTGGAAGAGTAAAAACATGATCAACAGAAAACTCAGACCACCCGTCAGGGTACTGAGGAAGAATTGATCCGCTCGGTTATGAACCAGAAGCAGGTAGTCCCCTTTGGGACCAAACTCATTCGCCAACGATTCCGCTAGATTTCGGAACACAGATGCGTCAAACGCAATCAGATCCTCTTTTAGCTCGCTCTTTGGAACCTCTATCCCCTGCCCTGAGCGTGTAATGATTTGATCGACGCCTACACCGCTCTTTGCAGAGATCGGAATGACCGGCATATCCAAGCGTTGCGACAGCCCTTCAGCATCAACGCTCTGATTATGACGCTCAAGAACATCATGCATATTGGTCACAATCATCACGGGGTGACCAGCACGTCGACAGGCCTCCCTAACCTGCAACGCAAATACCAGACCTTTTTCCATGCGGGTCGCATCGACAACACAGACAACGGCTTCTATGTGACCGACAGGAACGTCCAACAATTTATAGAAGGCATCTACAGCAACTTGCTCTTCGCCCGAAAGAGGGGTTAAAGAGTAAGCGCCAGGAAAATCGACTACTAATAAGTCTGATCGACCGACCGCTGGCCCTGTTGAGGTATCGACTGTAATTCCAGGAAAGTTTGCCACACGCTGATTCATACCGGTAAGACGATTGAACAGCATCGATTTTCCCGAGTTGGGGCTTCCGACCAGTAGTAGTTGTTTCATTATTCAGACGTGACCGGATGTGCAATCACACACTCTGCGATTGTCTTTTCAAGTGAGTAGACTGCGTTACCCACTTTATACAATTTAGGAGCGCCCAAACGAGGTGCTTGAGTACATAAAACGCGAGCGCCTTGATGGAACCCCAGCTCCTCCAAACGCGCTTTCACAGCAGCATCCAAAGCGGGGGTAAACCCTTCAATAACACTTTGAATACCCCGTTTCATCTGCCAGAGATTGGCACATTGAATTTGAGACACAATGAATATCCTTAAACCTATCTAACAATTCTAAATGAGAATCATAATCATTTAAACCAAAATTTAAGGATTTATTGATCATGCAAAAGAAGATTATTCAGGCTCAATCACGTAATCGATGAACTCATCTTCTGTGATTTCGTTATCTTTGACTTCGTAGTAGCTCAAGACAGAAGCGTTAGCTTCGATGACACTGCGCTGATCACCGCTGACCAACGGATGCCATTGTGGAAGCTCATGCCCCTCATAGATCAAGCGGTAGGCACAGCTTTGCGGTAGCCAGTGAAACTCTTCGACATCTTTTGGGTGCAATTTGACACAACTGGGCTGGCGAGTAGATCGGTTAGTGTAATCCGTGCACTGGCAATTATCGGTATTCAGAAGGTGGCAAACGACGGTGGTGTAGTAGACCTCTTCTGTATCCTCATCCTCTAGTTTGTGCAGACAACAGAGGGCACAGCCGTCACAGAGAGACTCCCACTCGTCGTGGGTCATCTGTTCCAGTGATTTACTGCGCCAAAACACCTCTGACATTAGCGAACGCCTGTCTCTGGACGATCCATGTGGATATCGAGCATGTAGTCCTCTTTAGGAGGCGGCATCTGCAGGTAAAAACCTTGGTCACGAATGCTCTCAAGCACTTTTGCGGTATCAGCACGCGCCAATTTACGTTCGGCGGTTAGTGGCATATCCATAGAGTGAACGGGAGTACCAAAGATCTCGATAAGGGTCTCTGGAACACGCTCTAGACCTTCACGCTTATCAACGTAAAGGTACATCTCATCTTTTTTTGAGCTTTTATAAATAGAACAAATTAACATCAGTTTGACTCGTTTAATTCTGCTAGCTGATCAAGCAGAGCCTGACCAATCAAAGGTTTACGCCATCCACATAGGCTATCTGGCAATTCATAATGACCCGTCTCAACACCTGTGCGAATCAACGCTTCAATATCTCGTTTTCTCAGCATCAGCTCCGGCGCCACATTGTGTTGCTCCGCCGCTTTGGCACCAACTGCACGCAAGGCTTTAAGGTGAGCATGAAACTTGAACTTCAGCGGCTGCTCAATCGGCTCTGGCGGGTTATCTTGGGCTGACTTATCGGCATTTTTCAGGCAGCGAATAATATCGTTACCAAAATCCCAGACGTTGCCTGAACGCAACCCTTCAATTTTTCTCAAATCGTCGCGCTTATTGGGCCACTGCTGAATCACATCGATAATCTGATGGTTAGACAAGATGCGATTGCGGGCTTTATCCCTCAAACGGCTGGTGCGTTCACGCCAAATGGTCAGGTCTCGCAGAGCCGCTAACTTACGCGTCGGAATATTCCAGAGCTGTGAGAAACGTCGATAGTAGTCATCAATATTCGCTTCGTTAGCAATGACACTGGCAACTAGCTCTTCGCACTCCTCTTTGACCCACTCGGTGCGCCCCAACTTCTCAAGCTCTTTAAACTGCATCTGAACGATTTCGGCTAGGTAGCAGACATCCAGTGCCGCATAGAGTGTCTGATTATCAGTTAGCGGGCGTTGTAGCCAGTCGGACTTGGTTTCACCCTTATCCAGATCGATATCCAGCGCATGTTTAACAAGACGCTGAAGTCCCATACTGAAACCCCAACCACAAAAAGCGGCCGCGACTTGGGTATCAAACATCGGTGAGGGTGCCGCTTTATAGCGATGTTTAAACAACTCAACATCTTCTCCACAAGCGTGCAGAACCTTTAAGACCTGAGGCGCTTCTAGCAGCTCTCTGAATGGGCGCCAGCGTTTTATAGGCAGTGGATCAATCAGATAAACACTGTGCTGATCAGCGACTTGAATCAGGCCTGGCTTTGCGTAGAAGGTGGAGGTACGAATGAACTCAGTATCCAAGGTAATCAACGGCACCTCTAACCACTGCTGACAGTAGTGAGCCAACTGCTCTTCGGTATCGATCCAGATTGGGTTTTTGGCCGCTTGTCTCAGCTTGGCAAAGTCGTAACCGCTAAAATCTATCAACTTATCGCTCCATCTGGCGGCGACCGGCCAGCGCATGCGCCAGAGTACCGCCATCTACGTACTCAAGCTCGCCACCTACAGGCACCCCGTGAGCAATACGACTGATACTGACATCAACATCGCGAAGCTGTTCGGCAATGTAGTGAGCGGTCGCTTCACCCTCTACCGTTGGATTGGTGGCCAACACCAGTTCGTTAATCTCGCCCTGGTAGACTCGATCCAAAAGCTGATCGATTTTCAAATCTTCCGGCCCTACTCCATCGATCGGCGACAGGTGCCCGCCCAATACAAAATAGAGGCCTGCGTAGCCCCCCGTCTGCTCGATCGCCATCAGATCAATCGGTGATTCCAAAACACACAAGGTTTTACGATCACGCGCTGCATTACTGCAGATATCGCAGACGGCCTGCTCAGAGAGCGAGTGGCATTGTTCACACTCACCAATATTCTGAGCAGCATCAGCCAGCGCACCACTGATCTGGATGGCAGCATCGCGATCACGCTCTAACAGGTGCAACGCCATACGCTGAGCCGTCTTAGGGCCCACTCCCGGTAGGCGACGCAGTGCGCTGATTAGCGATTCTAGCTTAGGGGTTAACGACATAATTAAAACGGCATCTTAAAGCCAGGTGGCATACCCATACCTTGGGTGATTTTCGACATCTGCTCTTGGCTGGTGGTTTCAACCTTACGCACCGCATCATTAACCGCTGCAGCGATAAGATCTTCTAGAATCTCTTTATCCTCTTCCATCAAAGAGTCATCGATGCTGACACGTTTTACGTCGTGACGACCGTTCATAACGATGCTGACAAGACCTGCACCCGCTTCACCCGTCACTTCAGCGCGAGCGATCTCCTCTTGCGCTTTCTGCATGTCCTCTTGCATCTTTTGGGCCTGCTTCATTAGGTTGCCCATTCCACCTTTCATCATAACTATGACCTCACTCTATCTCTAAAGGCTCAACGGAGAGTTCATCTAACTGTCCATCGAACATCTCAATTAATCGTTCCACATTGGGATCTTGTTTCAAATGCCTTACCGCCGCTATGCGTCGCTCTTCAGCACGGCGAATACGGTAGTTCACCGGCGTTTCACGAGTCTGTTCAGCCAGCTGAAAATCAACCGACATCGGCTCTTGGAAAAAGGCGGTAATCGCATCAGCAATACGTTGTTTGTGCTGATCATTGAAGAGCGCTTCCTGCTCAGCCGTATAGTGCAACACCATACGGTTCCCCTGAAGTGTCTCAAGGGACATCGCCTTAGCCAAGCTCTCGGTCATACCGGTTAGATCCAGTTGGGCAATCAAATGCACCCAATCTTCAAGCGCAAAATTGGAGAGCGTAATTGATTTTTCTAGCGTTTTTTTAGCCTGTTCTTTCTGCTCAACCGGCTCAACTGCCTCTACTGGCTTAACCTCTTCAACTACTGGTTGCTCATCCGGCTTATCGTAAGTGGCTAGTGGCGTCTCTTCGCCAAACAGATCAATCGCACTGTCGTTAGATTCAACAGGGTCAATAGCCGGCTCATCCATGAGTTTATCCATGGGCTCAGCTGGCTTAAATGGTTCAGATGGCTCAACCCTAGCGGACTCCAACGGAGCCGATACGGCCTCCATCGAGTCCGCTTCAAACTTTTTTGCCGTTGGCTCCTGATCTGCATAGGCCTCAGCGGGAATATCCTCCCATGGCGGGGGATCATTCACTGGAGCAGACTCTGGCTGCGCTAGCGTCGCTTGAGTCTCTAGCGGCTTTTCAACAACTGGCGTTTCGATCGCTGGCTGTGGTTCCGGCTCACTGACAGCAGGCTCATTTTCAACAGGCCTAGAGATCTCAGACGGCTTAACGGGTGGCGCATCGATAGGACGCTGATCGACAGGACGGAAGGCCAACATACGTAACAAGCACATCTCTAATGCTTCACGAGGGTTCGGTGACATCGGCAGATCACGACGGCCTGTTAATGCGATTTGGTAGTAGAGCTGTATCTCTTCTGCACGCACCTTGCCAGCAAGCGCTTGAATCTGAGCCTGATCCCCTAAGCTATTATCGATCGCAGCAGGCACCACTTGAGCCAAGGCTACTCGATGCAGAATCGAGATCATCTCAGCTAATACACCAGCAAAATCGGGCGAAAACTCAGCCATGGCTGCTACTCGATCGATCGTTGCTTTACCGTCACCGGCCACAATCGCATCCAGTAGATCAAACACCAAGCGATGATCAATGGTACCCAACATAGCACGCACATCACCTTCACGCAGCGCACCAGAGCCAAACGCAATGGCCTGATCGGTCAACGACAGCGCATCACGCATAGACCCATCCGCAGAACGCGCAATCAGCCAGAGTGAAGCGTCATCAAAGGGGATGGACTCTTCGCCCAGTACAAACTGAAGGTGAGAGACGATCTTCTCTGGCGCCATGTTCTTCAGGTTGAACTGAAGACAACGACTCAAAATGGTCACTGGCAGTTTCTGTGGATCGGTTGTCGCCAGTAGGAATTTAACGTGCGGTGGTGGCTCTTCCAACGTCTTCAACAAGGCATTGAATGACGAGGTCGACAACATGTGTACCTCGTCTATTAGGTAGACTTTGTAGCGACCTTGAGTTGGTGCGTATTGCACGTTCTCTAACAGCTCACGGGTATCTTCCACTTTGGTACGTGAAGCCGCATCGACCTCGATAAGATCAACAAATCGACCTTCAGCAATTTCGATACAGGAGCTACAACGACCACATGGCTCCGAGCTGACGCCCTCTTGGCAGTTCAGCGCTTTAGCAAACAGACGTGCAATGGAGGTTTTACCCACACCTCGCGTGCCGGTAAACAGATAGGCGTGGTGCAACCGGTTCTCGTCGAGCGCATTCACAAGCGCTTTTAGAACGTGCTCCTGCCCTACCGTTTCAACGAAACGACGGGGACGCCATTTACGGGCTAAAACCTGATAACTCATCCTATCCTCAGTGGTCGGAAAATTTTAACCCGATACTAACATTTATCGTTGGTGAGGGAGAGTCAAACAGCGGGAATTTTTACCAGAAATGGAGATGGCCCCACCAGCCACATCCCGGCACATGAGTCGACCGCTGTGGCTGCTCCCTTCCGGGCCTGACCAGGTTCACGGTTTATCATTGCGGGAGGACCAATGGAGCCACCACAAAAACACCTCGAATGAGGAGCGCGAAGTATAAGCACCCCGCTAGGCTATTGCAAATGAAGTTAAAGCAGACCTGACAGCATCACACCCGCCAGAAGCGTCAATGCCACCGCCATGCCTCGATTGATTCGCTGCTCGTGCTTTTCCAGTAGCGCCAAGCTTTTGCGTGTACTTAGCAGTAGCGAAACGATGATGTACCAGAGGGTATCAGTAACCCAGGGCGTTACGACCAGCAGCGTCTGCGTTTCAAAGGTTGATTCAGAGCCGACAAAAGGGGCAAAAATCGCAATAAAAAAGAGCATCAACTTAGGATTGAAGGTCGCAATAACGGCCCCATCACGAATCGCCTGCCAATAACTGGTTCGCGCGCGCTCTTCAGGCGCAATCTTCATCGATCCACCCTGCCAAGCGCCGCGTGCCATGTTCAGTAGATAAAGGGCGGCGATGACGGTTAAACCCACCTCTATCCAAGGCAAACGAGCCAGCAGCTGACTTAACCCTACGACCGTCAATAGAGCCCAACCACCGACCATTAAACCGTGCGAGATTGCAGTTAATAGACCATGAACACGGGATCCATTTAACGCCTGGTTTACAACAACCAAAAGGCTGGGACCGGGTGAAACTGCCCCCAAAGTACAGACCGCTAATAGGGTTAACCACTCAACTAAATTCACAAATACCTCAATGAAAAAGCTATGTTAAACTCCGCGCATTCTAGAACTTATGGAAACAGGTGTCATGGCGGGATCACTTCAAGACCAATTGTTAAAAGCGGGCCTTGCTAACAAACAACAGGCAAAAAAGGCGACGATTGAGAAGCGCAAAAAGAAAAAGCAGTCTCCTGATGAGGTCGCTGCAGAAAAAGCCAAACAGCAAGCGGATATCCAAGCCAAACGCGAGCAGAAAGCGGCACAAGATCGCGCCTTGAATGAGGCACGTGATGCCGAACAGGCCGAGAGAGCGATCGATGCTCAAGTGAAGCAGCTGATTGAACATCATCAAATTACGATATCAGAGCGCGCAGAGACTCGTTACCAGTTCGCTGATGGCAAGACCATCAAGCACATCTACATCGATGAATCGATGTTTCAGCCGCTTACTCGCGCCCAGATACGGGTCGCTAAACTCGGTGAAGGTTATGCTTTAGTACCGGCCGTTGTGGCAGAACGAATAGAACAGCGTCGTCCTGAACGAATCATTCCTCTGTCTAGCGATCAACAGGTGAGTGATGAGGATGATCCTTATGCGGATTACGCGATTCCTGATGATTTGATGTGGTAGGTTGGAGCGTAAATAGAAGGCGGATGACAGGCTAAAGCCAGTCACCGGTGCACGTAACGTATTACGGAGTCATGGTGACTGGCCTTCAGCCTGTCACCCGCTCTGACAGCGTTTTCCAGAGACTCACTCAGAATACCGCCTAGGAACACGCGCTGTTAGCCCCGCAAACAGCGTGTAGTCGATGGTATCGCAGCATTTAGCGACCCTATCCGCAAGTAACTGTTCATTGAACATGATCACCTCATCACCTACCGACACTGACGGCAAATCGGTCACATCAACGGTAATCATATCCATTGAGACACGACCGACGATCGGTGCTTCAACACCATTAACCAACACAGGTGTACCTTGCTTCGCTTGGCGCGGATAGCCATCGGCATACCCAATGGCGATCGTCGCAATTTTACGAGGTGATTCCGCGGTATAGGTTGCACCGTAACCCACCGACTCACCCGGTGAAATATCGCGCAACGCAATAATGGCTGTTTTCAGCGTCATAGCAGGCTGCAAACCTTGCAAACCCAGCTCACTCGGCGTTCCACCATAAAGCCCAATGCCTAGCCTCTGCCAACTATCAGCAGGCGTTGCTTGGGTAAAAATTCCGGCAGAGTTAGCAAAACTACTGAGGTTAGTTTTGACTGGATTAAACCGCGACTGTGCAACCTCATTACGAGGATGGGCAGGCTGATCGGCGCAGGCAAAGTGACTCATCATAACCGGTATAGGCAGTCCCTCTATAGAGGAGAACTGCTCCATTACACCCGCTACGGCATCTGCATCAAAACCGAGGCGATGCATACCAGAGTCCACTTTTAACCAGATCTGTGGTCGCCAATCGGTCGTCGACAGATAGCGAATTAGCCACTCAATTTGATAGTCACTGTGACAGACCACCCAGAAGTTGTGACGCTCACAAGAGGCTAACTCCTCCTCTGAAAAGCAACCTTCAAGCAGCAGAACAGGCGCTTTAAGGCCACCCTCACGCAGCTCTAGCGCTTCCTCGATAGAGGCAACACCAAAGGCATCGGCATCAGACTCTAAGGCTAGCGCCACCTTAACAGCGCCATGACCATAAGCATTCGCTTTAACCACGGCCAGAGTTTTGGCCTGCAGATTTTGCTGCTTGGCCAGTGCCAAATTATGTTTGAGGGCAGCTAAATCGATCTCAGCAACAAGAGGACGAGGCATGATTAGTCGGCTGTCACCATGATGGCATCGATCTCGATATCGACTGACTTAGGCAACTCTTTCACAGCAAACGCAGCACGCGCTGGATAGGGCTCGTCGAAGTAACGCGCCATCACCTCATTGACCTTGGCAAAGTGCGACATATCACTCAAAAGAATAGTCAATTTCACTGCTTCGTTGAGCGAGCCACCTGCCGCTTCAGCAATCGCTTTTAAATTTTCAAACACCTGAACGGCCTGCGCTTCGAAGCTTTCAGTCACCAGCTCCATCGATTCTGGAATCAAAGGAATCTGACCTGAGATGTAGACCGTGTTACCCACTTTGACAGCTTGTGAATAGGTACCAATGGCAGCCGGTGCATTGGGTGTAGAGATGGTGCTGCGATTAGACATGAAGCGCTCCTGATCAAGAATATTAAACTCAGGCCATTATCGCAGAGATCCTGGTTCTGACAAGTAGTAGAACTTTGTTTACTATTAGCCAACTAATTTGGGAGCCAAGATGAAACGCGCTGATCAACTACTGCTGGATAAAGGTCTGTGTGATAGTCGCACGCAAGCACAACGTAACATTAAAGAGGGGCGCGTTAGCTACCTTGATAAAGCCTGGCGCATCTTAAGCAAACCCGGCATCAAGCTTCCCGAGTCGACTGAGTTTCAGGTGACTCTGTCTGAAGTCGACCAGTACGTTTCGCGTGGTGCACTGAAACTGAAAGGCGCCGTTGAGATCTGCCAAATTGATCTTAACGATGTTCATGCCATCGATGTTGGACAATCAACCGGTGGCTTTACCGATTACCTCGTTCAACAGGGTGCCGCCTCTGTACTAGGTATTGAAGTGGGACATGACCAGCTGGCACAGAAGCTGAGATCCAACCCAAAGGTGACCTGCCTTGAAGGCTATAACGCGCGTGAACTCAAGCCTGAGCTAAAAGCACACAGCCCCACTGGACAGTTTGATCTAGCCGTTATGGATGTCTCATTCATTTCGCAAACCCTTATTTTGCCGGGACTTTGCCAACTACTGGACAGAGGGAGCTACCTAGTCACACTGGTGAAACCTCAGTTTGAGTTAGGAAAGGAGCACATAGGCAAGGGGGGAATCGTCAAATCGACGGATCTCTATAAAGAGCTGGAGGAGCGTTTTAAAACGCTGATGTCCGAGTTAGAGATGAGAGTAGTGACCTACATCGACAGCCCTATTAAAGGGGGTGATGGGAATCACGAGTTTCTGCTCGTCGCAGTAAAAGACCCGCTCACCCAATAATGGGGAGCGGGAAACCTGGACGGTTTAAAACTTAATTAATCGGCCTGACGACGCAGGAAGGCTGGGATATCCAAGAACTCCATATCATCAGTACCGGTTTTCTGTTGTACTGGCTCTTCCATCTCAACCGCCTGCTCGGCTTGTTGAGCCTGACGATTACGGATTACTGTTGGCAACTCAAGCTGGCTGAAATCAGAGGCCGTAGGTGGCGCCGTTTTCACCTCTACTTGCGTTGGGCCTCCGGTTGTCACATCACTGTTTACAACACGGGCACCCGCCTGTTGAGCCTGAGCTAAACCAGTCGCTACTACCGTGACTTTGAGCTCTTCACTCATATCTGGATCGATTACGGTACCGACCACAATAGTCGCATTGTCTGATGCGTACTCTTCAACAATTTCACCCACTTCAGCGAACTCACCCAGGCTAAGGTCCATACCCGCTGTGATGTTTACCAAAATGCCACTAGCGCCTTTCAGATCAACATCTTCAAGCAGAGGGCTCTTAATCGCCGCTTCAGTCGCTTCTGCTGCACGCTCATCACCACGCGAATGACCGGTACCCATCATGGCCATGCCCATTTCAGACATCACCGTACGAACGTCTGCAAAGTCGACGTTGATCATACCCGGACGGATAATGAGGTCAGCAATGCCTTGAACGGCGCCCTTAAGTACATCGTTGGCTTCACCAAAGGCTTTGATCAAGCTGGTGTTTTTACCTAGCACAGGAAGCAGTTTCTCGTTAGGGATAATAATCAGAGAGTCGACCTGCTCCTGCAGCTCACGAATACCCTCTTCCGCAATCTTCATGCGTTTTTTGCCTTCAAATGGGAAGGGTTTAGTGACGACCGCCACCGTCAGAATTCCCATCTCTTTAGCCACTTCGGCAACGATCGGTGCAGCACCCGTACCGGTACCACCACCCATGCCAGCAGTGATGAAGACCATGTCGGCACCACGCAGAGAGTCGGCAATCTGTTCACGGTCAGAGACCGCTGCCTGACGACCAACATCCGGGTTAGCGCCCGCACCCAAGCCTTTCGTCATATCACCACCGATATGAAGGGCTGTACTAGCGGCCATTTTTCCAAGTGCCTGAGCATCGGTATTGGCACAGATAAAATCTACACCCTCTACATCCGACGCGACCATGTGGTTGACTGCGTTACCGCCACCACCACCGACACCGACAACTTTGATTACTGCGTTCTCGTTTGTATCTTCTACTAACTCAAACATATCTTCCTCCAGGTTTTATGTAAGGCAGGCCCGATCTTTGCCGGTTACTGCCAACTAAGCTCTGATTAAAAGTTACCTTTTAACCAAGATTTTGTTTTAGAGACCCACCCTTCTGATGGCTCTTTTTTAACTCGTTTTTTCTCAGGCTGATGCTCAGCAATATCGTCCGGCATCAAACCAAAATCGGTCATTGTTTCGGCGTCCACATGCTGATCAAGGTCGTTATCCGCCGAGTAGAGCAACAGACCAATCGCCGTTGCGTAGATAGGGTTACTCAACAGATCATCAACACCGCCTACACCCGTTGGCTTAGCCAAACGAACAGGCATGTGGAATATCTCTTCAGCGAGCTCAACCGCGCCTTCCATCTTCGAAGTACCGCCGGTCAGGACGATGCCGGCTGCCGCTAGATCTTCAAACCCACTGCGGCGAAGCTCTTGCTGAACTAGGGTAAACAGCTCTTCATAACGCGGCTCCACCACTTCAGCCAGAGCTTGGCGTGATAGATCTCGCGCAGGACGATCACCGACGCTTGGAACTTTGATCGTCTCATCAGCACGCGCTAACTGCGCCAATGCACAGGCGTACTTCATTTTGATCTGATCGGCATGCTGCATTGGGGTGCGCAATGCCATGGCAATATCATTGCTGACTTGATCGCCCGCAACAGGAATCACAGCTGTGTGACGAATTGAACCTTGAGTAAAGATCGCGATATCGGTGGTACCACCGCCGATATCAACCATGCAGACACCCAGATCCTTCTCATCATCAGTCAACACCGCGTAACCCGATGCCAACTGCTCAAGAACTACGGCATCGATCTCAAGACCACAGCGGCGAACACACTTCTCAATATTCTGAATGGCGTTAGTCGCACCGGTAATCAGATGAACCTTAGCTTCCAAACGCACACCGGACATGCCAAGCGGCTCTTTGATGCCCTCTTGGTTATCAATCAAATACTCTTGCGGAAGGATGTGCAGAATGCGCTGATCCGCCGGAATCGCGACCGCTTGAGCAGCCTCAATGACACGCTCTACGTCTGATTGAGTCACCTCTTTACTCTGCAGAGCAACAATACCGTGTGAGTTTTGACTCGCAATATGGCTACCAGAGACGCCCACACTGACTGAGTGAATTTTGACTCCCGCCATCAACTCAGCCGCTTCAACCGCTCGCTGGATCGACTGCACAGTAGATTCGATGTTAACGACCACACCGCGTTTTAAACCGCGTGATGGGTGAGAGCCGACGCCCACGACCTCAATATCACCGTCCGTACCGATCTCGGCCACCATACAGACAACCTTAGAGGTACCGATATCAAGAGCTACAATCATTTTTGAATCCACGATTCACACCCAATTTTCATTACGTTTAACCATTGTTATGCGCTCTCCGGCGCGTACTCCAAGTGATTGACGATTTCGCGTAAAGCAAACGACGTCTGCATACGTGAAACATGCGGTAAATCACTCAAAACCTTTCGGCGCAACCGTTCAAAGTCACGCAAATCTCTTGCTGCTACCTTTAATAGATAATCCGCATCGCCGCTCATTAGGTAACAGGATCTGACACTCGGGACCTTAGCAACCGCACGCTCAAACTCTGATTGAGCCGCATCAGACTGGCTATCGAGCGTAATTTCAACCATGACGGTGGCGGTATAACCAACCTTATCGGGATCTACGAGTGCGGTGTAACCAGAAATGATGCCGTCTTTTTCTAGACGTGCGATACGGCGAGACACGGCCGAGCCTGAGAGACGAACGCTATCCGCGATCTCATTCGTGGTGCGACGTCCATCTTGCTGGAGCGCACGAATTATCTCCCAATCTTTTGCATCCACAGATTACAAATCCTAAAGCCAGTGATGACGATTAAATCGTCCATTGCTCAAAATATACACAACCCAACCAAGCATTCCAACACTTAACGCAAAATATTTGCGTTTATCTTTAATTTAATGAGAAATTTTTGCAAAAGCTACCAATGCAACCCATATAAATCATATAAATAACAATATTTTCTAATTTACGCACAAATTTTGCGTCATTATTGATAAATAGACAGTAACTTAATTATATTTACAAAAAATTAACGAAACTAATGCAAATTATAGATATGAAACAACAATACTAACACACAAATAAAACGCCAATAATTTTTAATTTATGCAAAATATTTGCATTAAAATTAGATTGTAAGCACAAAATCAAAATATATTATTGATAACCGGCAAAAAACACTCTCTTAGGTTTACATTAGATTTACACATAACATCGCAACATTTTTGCGTCTTAAGAACTAAAAACAAAAAACGCAGCCGAGGCTGCGTTTTTAGGTAGGACAAATTAACGATTAGGGCCAGTAGATATAGAGCACCGCAATAGAGGCCAAGGTAGCAGGAACTGTTAAGAATAGTGCCTTGGTAGCACCGATCAATTTGACCACCAATAACTGATGCACGATCGGGAAGGTGATGAACATTGAGCTCAATGGAATCGACCAGTGCAAGGTCTGAAATCCATAGGCCAGAGAACCCACCAGCGTTAGCGCAGCAAGATTACCGAGCACCACCATCATGACCATATTCTGCTTCACCGCAAACCATGCAGGACGATCAGATTCTGGCATTTTGTTGATGGCACCTACACTCAGCGCAGCCGACATTGAGAAGACGCCGGTTAACAGAAAGATGTATAGCGATTCGTTCATAGTTATAATCTCCTTTTAGCGATATTGTACGGACCTGCACAGAGATTAAAATGAAAGTTAGACAAATAATTTTAGGATCGCTCGCTGCACTTGCACTCACTCCAACCGCCAACGCTCTTAGCGATGAAGGAAAGCACTGGGTGTGCGAAACCGAGTCTCTCTATCGCTCGCTGTTGAGCGCACGTCTGTATGGAGTGGGCAAGGAGCCAGAACAGGGCTGCCAAACCCTACCTACCGGTGTCGCAATCAGCCAGCAAAGCTGCATTGAGTCTGATATTAAACTTTGCCAATACCTTTGGACCGAAGATGGAAATAGCGTCACCATGTGGGGCAGCGCCATCATCTCCACCCTTAATCAATAACTGAGTATCCCATGCCTGACTTTCTCGTCGACGAACAGGTCGAAGACTATGCCTTTATCTCTACTTCAGCAGAGCCCGAACTCCTGCAGGAGTTGATCGACCAAACCAACCAAAATATGGGATGGCCACAAAAGCTATCTGGCCGCCTGGTCGGCCGAACACTTAAGATGCTCTCTGCGATTGCTCAGCCGAAACGCGCCCTTGAAATTGGTATGTTCACAGGCTATTCAGCGCTATCCATTGCGGAAGGCATGCCGGATAATGGCAAGCTTATCTGCTGTGAAACCAACCCACGCGCGATCGACTTCGCAAAAACCTTTTATGAGCGAAGCGAACACGGCAAAAAGATTGACGTGATCTTTGGTCCTGCCATCGACACCCTTGAAACTCTTGCAGATCAACTTGATGGCCCATTGGATTTCACCTTTATCGATGCCGACAAACGCAACTACCTAAACTACTACTTAAAGGTTAAAGAGCTGACTCGCCCAGGTGGCTTAATCGTACTTGATAACGTGCTCTGGTCTGGCAAGGTCATTCAACCAGAATCCGATATCGATGATGTGTTAGTTGAAACAAACCGACTGATTGCAGAGGACCCCGAGGTGGAAAACGTCTTTCTGACTCTGCGCGACGGTGTCAACGTCGTTCGAAAGCTCTAAATTGAACGTCATGCATATCTTAAGAAAAAAATTTCATGGGATATGCAATTTTCATGAAATCCACTCACGTTTATACTAAGCCACACTTAAAAGAAGCAATTGGAATAGAGATGAGCTGCTCACTTCAGGACAAATTAATCGGTACGGACCAAGGGGTTTATGTCATCGGTACTACCCCACCCAAAATGGGCACCGAAGATGAAGTGATGTCAGGCATTGCTGACAAGCTGCTGGAACGACTCGACCGTATCGCGTTCGATGGCATTATCGTTTATGACATTCAGGACGAGAGCACTCGCATCGACACACCTCGCCCATTCCCCTTTGCTCAAACACGTGACCCGCGCCACTACGCTAAATTGCTTCACGAAAAGAGCGGCTGCGGAACCATCACCTACAACAGTGTTGCTCAAGGTAGTCGACAAGAGTTTGAAGAGTGGGTAGAAGAGACGACTGAGACCTACCACCAGAACAATATCGTCCTGGTTGGCGCCCCCTCCTCGGAAGGTGACTACAAGTTCAGTTTGAATGATGCCTACCAATCACTGGAAGAGTCTCATAAAACAATTGCCCTTGGCGGTGTCTGTATCGCAGAGCGCCATCAGAAAAAAGGCGATGAACACGAGCGCATGGTGACCAAGCAGAAAGAGGGCTGTCACTTCTTCATCTCGCAAGCGGTTTATAACGCACAAGCGACCATCGACATGCTGACCTCCTATGCTCGTCGCTGCAAACAGCTCGATATGGAGCCGGCACGAATCATTTTGACTTTCACACCTTGTGGCAGTGAGAAGACCCTTGAGTTTATGAAGTGGTTGGGTATTTCGGTACCAGAGGCGACCAGCTACCGAATTTTGGATGCCGATCAGCCACTTAAAGAGTCTATTAAGATCTGTTACACCAACTTGCAGATGATTTTGGAATCTTGCGCCGAATTGGATCTACCGCTCGGCTTAAATATCGAGAGTCTTACGAACCGCAAAGAGGAGATTGATGCGGCAATACAGCTTTACTCTTTGCTGCGCGCCCGAATGGAACTGGCACTCTCGGAGCGAGCAATCGGCCTCTAACCGCCCGCTAACTTAACGGTAAAACCCTCTTTCTCTAAGAGGGTTTTAAGTTTGTCGCGGTGATCACCTTGAATCTCAATAATTCCCTCTTTGACAGCACCGCCTGAACCACACCCCTGCTTCAACTTTTTCAGAAGCGTCTTTAATTCAGACTCAACTCTTGGCACACCGGAAATGGTAGTGACGGCTTTGCCTTTTCGCCCAGAGGTTTCACGACGAATGCGAACTACCCCATCCATTGCGGCAATGCGCGTCTGCTCTGCCTGCTCTGAACAGATACAAGCGGTTAACGCTTCGCCACAATCAGGACAGAGGTTACCTTTTTCCGTGCTGTAGACGAGTCGACTAAGCTGATCTTGAAGTGATGCCATATTAAACCTTTATTCCTCCACCGATCTGTCGAGCAAGGTAGCTTGCATAGGAGTCGGTCATACCGCTAATAAAGTCCAAGGCACGCATGTAGCCTTGATAGAGCGACTCACCCGAAGAGGGGGCATGAATCCCCATCAGACCGATAATCTTTTCACTGCGATAACAGAGATCTTCTCCCTGCTTTTGGTGCTGCTCCCAGACCGCCTCGATAAAAGCCTCAACCAACACACCTAGAATAGTATAGGCACCCACCTCTAGCTCTGCTTTTCGATTGTCTGGAAAGACCCGCTCTTGGGCGATACGTTTCGCTGCAGCCAACCCATCTCTAACCATGGGATCGCCATCACTGAGAAGCTCACCCTGATATTGACCTGACAAGATCTCTGGCAGCTGATCGGCAAACACCTGCACCGCTGAGTCGACCATGTTCTCCATCGCTCGACCACGAAGTGCCGAAATCTTACGTCGTGCAGAGGCCTGGGTCGCGAAGATCTCATCATCAAACTCCAGGTCGCCGCAGAGCGTTAACAAGATAGGTTTAACCTCATCGAAACTAAGCAGGTTCAACTCAATAGCATCTTCAAGATCCAATATGGCGTAACAGATATCATCCGCCGCCTCCATTAGGAAGTTCAGAGGGTGACGCGCCCAGCGATCCTCTTCAAGCTGAGGCAGACCAAGATCTTTGGCCAGTGATGCTACTAAAGGAAGTTCCGCTTGATAACAGCTGAACTTACCCTTCTTACCACCGTGACGAGCTGTCCAAGGGTATTTCAATAGTGTTCCTAGAGTTGGGTAGGTTAAGCGCAGACCACCATCAAAGAGATGGTTCTCGATCTTGGTGACGACCCTGAGCCCCTGCGCATTACCTTCAAAGGTTTTTAGATCTAAAAACTCGTCTTCAGAGAGCTGCGAGAAACGCTGATCCTCTTGACGCTGACGGAACCAATCACGAATGGCGTACTCGCCAGCATGACCAAAAGGGGGGTTACCAATATCGTGAGCCAGACAGGCCGACTGCACAATCATCCCCAAGTCATCAGGCGATATGCCCTTTGGCAGCTGATCAGCAATCAACTCGCCGGCACGAATGCCCAGACTACGCCCAAGACTGCCTACCTCAATGGAGTGAGTCAGACGAGTATGGATGTGATCGTTGAGGGACATAGGGTGCACTTGCGTCTTACGACCCAAGCGACGGAAAGCACTACTAAAGATGATTCGGTCATGATCTTTGTGGAAGTGGCTTCGACCCTGCTCCGCCGATTCTACTTCGTCGTGACCATAACGTTTGCGCGTTAGCAGCCTTTCCCAATCCATTTACACTCTCCCAAAAAACTTGGAAGGAAGTGTGCCAGATCCTAGCCCTCTTTATAAGCGTCCAACGCGCGTTTTCGCTCAAGAGAGTAATCAATGATCGGCGCGGGACGACCAAACGCCTGCCCTGCCCCCGGCTTATGACGCTCTTTAGGCGGTAGCGCGGCCAGCTCTGGCAACCACTTCACAAGAAATTCACCTTTGGCATCGAACTTCTCGCTTTGCGCAGTCGGGTTGAAGATTCGAAAATAGGGAGCGGCATCAGCACCCACTGAAGCAGACCACTGCCAACCACCGTTGTTGGATGGGAAATCAGCATCAATCAGATGCTCCATAAAGAACTTCTCACCGCGGCGCCAATCGATGCCAATTAATTTAGTTAAAAAGCTGGCCACGACCATACGCAGTCGATTGTGCATCCAACCTGTTGTTAACAGCTGTTTCATCGCTGCATCGACAATCGGAAACCCTGTCTCACCCTGACACCAAGCCTGCCACAGCGGCTCACGATCCAACCACTGAATCTTCTGCTCAGTTTCTGGTCTAAACGGCTCAAGTTTAGACAGCTCTGGAAACGCAACCGTCAGGTGACGATAGAACTCACGCCAGATGATCTCATTGAGCCAACTGCTCTCTAACCAGCCATCGTTCTCACGCTCCTGTCTTTGAACATGCATCAACTGTAGTGGTGACACAGCACCAATGGTCAAGTAAGGCGATAACTGGGAGGTCCCGTTGATTGCTGGAAAGTCACGATGCTCTTTGTAATCCAACTCCCGTTCACGGACAAACTCGTAGACACGTTCACGGATCGCTTCGGTCTCAACGGGCCACAACTCTTTATCATAGGACAGTGGGCGCCAGCCAAGATCATCTGGAATCTCATCCGAGGGAACAGAGGCAGCTGGAAAAGGGATGTTCATCGCTTTAATTAGGTAGTCAAATCGAGGTAACGCTGCCCGCCATGCACGCGAGAATGGGGTATAGACTTTAAAGTCTGTGCCCGTTTGAGTTTTAACCTCACCCGGTGGAATGATCACCTCACCATGAAAGCCCTGACAGCTCACATCGGGTTGAAGGGCTGCAACGACTGCATCATCGCGCAACTGCTCATTTAGTGGATACTCGTGATTGAAGAAAAAGTGAGTTGCTGACAACTCTGTTGCCAGGTTTCTAATGGCACTGGCACAGTGATCAAAGTGCCCTGCCTGAATCACTTTTAAAGGCACATTCAGAGATTCAAGCTCGCCTTTAACCTGCAGTAACCGATCTCGCCATAGCCCCATACGTTGAGGCGATTCGTTATGTTCCGACCAGCTCTCATGAGTCAGACAGACAAGGGCCACCGTGGCCAATCCATTACGTTGCGCAGCTTCCAATGCTGGGTTTGCGGCTACTCTAAGGTCATTGCGAAACCAGACGATATTCATGTTTTCCCCAAAAAAAAGACCGGCTTTAAAACCGGTCTTCTTATTTCAATAGTGATTACAGACCAATGAATGGCTGAGCCAGACGACCCATAATACCTGTAAATTTAAGTGGCGCTTCAGTTGCGATCAGACAGATGCACTCAGAACCGGTATCAACGATCGGCTGGTGTTTGATCTCTTCATCAAGATCTGCGACATCGCCCTGACAGAAACGCCCCACATCGTCACTGTACGAGCCACGAAGGATCATCGTCAGCTCATTACCCTTGTGGGTATGGTGCGGCACAGAGACGCCAGGCTGAATTCTAAGAAGACGACACGCTCCCTCTCCAGGGAAATTAAAATCGTAATGTTGCACACCCGGGCCAAGACGCTTCCACTCAATGGCATCCAGGTCAGATCCGACAATTTGCGCCAGAGGTTCTGGAACTTCTGCACTGCCTTTGACTTTGACAGCTCGTTCAGCAACCACCTCTTCGCTACCATCGAGCATACCCAAAATGGAGTCTAAAGAGCCTTCGCTCATCGCTTGCGGTTGGATGTCAGCAAGTAACTCACCGCCGATACACTCTGCTTCCCAAGCTTTAGTTTGACAGGTCTTGCACCAGTGAAGATGACTATCAACCAACAGTGTCATACCATCAGACAGCGCGCCGGCGGCACGTGCCATAAGGGTAGCATCGTCAAGATGATGACTTATTTTCACTCTTCTTCTCCCCAATGAGCTTTGAGTTTGCTGAATGCCAATCTCAATCTCGATTTAACGCTGCCGAGCGGTATACCTAACTGCTCTGAAATTTCTGAATGACTCTTACCCTCATAATATGAGAGGTAGAGAACCTGTGCCTGAGCTTCAGGCAACTTGGCGATCGCTCCGCTCATTCTCTCTTCGAGAACGGCATGCTCGCCGTAATGACGTTGATCGGGATCGATCTCTTCTTCAGGTAACTCGTATTCAACCGCTTTCTCTCTGCGAAGGCGATCGATGCATTGGTTTCTTGCCAATGTAAAAATCCAGGTACTGGCACTGGCTTTACTGCGCGTGTACAGGTGCGCTTTACGCCATACGGCCAGCATCGATTCCTGTGTCAGCTCTTCGGCTGCCGCTACCGGCATTCCAAAACGGATAATGTACGCTTTCACTCTGGGTGCAAAATGTTCGTATAAGCGGCTGAAATCCACTTTACTGCGGGTTTCAGAAAGCGACGCGAGCAGGTCTGACCATGCATCCCGCTCCTTCTTCTTTTTTTGCTCCGCTATTGCCACTGCTGCAGTCACATCAGTTTCCTCGGATCTGTTATCAGTCATCGCTTTCACTACGTTAGAGGGTTTATAAATGGATCACATTTTGAACAGTAAATAGTAAAAATTGACCGTTGGCCACTTTTTTGAAAATAACCGACATCTTTTGATCTATCAAGGTAGACTGTTCGTAACGAAATTCAAGCTTGTTTTTGCATGGACTCAATAATGAATGTAAGGCCTTTAAAACCATTGAATATCGCAGTTATCGGTTCTGGTATCTCCGGATTATCCGCCGCCTGGCTTTTAAGTAAACGCCATAACGTTTCACTTTTTGAAAAAGATGATCGCCTTGGCGGCCACTCAAATACCGTTGAGATCGACACTCCCGAAGGCAACGTTCCGGTGGATACAGGGTTTATTGTATTCAACCCCGTTAACTATCCCAATCTGGTCGAGTTCTTCAAATATCTCGAAGTAGACACTACCGATACCAATATGACCTTCGGCGTCTCACTAGAGAAAGGCAAAGTGGAGTATAGTGGCTCTGGCTTGGGCGGCTTTTTTGCACAGCGCCGCAACCTCCTCTCTTTTAAACATTGGGGTCTACTTCGTGAGATCTTAGCTTTTTACAAAGATTCTGATCGACTCCATAACGACCCTAGTCTGGCCGAATTAACGCTTGGACAGCTTTTGGAGCGCGAGGGTTACAGTCAAACCTTCATTAATGAGCACCTTCTGCCCATGAGCGCTGCAATCTGGTCAACGCCCATGGATAAGATACTGGACTACCCTGCAGAGACCTTTATGCGTTTCTGCATGAACCATGGTCTCGTTCAAGTGAAGGACCGCCCACAGTGGCGTACAGTGATAGGTGGTAGTCGCCAATACGTTAATAAAATCGCTGAGCAACTGGGTGATGGCGTCATCTTGAATGCTCGCGTACACCGTGTCGAACGCGATGCTGACGGAGTTACTCTGATCGATCACCACGGACAGAAGCGTCGCTTCGACCAGGTGGTATTTGCATGTCATGCTGATCAGACCCTTGAGATGCTGTCTGACGCAACACCGGAAGAGCAGCGACTTCTGAGCGCCTTTCCTTACCAACGCAATCGTGCGCTGTTACACACTGACACTAACCAGATGCCAGTCCGTAAAGGTGCTTGGTCAGCTTGGAACTATCTGGCCTCAAGCGATCAAGGCGAAGGTGAGCTTGCAGTGACCTATTGGATGAACGCACTGCAGCCTCTGCAAACCAAACAAGATGTGTTTGTCACACTCAATCCTATCGAAGAACCTAAAGCCGATAAGATTCTTGGCAGTTTCCTATACGACCACCCTGCGTTTGATCAACGTTCCATTGAGGCACAGAAGGAGATTTGGGCCATTCAAGGTCAACAACGCAGTTGGTTCTGCGGTGCTTGGATGGGCTATGGTTTCCACGAAGATGGTATCCAATCAGGCCTCGCAGTTGCGGAACAGCTCGGAGGCGCTTTGCGACCTTGGACCGTCGACAACCCCAATGGACGTATTCATGTTCAAGAGCCCGTTAGAACAACGCAAACATCCGAGAGCGCAGCCTAATGTTTAGCTCCGCGCTCTATGAAGGCAAGGTGATGCATCACCGCTTCAAGCCTAAGCGTCACCGTTTCATCTACTCAGTTGCCTCAATGTTGATTGACCTTGATGAGCTAGATAGCCTCGACGCTAATCTGACTCTGTTCTCAAAAGAGCGTTGGAATCTATTTAGCTTTAAAAACCGTGATCATGGCGAAGGGAGCGACCGAGACCTCGCTGAACAGGTGAGAGAGCAGCTGCTGCAATACGAGCTGTCTGAGTATGGTCACAGTATCAAATTACTCTGCTACCCCAGAATGTTTGGGTACGTCTTTAATCCACTCAGTGTCTTCTACTGTTACGACTGTGACGGCAACCTTGGTGTCATTCTTTACGAAGTAAACAACACCTTCGGTGAACGACACAGCTACCTGATCCCAACCAACAGTAAGAGTGATCAGATTCGTCAAAGCAGTGAAAAGAGCTTTTACGTCTCTCCATTTATGCCTATGAAGGCGCCCTATCAGTTTCGCATGCTGGCACCCCATCAGCGAGTCTCTGTCTGCATTCGACAGTCCGACTCAGAAGGGTCCCTTCTGCACGCCACCTTTACTGGTAAACGAACTGAGCTGACGAACAGAACACTGCTAAAAGTCCTGTTTAAATACCCTTTGATGACCTTCAAAGTGATTGCTGGCATTCATTGGGAAGCGCTCCAACTCTGGCTTAAACGCGTACCACTTCAAAAACGAGTCAAAGGTACGACTCATCAAGTGGTTTTAATCGATAATAAAACGAGGGTTTCTGATGCGTCCTTCTGAATACACTACGACCCTTTCCAACCAGCAGCTGTCGTCTCTCGGTTGGTTCAACCGTCGCGCATTGAATCTGTTGCACAAAACACTCGATGGACAGATTAAAGGGCGACTGACTCTTGAGCTACCCAACGGCATGATTCATGACTTTGGCCAGCAGACAGATAATGAACATCACGCCATCATTAAGATTAATAGCTTTAAATCCTTGCGTCGTCTTGTCCGAGGTGGATCTATCGGCTTTGCAGAGAGCTTTATGGATGGCGAGTGGCAAACACCCGATGAGGTCAGCGTTATTCGCTGGGCTCTAGCCAACGAAAACTTAGTGAATGACATCCTAAAGGGCCACCCCCTTCTGCGTTTATTCAATCGTTTAAGCCACTTAGGCCGTGCGAATACGAAAAAGGGCAGCCGCAAAAATATTGCTTACCACTACGACCTAGGCAACGACTTCTATGCTCAGTGGTTAGACCCAAGCTTCACCTACTCCTCAGCTCTGTTTGAGAGTGATGAGACACTGGAAGAGGCACAACTCAACAAGTACCGAACCATTTGCCAGATGTTAGATCTTAAGGCCGGTGAGCATGTGCTTGAGATCGGATGTGGCTGGGGTGGTTTTGCTGAGGTAGCGACCAAAGAGTTTGGCGCCAAGGTAACAGGAATCACTCTATCAAAAGAGCAGCTCGCATTTGCCAAAGATCGAATGAGTCGCTTAGGTTTAAACAATCAGGCGGACCTACAGCTTATCGATTACCGTGACATCCAAGGTGAATACGATCACATTGTCTCAATAGAGATGTTTGAAGCGGTCGGCGAAGAGCACTGGCCAACCTACTTCGAGACACTCAAAAAGCGTCTTAAAAAAGGGGGAAGCGCGGTCCTGCAGATTATTAGCATTGCCGATGATCGTTTTGAACAGTACCGCAGCTCTGCCGACTTCATTCAGCGCTACATTTTCCCTGGCGGCATGCTGCCAAGCCCTACCGCGCTAGAGGGAGAAATCTTGTTAGCGGATCTAAAACTCTGTGAACAGAAGTTGTTTGGTTTGGATTATGCCAAGACCCTAGAGATTTGGCGCCGAAACTTCTTAAACGCTTGGCCAAGCATCAAGGCGACCGAAGCGTTCGATGAGCGCTTTAGACGCATGTGGGTTTACTATCTAGCTTACTGTGAGGGTGGGTTTAGAGAGGGTTCGATTGATGTCGGACTCTACAAAGTACAGCACTAAGCTATCGAAGAGCCAGATAGGATTTTATGCCCTTCCGGCTCTTCCGCTCTCACTTCCAACTCTAGCGCTCTATATCAACCTACCCACTTGGTACCACGAACAGTGGGGCTTATCGCTTGGTCTGATTGCACTGATTCTGTTTTTTGCAAGAGTGTCAGACCTCCTCGTAGATCCCTTTATAGGGAGGTTGAACGACCGACTATCAGACACAACTCAAAGATCGGTCATCATCGCAGGTGGGTTGATTTGTATCCCGTCTGCACTGCTGCTGATTTACCCAGCTGAATCCTATACTGCCATCTCGCTGAGTCTGGGATTAATCGGTCTCTTTTTTGGCTGGACGCTGATTCAAATCCCCTACCTAAGCTGGCTAGTACGTCTAAGCAGCGATGCACAAGAGCGCATAACGATCGCTTCGTTTAGGGAGTTTTTGGGGTTGATAGGCCTTCTGCTCTCCGCGCTCATACCTGCACTGATGGTCTATCTTGGTTACTCAAGCACCGAAGCACTCAGAGCCATTGTTTGGATTGCACTGCTACTGGGGTCCATCACACTGAAACTATTGATGGCTAAGGTTCGTTTAAAACCTTTAAATAGAAAAGAGGACTCTCAAACAGATTCAGCCTCCACATGGCGACCGATTCAACGAAATCGCTTAGCAAAGAGACTGGCAATCTCTTGGTTTTTTAATGGTTTAGCGAATGGCGTTCCTGCGACGCTGTTTCCGCTCTACATCACAATGGTTCTTTTATTACCAGAGAGTGACCGAACACTCTACATTGCGATCTACTTTCTCTCTTGCATCCTCTCAATCCCAGTATGGATTAAGCTGACGCGAACCCTAGACCGAATCGATCTTTGGCGAACGGGTATGTTGATTAGTGCCGTCGTATTTGTACCCGCCAGTATGCTGGGTAGTGACACTGCTTGGTTATTCATTCCTATCTGTCTATTAACCGGTGCGATGTTGGGCGCTGATCTGGCGATACCCCATGCGATTCAGGCTGACGTCGCTGATTACCATCAGTGGCGATTTGGACAATCCCAAACGAATTTGCTCTTTGCATTGTGGAACATGATCACAAAACTGGCACTGGCACTTTCAGCCACCCTCGCCTTTGGTCTGCTTGAACTGTTTGGCCAAACACCCTTAGTTTTGGCATTGATCTACGCACTTATCCCCAGCGTACTTAAAATCATAGCCGTGTTGGTCGTAAGAGATTTTAGGTTAAGCGCCAGCACACACAAAAAAATCAAACAGCGTTTAGCTCAGGAGACCATCCGTTGAAAAAAGCGATAGCAGTTTTACTGATGGTTATGTTGAGTGGGTGTTCACAGATGCAGATCGATCAAATCAGTCAATCGCAGCCAGCATTGAAGATTGAGGAGTACTTCAATGGCAAGGTCTATGCTTGGGGTATCTTCGAAGATCGTTTTGGCACCATCAGACGTCAATTTCAAGTTGAGATTGATGGTAACTGGGATGGCCAAACGCTCACCTTAGATGAACAGTTTCTCTATGATGATGGCGAGCGCGACCAGCGCATTTGGGAGATCACATCATCCAACCCAGGTCGTTATGAAGGCCGCGCAGATGACGTTATTGGTTCAGCAACCGGAACCAGCCAGGGCAATGCATTGAACTGGCAGTATGACATCGATTTAAAAGTGGGCGATGGCAGCTGGCGTGTCACCTTCGATGATTGGATGTTGCTGCAACAAGGCGGAGTACTGATCAACAGAGCCTATGTCAAAAAGTGGGGGTTCACGATTGGTACCGTCACCCTAAGCTTTATGCGCGGTGATGCTATGAAGGAAGCGCCATTTTCGCTTTGATCGAGCGCAGAATTCGTCCTAGAAGGGGTAGTTTCATGTACAAGGGTGCACTATCCCAATAGTCTAAATGTTCAGTAATCAATCCGCTCTCATTAATAGAGAGACGACTGACCCCCTCTGTTGTAAACACCCCCAATACAGGCAACTTTGCACGGAACTCCCACCGAACATAAGCCGCCTCTGGCTGTTCACACCATTCAAAGACGGTAAATGATGGATCCTCTGAGCGTTCAAACATATCGGTCAGAATTTCACACATCTTCGAAAAGCCACGAACGTCATTAAACGGATCGGCGAATCGAACATCTGGAGTCACCAGTGATTCAAACTGAGTGACACTGTCCGGTGTTAAGTTCTCAAAAAGCTCAACGTATTGTTTTACCGATGTTTGATTCATCGTTTAGTGACTCGTTTTACCAGAGGGAAATAGAGTTTGTAGGGCAAGTGCCGCAACAAGGCAAGTGTAGCAGCAAAGAGTTTAGGAAAGCGGATCTCAAAACTACGCCCTTTCAGCCCTTTCACAATCTCCGCAGCGGCTTGCTCAGGCGATATCAACGCGGGCATTTGAAATTGATTCTTGTCTGTGAGAGGTGTCTTAACAAAGCCCGGATTGATCAACCGTATATCGACCTTTGAATCCTCTAGCTCAACTCTCAGGGACTCGCACAAATTGATCAGCGCAGCTTTAGAAGCACCGTAGGATGATGCATAAGGGAGTCCTCGGTAGCCTGCTAGAGAGGAGATGACACCAATTTGCCCACCTGATTTAAGATAGGTAGGAAGTATCGCCTCCAGCAGGTAGACCGCCCCGAAATAGTTCACCTGCATTAGCGATTCACAGTTATCTGCATTAAATTCAGTGGCTGGCATCTCTTGGTGCGTACCCGAGCTGATGATGACTTTATCGGGCATGCACTCTTGGCAAATCTCGGCCCAAGCGTTAATACAGGAATCGCGATCTGTCACATCCAGAGGCATATATTGGCAGCCGATAGACTCGGCAAAGGTTATTAAGCGCTCTTCGTTTCGAGCACTGATTAGGACTTGATAGCCCTCATCCAGGTAAGCCTTAGCGAGCGCAGCGCCAATTCCGGTACTGCCTCCAATTATCCAAATTCGACTAGCCACGCTACTCCCTATTCTGAGCCAGAGAGGTCTCTTTAATCAGCTGACCTCCGTTCCATATCACCTGAATATCAGACCCATCCTTGGCTTTAAACTCAAGTGCTCGCCATCGCCCATCGCGATCGTACCAACTGACCGTTCTATCCAGATCACCGCCAAGGCGATAGCCATCCAATTGTACGGTTTCACCTCGGGCATCTAAGAGCGCAGAGCCCACAGACTCTGGTGAAATCTCATCCATATTACCGGTGATACTATTTAATACCTGCCGCTGATCAAGAATCTGCCGATACCAGTGATGGGTCGTCATTAACTCCGCTGGGTAGGCATGCACTCGCCCTTTTTTATCCACTGTCTCTAAAACATCGGATTTTTGGACGGCCGTGACCGATGACTCTTTTTTGTTGCTAACCGTTTTCACGTTGAGCTGCATGAGTCGATCATTTTGCCAAACCTCATTAGCCTGATATCGGTACTCATAGTTGAAAAAGCCAAAGACTTTCGCCGTTAACTCCATCTCGATCTCAGCGGCGACACGATCGTGGGTGACATCACTGAAACGAAGTGTGTAATGACCGACCGGCTCACCTTTGCGATAGACATCGTAAGTGATGACTTCTGGGTAGAGCTTGGCCTGACCAACCAATTGAGAGGCATTCAGGATAGGCGCTAAAAAAAGCCCCATCACAAAAACAGACTGTCTAATTATTAACATCATAGTCTGGATTACGACACCGAGAGAAAAGTGGTTCTCAGCCGGCAAGAAATTGGGTAGTCTTAGACTAAAGAATTAGTATAAAACGACTTGGAGATAATCGATGCGTTTCAAGAACAATCTGTTCATCGCTTCACTTGTTCTAACCGCTCCGCTGGCTTTTGCTGGTCCTAAGGTAGTGATGCAGACCAGCATGGGAGAGATCAAATTTGAACTCAACGATGAGAAAGCCCCCATCTCTACCGAAAACTTTCTGAACTATGTCGACAAAGATCATTATGAGGGTTTGGTTTTTCACCGAGTCATTCCAGGCTTCATGATTCAAGGCGGTGGTATGGATGCCGAGATGCGTGAGAGAAACACGGGCAGCCCGATTAAGAATGAGTCGATGAATGGGCTGAGCAATGTTCGAGGTTCCATTGCCATGGCCCGAACCCAAGCACCTGATAGCGCCACAGCGCAGTTCTATATCAACACAGTTGATAACTTAGGTCTTGATGGACGAACCAATCGCCCTGGATATGCGGTGTTCGGCAAAGTCATAGAAGGGATGGAGGTCGTCGATAAGATTTCCGCGGTACAAACCGGCAATGTCAGTTACTACCGGAATGTACCAAGAGAGCCGATCACAATTTTGAGCCTAGAACGTATCGATTAGCGCGATAGGTTCACTTGGTTCAGCCTGCGCGCATTGGCAACGACCGTCACTGACGACAGTGCCATCGCTGCGCCGGCGATCATCGGATTGAGTAAAAGACCAAACACGGGATATAGAATACCCGCAGCAACAGGAATCGCCGCGACATTGTAGAAAAATGCGCCGAACAAATTCTGTTTGATATTGTTGACCGTTAATCGCGACAACTGAATCGCATCCGCTACCGCATGCAAAGAGTTCTGCATCAGTGCTACATCAGCAGAAGCTAACGCCACATCAGTACCACCACCCATTGCATAACCAACATCCGCTTGCGCCAGCGCTGGGGCGTCATTAATACCATCCCCAACCATAGCAACCACCTCACCCTCGGCCTGAAGTTGGGCGATTGTCTGCAGTTTTTGCTCAGGCTGAACACCGGCAATGACTTCACTAATGCCTGCTTGTTTGGCGATCGCTTCAGCCGCCACTGAGTGATCGCCCGACAGTAGTACTAATCGAAGACCCATCACTTTGAAACGCTCGACGGCAGATTGACTATCATCACGAAGGGCATCATTCAAAGCAAACAGGGCTAAGACTCGGCTGCTATTAAACAACCAGACCAATGAGGCGCCCTCTTCACTCCACGCTTCTGCATCACAGACAAAATCGGATGAATCGATATCAAAGGTTTCCATCCATTGCCCGCTACCCAAACGATAGGTTTCATCGTCAATGACCGCTTCCACACCAGAACCAGAGATCGATCTGAATTGATCAACCTCGCAAGCGCCTCCCTCGAGTGAATGACTTAAGGCTTTAGAGAGTGGATGCTCAGAGTGTGAAGCAAGCGTTTTGGCGATTGCTGCATACTCAGGTGCAGCATGCTGATGAGTCAGTGAGGGTTTGCCTTGAGTCAATGTGCCGGTCTTATCCATGACGACACAGGTCAGGTCTTGTGATCGCTGCAGGGCATCGCCCTCTCGAATAAGCACACCCATTTTAGCAGCACGACCCACACCCACCATCACTGCCATTGGGGTCGCCAGACCCAACGCACAAGGGCAGGCCACAATTAATACGGTCATGCTGGCTAGAGTGGCATAAGACCAAGTCGGTTCTGGACCAACAAACCACCAGAGTGCAAACACAAGCAGTGCAATAAGAATGACGACGGGTACAAAGATAGAGGCTATTTTATCCGCCAACTTACCCAGTGCAGGTTTGCTGTTTTGTGCCTCTCTGACAGACGATAGGATTTGAGCGAGGCGAGTCTTCTGCCCTACTTCGGTCACACGAACCAGTAAAACGCCCTCACCATTGAGCGTGCCTCCGGTCACTTGGTCATCTAACTGACGTTGAACTGGAACAGACTCACCGGTCAGCATCGATTCGTCAACATAGCTACTGCCTTCAACCACTAGGGCATCAACCGGTATCGTCTGTCCTGGTAGGACTCGGACCAGATCACCAGGCAGCAGGAGTTGAATAGAGACCTCTTTGGCTTCACCTTCAATCACTTTTAGCGCTGTTTTCGGTTGTAAATTCATTAGGTGACGCAAGGCTTCTGCGGTCTGATTTCGCCCCTTAGCCTCTAAGGCTTGACCCAGCAGGATGAAGCCAATAATCATAACTGAGGCTTCAAAGTAGAGGTGTCTGGCTTGCGTGGGGATCGACTCTGGAATCCATTGAATGAACATCAGCAGAAGTGCTGAATAGAGCCAGGCTACCCCGGTGCCCAAGGCAATCAGTGTATCCATATTAAAATCGAGACGTTTAAAACTCTGAAGCGCCCCTCGGAAAATATGGCCACCTGAGTGGAACATCACCATCGCGGAGAGTGTAGCCGTGATTAGGCCATTCACCAGACCCTCTGAACTCTCCACCGGCGGCATGAGGCCTGCCAACATCTGAACCATCAAAAATGCACCCAGGCCAATCGCAACCCAGGCATGAGTGAAGGTCTGTTTTAGCTCTTGTTGATTCTGTTGATCACGAGCCGCAAGATCCTCTTCATTCTCTATAAGAGCGGCACCGTAGCCAGCATTGATGATCAGTTGTTCAACCTCAGTGGTTGGAAGATTCGACTCAACAGTAGCTGTTCGATCGGCGAAGTTGATCGCAAAATCAGAGATATCATCAGAAGCATTCAAGGCCTTTTCGATTGATCGAACACAGCCGGCACAACTGACTTTTGACAAAGCATATTGATGGATCGTCATGACACACTCCTATCGCTGTATAGCGGCGTAATCACCCTGCAGTTCAAACACTGTCTGCTCATTACCCACGGCGACGCTGATTGGTAGCCGCGCACGCTGTTTCTCTTGAAAACGCTGCCAGAACTGCTCAACGACAGCGTCATCTGGCAGTGTCGCAACCGCTTTCAGGCGATCGGTGACAGGGGCTAAATAGCGCTGTTCGCTTTTGGCAATCATAACATCGGCATCAATGCCACGCTCTCTGAGCCATAAGGTCAGCAGACACCAACCGCTCAGTGTCGCGATGGAGGCTATGGAACCCGCAAAGCCCGTTCCCTTATCGTTCAGATTCGGTTCTAGCGGTGCACTAAGTTGAAGTTGATTGCCAGTGTAATCGATCTCATCAATCTGCATAGCAGCCGTTAATGGAATGGCCTGATGCAGCCAACTAAGAAACGCCTGATCACTCACCCGTCCACTCCGCAACATATAGGGACTGATCCATTTCTGGAGCTTGGCGATCTCGCATTGGTTGACCTAAATAGATGAAGCCGACGATCTCTTCATTGTCATTAAGACCCAATCCCTTCTGCACATTCGCATCAAACATCAGATCACCCGAACGCCACATAGCTCCGACACCTTGTGCGTAAGCTGCCTGAACCACAGCTTGCGCGGCACAGGCGGCTGTCATTACCTGCTCAATCTCAGGCACTTTAGGGTGCTGTTGTATCACCGCAATCGCGACCACGATCATCGGTGCTCGAAGAGGCATATTCAGTAGGCGATTTCGTTGCGCCTCTTCAATATCAGGATTCTTAACTAAGGATGCATCAAGGTAGAGCTGGCCTAAACGATCAAGCGCAGATCCTTGAATGGTTAGGAAGCGGTAAGGTCGAAGCAGACCGTGATCGGGCGCTCGCGATGCGGCCTGAAACATCAGCTCCAGCTGCTTTGCTGTAGGCGCAGGCGCTTCCAACATGCCACAAGAGGTACGCTGGGTTAACAGTTCAATCGCATCCATCACAGGGCTCCTTATTGTCGGCTTAATCGTGGATTTTTTGGCAAAGTATCGAGCGTACTACGGTAAGGGTTGATATCCAGACCGCCTCGGCGCACGTAACGCGCATAAACCGTCAACTCTTCGGGCTGACAACGCTCTAAAATATCCATAAAGATCGTCTCTACACACTGCTCATGGAAATCGCCGTGTTCACGGTAGGAGATCAGATAGCCTAGCAGACCCTCCTCATCTATTTTCGGTCCACTATAACTGATTTGAACGCTCGCCCAATCGGGCTGACCTGTCACTGGACAGTTGGATTTAAGCAGGTGAGAAATCAGTGTCTCGGTGACGTTTTCACCTTGACTTGATAGTAGCTCAGGAGCTGGTTCGTAGTGAGCCACCGTGATATCAAGATCATCAATGCAACGACCGTCAAAGGATTCAATCTGCACCGCATCTTGAGGAGAGGTCAACGTCACCCGAACCTGACCGCCCGCCGCGTCTGATAGATCTTTAGCCATCTGAGCAGCCACCTCATCAGCAGAGTCAAAGCGACTCAGATTGTAGGAGTTTAGGTAGAGCTTAAATGACTTAGACTCGACGATATGCGTCGACGTTGCTGGGATATGAAACTGAGCCAGTGCAACAATCGGTTTGCCCTTAGCGTTCAACCAACTGATCTCATAACTGTTCCAGATATCTTCCCCAAAAAAGGGCAAGGTGGAGCGATCAACGCCGCGCGCTTGCCAATTGATATCTCGCTCTATGGGGTAAAGCAGTGAGGGATCGTACTGATTGGCGTAGACCGTCTCTTTACCTAGGGGTGAGTGGAGGACCTTTTCTGGTTCGTTCATTAGCTTCGAATCCCCTTACCTGTGTTTAGAAGGTGCAGCGCAAAGCCACCTAACACTGCAATAAACAGAATGATCATGCCAAACGCAAAGGTGACGTCAATATCACTAACGCCCAAGATTCCATAACGGAATGTATTCACCATGTAGAGAATGGGGTTGAGCTGAGAGACCCCCTGCCAAAACTCAGGCAACAGTGAGATTGAGTAAAACACGCCACCTAAATAGGTTAGAGGCGTCAGAATAAAGGTTGGCACCACCGCAATATCATCGAACGAAATCGCGTAGATCGCATTGATGAAGCCACCCAATGAGAAGACGACAGCAGTCAAAAACAGAATGCTGAGCGTTACAAAGGGGTGCGCTAACGTCAGATCAGTGAAGAACAGCGACAATAGAGTGACGATGAATCCAACGGCTAAACCACGAGCAACACCACCGATGACGTAACCGGCCAAAATCACCCAGTTAGGCACCGGTGCGACGAGCAGCTCTTCAATGTGACGTTGAAATTTAGTACCGAAAAATGACGAGACGACGTTTCCGTAAGAGTTGGTAATCACCGACATCATAATCAGACCCGGCACGATGAACTGCATGTAGTCGAATCCATCCATCTCACCGATCCGAGAGCCAACCAGATTCCCGAAGATAATAAAGTAGAGCGTCATGGTGATCGCAGGCGGAATCAGTGTCTGAACCCAAATTCGAGTAAAGCGTCGAACCTCTTTCACTACGATTGTTGAGAAGGCAACCCAAAGAAGATTTCCGTTCATTATTTAGCCCCCTTGTGTTCAACCAGTTCGACAAACAACTCTTCAAGACGGTTGGCTTTATTACGCATACTAAGCACGGCGATGTTTTGCGCTGTTAACTGCGCGAATACGCTGTTGAGACCATGCCCCTTAGGCAGATCGACTTCCAGGGTATGCTCATCGACTAAACGCGCTTCCAAGCCATCGAGATCGGGGAGACTCTTAAGATCTCGATCAAGATCTAGAATAAAGGTCTCGTTATTCAGTTTAGCCAACAACGATTTCATTGAACTATTTTGAATAATTTCACCCTGATCGATGATCGCGATATTGCGACAGAGTGACTCAGCCTCTTCAAGGTAGTGAGTCGTCAGGATGATCGTCGTGCCCTCTTCGTTGATCTTGGTAAGAAACTCCCACATCGATCGACGTAGCTCAATATCCACGCCTGCAGTCGGCTCATCCAGAATCAGCAATTTAGGGTTATGAACCAACGCACGAGCAATCATCAGACGACGTTTCATACCACCTGAGAGTTGGCGTGCTCGATTGTCACGTTTATCCCATAAACCCAAGGCTTTTAGGTAGTGCTCTGCACGCTCTTTGGCGATAGAAGAGGGGATCCCGTAGTAACCCGCTTGAGTCACAACGATGTCTTCAACTTTCTCAAAGAAGTTGAAGTTAAACTCCTGAGGGACAATGCCCATGCAGAGCTTTGCTTGGGTCAGGTCAGAATCAATATTGTGGCCAAAGACTGACACACTACCATCCGTTTTATTGACCAAGGATGTGACGATACCCAAGGTGGTCGATTTACCCGCCCCATTGGGACCTAGCAGAGCGAAAAAATCGCCCTGCTTTACATCCAGATCGATCCCTTTAAGCGCTTTAAAGCCATTCCCGTAGGTTTTTTCCAACCCACGAATTTGAAGAGCAAGTTCCATTCAGTGCTAACCTTTGAGAAAATTAACTCAGTAACGTATTCATAGTTAAACGCAAATTATACAGACAAACAGGGACTATCCGTTGACCGATTTTCATCAATTTCATCTAAATCTACTGAAGCTTGGCTATAACAACCTTATAAAGCAGCCACCTTTCAACAGTGACGAAACCTTAACAACGGAGTCCGATGAGCTGCTTGCGCTGTTTGAACAGACAATCGCTGCCTACGAAGAGCACTCAGCGGACGCGTTTGAACTGGGCCAGACCCTAATGACGCGAATCGTGGGAGCATTCCCACAACACCTACCCCTGCTATCTCGCGATTTACTCTGGCTATTTGGCGGTGATTGTATTCACTATCTGGGCGATGAGGAGATTGCACAGTACCAAGCACTCGACGAAGCACGATTCGAGCAAGAGTCACAAGATGCAACAATCGACTATCTTCAGCTACGAAATATGATGATTACGCCGTTAGACGATAAGAGACATTAAGAAGAGGAGATTGGAGCGGGAAACGAGGCTCGAACTCGCGACCTCAACCTTGGCAAGGTTGCGCTCTACCAACTGAGCTATTCCCGCAAAAATGGCGTCCCATAGGGGGTTCGAACCCCTGTTACCGCCGTGAAAGGGCGGTGTCCTAGGCCACTAGACGAATGGGACGTCGTAGACAATACATTGGAGCGGGAAACGAGGCTCGAACTCGCGACCTCAACCTTGGCAAGGTTGCGCTCTACCAACTGAGCTATTCCCGCGGATGGCGTCCCATAGGGGGTTCGAACCCCTGTTACCGCCGTGAAAGGGCGGTGTCCTAGGCCACTAGACGAATGGGACAACACTTAATGTATTGCGTTCCTCTGTGAGGAGGCGCAAATAATACGGAGCACCCTATTAGCCGTCAACCCCTCATTTCGAAAAAATTACAATTTTCCTCGAATATTTGAGTCAACTGATTAAATTCTAGGCACCCTCCCCGTTAAAACCTCTAACCTGTCAAACGGTTGGCACGATAATCGGCAATCGCCTGCTCTATCTCATCCGTTGTATTCATGACAAACGGACCATACTGTGCAATTGGCTCACCGATCGCTTCACCCGCAATCAACATCAGTCTCGCCCCCTCTGCACCCGCTGTCAGTTGAATCGCATCACCGTCGGACAACTCGGCTGCCTCATGGATCTCTAGCTTATCATCAGCAAGATAACCCGTCCCTTCGAATAGATAGACAAAACCTGACAGGTTCTCAGCGACAGGCAGTTCAAGCTCGGCATTCGGTGATAAACGAACCTCCATAAAAATGGGCTGACGACTGATCCCTGACACTGGCCCAGTGTAGTGCTGACCATCAAACTCAAACGAACCCGCCACCAATCGAATGAAGGCATTAGGTAGTTGAATCTCGGTGATCTCCTCGGGTTCAATATTTTGATAAGCCGCCGGCTTCATCTTCTCGCTTGCAGGTAGATTGACCCATAACTGGAATCCGCGCATTAAGCCGTTCTCTTGCTGAGGCATCTCTTCATGAATCACACCGCGCCCCGCTGTCATCCACTGCACACTCCCTGGACGCAGGATCCCCTCATTACCCATATGGTCACGATGTTTCATTAAGCCATCGAGCATGTAGGTGACTGTCTCAAAACCACGGTGCGGATGGGCAGGAAAACCGGCAATGTAGTCATCAGGATCGTCTGACGAGAAGCAATCCAACATCAGAAATGGATCGATGCGTGCGAATTGGCTTTTGCCTACACTGCGACGAATCCGAACCCCAGCACCATCCATACTGTCGACGCCGGGCACTCGACGCTTAATCACTCGGTTCATAACGATTCTCCTTTTTATTGTCGTTTCAGCCGTTTACACAAACGCTGCTCGAGCCTGTTCTAGTGACTGATCTCGATGCGTATCCATCGCGAGCCCTTCAGCCAAAACAAGACGAGTATCTTTAAGCCCAATAAAGCCTAGGAACTGTTTTACAAAATCAACCTGGAAATCCTGACCCTGCTCTGCGTAAAGACCACCACGAGTTGCAACTAGGTATACGGGTTTATCTTCGATTAGACCTACTGGGCCTTGTTCTGTGTAATGGAACGTCACCCCAGCACGAGCCAGGTGATCAAACCAGGATTTAAGCTGACTTGGAATATTGAAATTGTACATTGGCAAACCGATAACAATCGTATCAGCCGATTTAACTTCAGCAAGCAGTGCGTCAGCAAACTCAACGATAGCACTCTGTTCAGCGTCACGCTCTTCAGCCGGACTATTCAATGCTGTTACTCGGTAAGCATCCAAATGAGGTACAGGATCACTAGCTAGATCACGCTCGATGACCACGCCATCACTGTTTTCATCCAGCCATTTATCAACAAAGCTTTTCGCCAGTTGCGCTGACTGACCATTGTCACCAAATAGAGAGGTTTTAATATGAAGTAGAGTCGCCATTTCAATATCCTTTTAAAAAATTATCTGTTTGATGAGGTGATAATCTCATCTATAATTTCGATGATAAATAGCAAAATTTAGATTTATATGATCGATATATTAGATGAAATGAGATGATATCTTTAGAACAGTGGCAAGCTCTGATTGCTGTAGCGGATAGCGAAACCTTTGCGAAAGCAGCCGAATCAATCAATAAAAGCCAATCAACACTAAGTTATGCCATCAAACAGATTGAGCAGAGTACCGGCGTAATACTTTTCACCACTCAAGGTCGGCGTGCGGTCTTGACCACAGAGGGTGAACAGCTAGTGGTTCATGCCCGCGAGCTGATCGCACGAGCAACCCGCATTGAGACTCTCGCCAGTCAGTTTGCATTGGGCGCAGAGGCTCGTATCAAACTTCGTATTGAGGCAATTTACCCGAACAGCATCATTCTCGAGGCGCTAGAACGTTTTTCAAAACAGCAACCGCAGACCAAGATTGACTATCAACGCTCTGTTCTTAGCGGTTCTGAGCAGGCTCTGCTAGAGCGGAATGCCGATATAGTCATCGGTGGTCGCGTGCCACCAGGGTTTGTCGGTCAGAGTTTAGGACGATTTAGATTTGTAGCGGCCGCTGCCCCCTCTCACCCACTGCATCAAATTGAGACACCCATTACCCTCGAAATGCTTCAAGAGCACCGACAACTCGTCGTGAGAGACACAGGCGTTCGTAATATTGATGCGGGGTGGCTCGGGGCCAATCAGCGTTGGACGCTCGATTCGCCCGATCTCTCTATTGAGGCTGCTATTAAGGGCATGGGGTTCGCCTGGTACGCCGAAGCGCTGATTGCAAATCACCTCGCCAGCGGAGCGTTAAAACCCCTCAATTTAGCAGAAGGCAACGAGCGCTTTGCAGAGCTTTACCTAATACTGACGCATGGAGAAACATCCACTCCAGGAGTAAAAGCGTTAGCGCACCTGATCACCGAGGTTCAATCAGAGTTTTGTTGAGGCTCAATTCTTACTGGGTCAGATGTGTCTGATGCGCCTGCTGTATAGGGAGATTCTAATTCAAGCGAGGCTTTTTCAACCAACTCCGCCGGTAGCTCTTTCTGAACAGAAACACCCAGCTCTTTAAACTCAGCCGCCTGTTTGATGAGGTTCCCCTTACCTGAGTAGAGCTGACCCAAGGCTTTATCGTAACTGGTGCGCGCACTGTCGAGCTTACGTCCAACATCTTGCATACTCATAAGGAAAGAGCTGAGTTTGCTATAGACTTTTTCTGCACGGTCGGCCAGCTGAGCACTGTGTTTTGATTGATCTTCAAAGCGCCACAGCTGACGCACAATATTCAAAGCCGTTAATAGCGTCGTTGGTGTTGCCACCAGTACCTGCTTTTCAATGGCCTCTTGGAATAGCGTCTCATTGTATTTGAGCGCTTCAACATAGGCCGATTCAATCGGCACAAACATCACAACCACCTCTGGTGAGTTGAGCCCATTGAGCTTGAAATAGCTTTTGTCGGATAGCTCTTTAATGCGAGCTTGCATCGCTTCAGCATGCTCTTTGAGCGCCTGAGCCCGCTCATGGGGATCTTCCGCATTTACGTAGCGTGTGTAAGCAGATAGTGAGGTTTTGGCATCAATAATCAAATGCTTGTTCTGTGGAAGATAGACCACAACATCAGGGCGCTGTCTCCCCTCTTCAGTATTGATGCTCACTTCACGCTTGTAGTCTTTACCTCGGCGCAATCCACTGGAATCGAGGACATTTTCGAGCATCAGCTCACCCCAGTTACCCTGCATCTTCTTCTGACCCTGAAGCGCGGAACTGAGTCGCTCAGCTTCCGTAGTAATTTTCGCATTGAGATCTTTTAGCTGCTGCAGTTCCGTCGTCAGCTTGGAGCGCTGCTCGTTATCAAACTGGTGTATCTTCTCGATGCGCTCTTTGAACCCTTTCATCTCAGACGTCATCGGTTTTAACAGAGCGTCCAAACGCTGCTGGCTCTGCTCCTGAAAGCTTTTCCCTTTCGCTTCAAGAATCTCTTGCGCCAGCGCTTCGAACTCCCTTTTTAAAAGGGTACGACTCTCTTCCAGCTGTTTGATCTGCTGAGCGAAATGCACCTCTTTCTGCTCAAGTTCAGTGTCACGACGCGCTTTCTCTTCACCCAACTGCATTAGCTGGTTTCGTAACTGAGCCGACTGCTGCCTCTCAACCTCCAACTCGCCTTTTAACTCAGATAGACGGGACTCCTTTTCTGCAATCAGGGACTCTTTATAGGTCAGTTGAGACTCGACCACCGCCAACTTAGATTCAAGCTGCACTTGCTGTTGAGCCACCTCTGAAAGTCTATGGGCAAGGGATGAGCGGTGCCATAGATAACCCACAACTATGACAACAACACTGAAACCTAACGCGACTAACAACTCCAAAACCCACTCCTAAAACCGATCAAACAGCTTGTTCAAATTAAGGACACAGATTAACCTGTTTCAATAAGTGGACCCAAGCCCCGAGTTAAGAAATAGAGCATTTAATGACGATAAAAACCGCCATCATTGGCTATGGATTTGCAGCTAAAACCTTTCACGAGCCTTTTTTAAGAACACTTGATGGCTATGAACTGATTGCAGCTAGCGGATCTAATGCAACCGAGGCCAAACAGTACTGGCCTGAGATGATCGCCTATCGCCACTATCAAGAGATGCTCGAATCGAGCAGTGCGGAACTCTACATTGTCACCACTCCAAACGATTCCCATTTTGAGATCACTCAGGCTCTGCTTAAAGCCGGAAAGCGGGTTATCCTCGACAAGCCCGCCTGCACATCGAGTTCACAGTTGAACGAGTTAATTCGTTTAGAGAAGGAATCATCGGGCTCGGTCAGCATCTTTCAAAACAGACGCTGGGATGGTGACTTTCTCACCCTTAAAAAGCTACTTAGGTCAGGTCGATTGGGTGAAATCAGACGTTTTGAGTCGCACTTTGATCGTGCCAGGCCAATCCCTAAAACTCGCTGGCGCGAACTTCCCGGTGAGGGAGCGGGCATCTGGTTTGATCTTGGGCCTCACCTTGTTGACCAAGCCTTGCAACTCTTTGGTAAACCCTCAGCCGTCACCGCGGATATCAGGACGTTAAGGGAGGGAGCTTCTGTTGATGACTATTTTGATGTACTGCTTCACTACTCAAACACAGTCGTTAAACTGCACAGCTCACCCTTCTGCTTTGGCCGCCCTCTAAGATTCGATGTTCAGGGAACCCAAGGTCGATTTGTGAAATATGCACTGGATCCTCAAGAGGCGCAGCTGATTAACGGCAAAGCATTCTCTACGCCAAGTTGGACCGCAGAGGAGTTTGCTAATTTTGGCAGATTGCATAACGAACAAAGCGATGAGAGGGTCACAACAGAGCCAGGCAATTACGCCCAGTTTTTTGAGCAGGTTAAAGGCTTTATAGAGGGTGTTGCAGAGAACCCCGTCCCTTTGGAATCTGTTGTCGATCAAATCGCCATTATTGAAGCGGGATTTCTATCCTCACAGGAACAGAAGAGTATCGAGCTCATTTAGAATGTATCGGTAGGTCCTGCACCTTCACGAACAATAACGACTTCGTCATCTGTCAGGTTTAGCACTGTCGTTGGATCCATACCGCAGTATCCACCATCGATAACAAGATCAACAGCATGCTCTAGCAACTCGCGAATTTCATAAGGATCAGTAAGAGGCATCTCTTCATCAGGCATGATCAGAGTCGTACTCATGATCGGCTCGCCCAAGGTTTCTGCGATGGCCATGGCAATTTTATTATCCGGTATGCGAATCCCTATGGTACGGCGCTTAGGGTGCATTAAGCGTCTAGGCACTTCCGTCGTCGCGTTGAGAATGAAGGTATAAGCACCAGGAGTATGTGACTTAATAAAGCGGAACATACTGTTACCTAACTTTGCGTAGGTTCCAATCTCTGAGAGGTCACGACAGACCAGCGTGAAGTTATGCTTATCATCGAGCCTGCGAATACGCTGGATACGCTCCATGGCGTTCTTATCACCAAGGTGACAGCCTAGTGCGTAGCCTGAATCCGTCGGGTAGATAATCACTCCACCCTTATTCAGAATTTCAACAGCCTGTGACACCAATCGCGCTTGCGGGTTGTCGGGGTGAATCGAAAAGAACTGGCTCATAATAACTCCGTGCCGTTAGGCACATAACTGCTCAACGATGACTCGTTGCGCATCAAAATGGGGATAACGACCAAGTGCAGTCCAACGTTGATCGGGGGAGTGGAAGTCACTACCTGCTGAGACCCAACAATTTGCTCGATCAGCCAACTTAATCAGTTCATGCTGATGACCAGGCGTTACGCCAGGATAGCTCACCTCTAACCCATCAGCCCCCGCTGAAAGCATGTCTGCCATCAGTTCACGAAGCTTAGTGAAGGTCATCTTGTACTTGGTGGGGTGAGCCAGAATCGCCACACCGCCGGCCTCTTTAATCAGAGCAATACTCTGCTCGATGGCAGGCCATTCCGCTTTAACATCGCCCGCACAACCTTGACCTAAGTATTTATCAAAGGCCTCTTGCATCGACTCGACTTTACCCAGCTCTAATAGCGCCTGTGCAAAGTGGGGGCGACCAATTTGACCCTCTCCTGCATACTGTTTAGCGAGGTCAAACAGACCTCGAGCAACACCGCGCTTCTCTAATCGCTCTGCAATCTTCTCTGCACGTTGGTACCTGAGCTGGATTAAGTGATCCATATAACCGTCAAACTTGTCAGAACTGGGATCGAAGCCAAGTCCCACCAGATGAATAACGCGACCACGCCAGTCACAGGTCAACTCAACACCGTTTATAAACTGGATGCCGTGGCGATCTGCTTCCGCTTTCGCTTCAGCCAATCCACCTAAGGTATCGTGATCCGTCAATGCCATGACCTTCACATCGGTTTTGGAGATGCGCTGCACTAACTCCGTTGGACTTAAGGTGCCATCGGAAACATTACTGTGCATATGAAGGTCAAATTGACCGATTGCTGGAATCATCATTTTTAACTTTGCGTTTGAGCTTTTATACTGTGGCAAATTTTTTCAGAGGTTCTTTATGAAGATACTACTCGATTTTCTTCCAGTTATCGTCTTTTTTGCGGTCTATAAGTTCACCAATGACATTTTGTTGGCGACCGCTGTTCTAATACCGGCAACCCTTTTGCAGATGCTCTACTCTTGGAAAGTTCAAGGCAAGATCGAGAAAATGCAGCTTGTGACACTGGTCTTAGTGGTTCTACTGGGTGGTGCAACGCTCGCCTTTCAAGACAAGGCGTTCATCCAGTGGAAGCCGACCATCGTTAACTGGCTATTTGCGGTAGGCTTTTTGGCCACACAGTTCATTGGCGATAAGACCGTCGTTGAGCGTCTGATGGGCTCAAGCATGGAGTTACCCAAAGCGGTATGGTCACGTTTGAATCTTGCTTGGGTCGTTTTCTTTGTTGCAGTCGGCATCGTCAATCTCTACGTTGCCTACAACTTTAGTGAAGAGATCTGGGTCGATTTCAAACTCTTCGGTATGCTCGGTTTAACCATCCTTTTCATCATTCTTCAGGGCCTCTATATTGCAAAACATGCAAAAGAGCCTGAAGCACCCACCGAAAAATAGAGGTGTTTATGTACTACGCTATTATCTCTGAAGATAAACCTAATTCACTGGATCGCCGATTGGCTGCTCGCCCTGAGCACTTAGAGAGACTTAAAGCATTAAGTGCTGAAGGTCGACTTCTGGTTGCAGGCCCCCACCCTGCGATCGATTCTGAAGATCCGGGTGAAGCAGGGTTCACAGGCAGCCTAGTGATCGCTGAATTTGCCTCTCTGGAAGATGCAAAATCTTGGGCAGATGCGGATCCCTACGTCGCCGCTGATGTCTACGCAGAGGTTAAAGTAAAGCCGTACAAAAAAGTTTTACCTTAAATCACATTTTTTCAAATCTTGGTCTACAGTTAAATTAGGGTTAAGACTCGCCCAGTTAATATAGGCATTAAGACTTAACAACAGGTCGAACAAGATAGGAATTAGATAATGAAAAAGATCGCACTCGCTACAAGTATGTTACTAGCTATTGCTAGCGGTTCAGCAATGGCCCATGGCGAAAATGCTGGCTACCTAGTATCTGCAACCGATGGCTCGTTTGTACGTGACGGTAATGGAAACTGCATCATGACTCCAAACTCAACACTTATGGAGCCGGCTACAGAATGTATGACTGCAGCTCCTGCTGTTGAAGAGGAGATGGCAAAACCAGCAGAACCAAAAATGGTCGAAGTCGATGCCAAACGTAAATTTGCTGTCTACTTTGACTTCAACAGTACCAAAGTGGGCTCACTTAGCAGCGTAATTGATTTTATTAAATCACTTTCATACGTTGAGAGCGTTAAGCTAGTAGGCTACGCAGACCGCATCGGTTCAGACGCTTACAACCAGAAGCTATCACTAGATCGTGCTACCGCTGTTGCATCAGAGCTTAAAGGCGCTGGCGTTACAGATTGGAAACTACGAGTGGATGCTAAAGGTGAAACAGCTCCGGTAGCGAACTGTACTGGCAAAGGCGCTCAACTAATCGCCTGTCTTCGTCCAGACCGCCGTGTCGACATCGAAGTAGCAGGTGAAAAAACTGAGAAGCAGATGTAATCTAAGAGTTACACACGCTTCAAGAGCCGGCGCGTAGCCGGCTTTTTTGTATTTAAGGTATCTGAAGATGTTTAAGACTTTCGCTCTGTTTGCTCTTTTATCCAGCCCCCTAGTCATGGCCAACGACTATGAGCCGCAAAAGGTGGTGTATCACATCAACTATGGGGATGAATCACGCATTGGTCACACCTTCAGCAACATCTCAAATCATATTAATGAATTGGGTGAGGACAGTGTCGAGATCAAAGCGGTTATCCATGGTGAAGCGATCGAATACTTTATGTCGGCAGTTGACGATACCGCTAAACAGGGCGCCATAGATACGCTGAAGTTTATGGGGACAGAGTTTGTCATTTGCGGAAACTCACTGACCGGATACAAAATAGGCTACGACGCACTTTACGATGTCAGTGAAGAGGACGTTGTCAAAGCCGGACTCCCTGAAATCGTCCGACTGCAGCAACAGGGTTATATCTACGTTAGACCCTAGATGCCAACACAAGCTTTAGATACAAAAAAGCCGCTTCAAGTATGAGCGGCTTTCTTATGAGCAGGTGTTAACCCTCTGTCTTGGGAGGTTCTACTCCAAGACGCTGTGCAGCGATGACAGCTTGGGTCCGACTGTGGACACCCAACTTACGAAGAATCGCCGTCACGTGAGCTTTGATGGTGGCTTCAGAAACGTTTAAATCGTAAGCGATCTGTTTATTCAATAGTCCTTCCGTCAGCATCGTCAGTACACGGAACTGTTGTGGCGTCAAAGAGGCAATCGCTTCAGCAAACTTCTGATCCTCGTCTGTAACAAGGTCATCCATTGACTCTTCTAACTCCTCTGGCAACCACTCATCACCTTGAAGAACAGCAACAATCGCTTCTGAAATGGTCTCTAGCGGAGAAGACTTAGGAATAAAGCCTGACGCGCCGTAATCGATCGCACGCTTCATAACATGAGTCTCTTCACTGCCTGAGACGACAATCACTGGAACACCAGGGTGTTGACCACGAAGGAATACCAGACCAGAGAAACCCTGAGCACCTGGCATATGGATATCCAAAAGCACCAAGTCAGCATCACCATGCTCTTCAACGGCATTCTGAACAGACTCAAGAGTATCCGCTTCGATAATCTCCACTCCGGAAACCGCTTGGGAAACCGCCTGTTTCAGCGCTGCACGAAACAGTGGGTGATCATCCGCAATGATAATTTTTTGAGCCAGTTGCATAGTATTCTCCGACAAGCCTAGAAAGGCAGTATAGCGCTTTTTTGTAGGGTATAAGTTAATCGAATAATGGATTAGTTTCCAGTTCAAATGGAAATAAAAAAACCCACGACGAGTCGTGGGTTTTTTAATAAGAGTGTTTAGCTCTTACGATTCATGCGGTTTTCGATCAGGTCATCCACCACACTTGGATCTGCCAAGGTAGAGGTATCACCAAGAGCACCGAAATCGTCTTCCGCAATCTTGCGAAGGATACGACGCATGATCTTACCAGAACGCGTCTTAGGTAGACCGGGTGCGAACTGAATCAAATCCGGTGATGCAATTGGACCAATCTCTGTACGTACCCAGTTACGCAGTGTCACTTTAAGCTCATCAGAAGCTTCCATGCCTTCCTGCAGCGTTACGTAACAGTAGATACCCTGACCTTTAAGATCGTGTGGGTAACCTACCACCGCAGCTTCAGCAACCGCTTCGTGAGCGACCAACGCAGACTCAACCTCTGCGGTACCCATACGGTGACCAGATACGTTGATTACATCGTCTACACGACCAGTGATCCAGTAGTAGCCGTCCTCATCACGACGTGCGCCATCGCCCGTTGTGTAGTAGCCAGAGAAACTAGAGAAGTAAGTCTGACCGAAACGTTCGTGGTCGCCCCAGATTGAGCGAGATTGACCAGGCCAAGAGTCCTTAATGACAAGGTTACCTTCACCTGCACCTTCAATCTCTTTGCCATCGTTATCCAGTAGCGCTGGCTGAACACCGAAGAATGGACGAGTTGCTGAACCCGGCTTAGTCGCTGTCGCACCAGGTAGAGGTACGATCATGATGCCGCCTGTCTCAGTCTGCCACCAAGTATCAACGATTGGGCACTTACCAGCACCCATAACACGGTTGTACCACTCCCAAGCTTCAGGGTTGATTGGCTCACCAACCGAACCTAGCAGTTTAAGAGAGGATAGATCAGAGTCGCCTAGAACATCTTCACCTTTCTGCATCAAGGCACGGATGGCCGTAGGCGCGGTGTAGAACTGGTTAACTTTGTGTTTTTCGATAACGCGACCAAAACGGCTCATGTCTGGGTAGCTTGGAACACCTTCAAACATCAGTGTCGTAGCACCGTTTGCTAGTGGACCGTACACAATGTAGCTGTGACCTGTTACCCAACCCACATCGGCTGTACACCAGTAGATATCACCCTCTTGGTAATCAAAGACGTACTGATGGGTCATTGATGCGTAGACTAGGTAACCACCTGTGGTGTGCTTAAGACCTTTAGGCGCGCCAGTAGAGCCTGAAGTGTAAAGAATGAACAGTGGATCTTCAGCGTTCATCTCTTCAGGTGGGCAATCAGCAGAGGCTTTTGCCATCTCCTCTTCATACCAAACATCACGGCTCTCATGCCAAGCAACATCTTGATCAACGCGGTTTACAACAACCACTTTTTCACAGAACTTAGCTGCACCAGGGTGAGTCAGAGCTTCATCAACGTTCGCTTTAAGTGGAACCGCTTTACCACCACGAAGTGAGAAGTTAGAAGTCACAACCAGTTTAGAGTTTGCACCTTCGATACGAGCAGCGAGTGCTTCTGGAGAGAAACCACCAAATACAATCGAGTGAACGGCACCAACACGAGCACAAGCCAGCATAGCGACAGCCGCTTCAGGGATCATTGGAAGGTAAAGAGTGACTACGTCACCTTTACTAATACCCTGCGCTTTAAGTACGTTGGCAAACTTACATACACGCTCGTGAAGATCGCTATAAGTGATCTTTTCATCTTCTTCTGGGTTATCACCTTCCCAGATGATCGCAACCTGATCACCACGAGTCTCTAGATGGCGATCCAAACAGTTTGCCGCAACGTTCAACGTACCATCTTCGAACCAACGGATATCAACATTATGAGTATCAAACGATGTGTGCTTAACCTTAGTGAAAGGCTTGATCCAGTCGATACGCTTAGCTTGCTCAGACCAGAACGCATCTGGGTTCTCAACTGACTGCTGGTACATCTCGTTGTATTTAGCTTCATCAGCATGGGCGTTAGCAGCAAACTCTGCAGATACTGGGTAGATCTTATCGCTCATTAGTTCTTTCCCTTAGATTGTTTGGGTACGGCAATCATTGCCACACTCTATTTATTAAAGTGCAATATTTATAACCTGAGCTACCCTAAGTCAGAATTAGACATTGGTCTGTTCAAAAGGACTCTTTAGTCTAAGTAATTCAACAGAATCCTATTGCATAGTCGAAATGAGGCTTTAGAATTCACTGCCAGTGCCCCAGTAGCTCAGCTGGATAGAGCAACCCCCTCCTAAGGGGTAGGTCGGACGTTCGAATCGTCTCTGGGGTGCCACTCTCCTATCTCTCATTTCATAATGAAAACAGATTATTTTTCCTGATCAATTTGACAGATCCCAGACCCTAAACTATACCTTAAGTCATATGACATAAATGACCCGAAGGACAGTTGTACTGATGAGCTCTTTAGACAATAGCCGATACCTTGATCGGACCGAAGCCGCTAAGATTTTATGCGTGGATGATGAGGAGTCTGTCGTTAACTCGCTTCGCAGGGTGTTACGTTCAAGCCACTACGAAGTTATCGGTTTCACATCGGCACCGGAAGCCCTGAAGTACCTTGAATCCAATGAGGTTGATCTGATTGTTTCTGACATGCGAATGCCCGAGATGAGAGGTGATGAATTCCTGGCAAAAACCATGTCAATTACACCTAATACGGTTCGTATTCTACTGACTGGTTATTCAGATTTTGATATGACGGTGAGTGCCATTAATGAAGGTAGAATTCACCGCTACATGTCCAAGCCCTGGGACAATAGTGAACTGCTTGCGATCATTAACGAAGAGCTCGTTCAAAAACAACGTGATGATGAGAAACGTAATTACGATGAGCTAGTGAAAAGCCTAACTGCGACTGATCCACTGACCGGTCTACTCAATAGAACGGCTCTGATGGAGCAAGTAGAGGCTCAAGCGATTGTTGGCACGGCCTTGCCAGGCGTTGCACCCTCCTACCTAATTCTCTTAGATGTCGATAATTTTAGCTCGATTGTTGAGTCCGTCGGGCCTCAAACCAGTGAGGACGTTTTAAAATTGGTCGGCAGACTATTAAGCTTTAATCTTCGCTCAGGCGACATCATTGCTCGTACCGAGGACGATGAGTTTGGCATCATGCTGAATCAGTATGCTCCCGAGGACTGTATTAACGGCATTATGGAACGGGTCAGAATGAAACTGGCCTCACGTAGCTATCTAGTTCGAAACCAGAAAGTCGACATACAAATCACTCTAGCAGCCAAGGCAATCGATATCGGTGATGACCCTGAAGAACTCTATAAAGCAGCGAAAAAAGCGCTGAAATTTGCAAAATCCGAGGGGAAAAATCGCTCAGAAATCGCTGACTAAATGCCTAATGACAAAAAAGCCCGCTAACAAACATTAGCGGGCTTTTTTGTGGTTTGCTGTCTGAATAGCTGTTAAATATCTTCAGCTTTCGCCGGTGTTCCAACCAACTTATTGATCACTTCGACCAACTCATGATTATCAAACGGCTTATTCAAAATCGCATCGGCTCCCAAATCGATCGCCTTTTGGAGGGCTTCACTGCCCAATGCCGAGATGACCAATATTTTTGTTGAAGCTATTTCTGGAGTTTCGCGAACAAAACTCAGTACATCGTAACCACTTAGGCCCGGCATACTGAGATCCAAGGTCACCAGAATTGGGCGATCTTTCATCAGCTTGGTACCCGCTTGAAAACCATCAGCGGCCACCTCTGCGACTAAACCATGCTTACGTAACACGCGCTGTAATGCACGCGCGATGGCAGGCTCATCATCCACAACAAGAACCTTGCGACTATCTTCCTGCAGTTCAGCAGGAATCGGGATCTCATGCTCAACCAGAAAGGCTAAGAAGTCCTCTACGCGAACTCTGTTATTCCCTCGGCCTGGAAGTTTAAAACCTTTTAAAGCCCCTCGCTCGATCCAACGAATGACGGTTCGTAAATTAACGTCACAAAGCTTAGCGATTTCACCTGTACTGAGCGTCTTCATTCTTCAATTCCTAAAGCGCAGATACTGCCTTTATACTGCGGGTCTATTTTCTTTCTCTATACAAAGCATAGACGATAAAAAATAAAACGAAGTCACTTTTGTAAAAAAAGTTAGAGAATATTCAAAATTCACAATTGTCAGGTAACAAAAAAGCGCCCGAGGGCGCTTTTTATAATGGTTAATAAAGGTTAACCAACAAACTTAATCATGACACCTGCAGCAACCGCAGAGCCAATCACACCGGCTACGTTAGGGCCCATGGCATGCATCAGCAAGAAGTTTTGAGGGTTAGCCTCTAAACCGATCTTATTGGAGACACGAGCAGCCATAGGAACAGCAGAGACACCCGCTGAACCAATAAGTGGGTTGATTGCATTACCACCCTCAAGCTTATTCATCAGCTTAGCCATCAAGACACCTGCAGCTGTACCGATACCAAAAGCAACGATACCAAGAAGCAAAATGCCCAGTGTGTTCATGTCCAGGAATTTATCAGCGCTCAACTTAGAGCCAACCGATAGACCTAGGAAGATCGTCACGATGTTGATTAGAGCGTTCTGTGCTGTATCACTCAGACGGTCCACAACGCCACATTCACGCATCAGGTTACCGAAACAGAACATACCCAATAGTGGGGCTGCATCCGGAAGCAACAGTGCAACAAGAATCAACAGCGCTATCGGGAACATGATCTTCTCAGTCTTAGAGACATGACGAAGCTGGTGCATTGCGATCTTACGCTCTGATTCAGTCGTCAATGCACGCATGATTGGCGGTTGAATCATTGGCACTAGTGCCATGTATGAGTAGGCCGCTACAGCGATCGCACCCAGTAATTGAGGGGCAAGCATGCTGGCAACGTAAATAGCTGTAGGACCGTCGGCACCACCGATGATGCCGATTGCAGCTGCATCTTGAACTGTGAAGTCCATGATACCCATAGCTGAAAGGCCCACAGCACCCAATACCGTTGCAAAGATGCCGAACTGAGCTGCGGCACCCAAGAATAGAGTTTTAGGATTAGCAAGGAGCGGACCAAAATCAGTCATGGCACCAACGCCCATAAAGATCAGTAGCGGAGCAACACCCGAAGCAATAGCTACAGAGTAGAAGTTATAGAGCATACCGTTGCTGTAACCCGAGTCAGCAGCAACCATAGTGGCTGCATGGTGCGTAGACGGATTAGAACCGTGGTAGGCATGCAGTATGTCGTGAGGATCCACACTGGTGATATTCAAAGAAGCAGCCAACCCCTGAAGCACTTCAGGTTTTGCAAAGTGAACCGCATTTTCTACTGCAGAGAACGCGAGCCCAGCCTCGGGAATATTCGCCATGATGCCACCAAAACCGATTGGCACAAGCAGCAGTGGCTCAAAGTTTTTGCGGATTGCCAAAAAGAGCAACAACAACCCCACAACGATCATAGTAATCTGACCGCCTGAGATGTTGTAGATGCCTGAGGCTTCCCACAATTGAAGGATCTTTTCCATTAAACCGTCACCTCAAATTAGGCAAGAGATACCAGAGAGTCGCCAACCTGAACGGCATCGCCCTCTTTAACGTCAACTGAAGTCACTGTACCAGCACGCGCTGCACGAACTTCTGTTTCCATCTTCATCGCTTCCAAGATAACAAGCACATCGCCCTCTTGAACCGCTTGACCAGCAGAGACCTGAACTTTCCAGATGTTACCGGCCAGTGGAGCTGGTACAGCCTCACCTGAACCTGCAGGCGCAGCGGCTGGAGCGGCAGGTGCTGCCGCAGCAGGAGCAACGGCTGTAATATCACCACCTTCAGCTACTTGAACAACGTAGTTCTGGCCATTGACTGTGATTGTGTAAACTTCTGGTCCTGATTTCTTAGGTGCTGACATAGCTAGCGCATCCTCTAAAGTGGGTACTGGTTCAAACGCGTCTGGATTACCGCGATTTTCAAGGAATTTAAGGCCGATCTGAGGGAACAGAGCGTAAGTAAGCACGTCATCAATTTCACGCTCACCCGTTTCTAGCTCAATACCCTTTTCAACTGCGATCTCTTTAAGCTCTGCAACAAGCTTATCCATCTCTGGCTCGAGAAGATCAGCTGGACGGCAAGTGATAGCCTCTGCTCCATCAAGAACTTTAGCCTGAAGCTCAGCATTGTATGGCGCAGGAGCTGCTCCGTACTCACCTTTAAGGATACCCTGAACTTCTTTGGAAATAGTTTTGTAACGCTCGCCAACGAGTACATTGATAACCGCTTGAGTACCAACGATCTGTGATGTTGGTGTCACCAGTGGAATGTAACCAAGATCTTCACGTACTCGTGGGATCTCAGCCAACACTTCATCAAACTTATCCGCTGCGCCCTGCTCTTTAAGTTGACTCTCCATGTTGGTCAACATACCACCAGGAACCTGAGCCACTAGAATGCGGCTGTCAGTACCACGCAGTGAGCCTTCAAATTTAGCGTACTTCTTACGAACTTCACGGAAGTAGGCTGCAATCTCTTCAAGTGCTTCTAGGTTTAGGCCGGTATCACGGTCTGTACCTGCTAGAGCCGCTACTACAGACTCTGTTGCTGTATGACCGTAGGTCATCGACATTGAGGAAATCGCTGTATCAACACGATCAATGCCCGCTTCAACTGCTTTTAGGATGGTCATATCAGACAGACCTGCCGTTGCGTGAGCATGAAGCTGAACTTCAAGACCCGTCTGAGCTTTCAGACGAGATACAAGGTCAAACGCACCGTAAGGGGTCAAAATGCCTGACATATCTTTGATGTTGATTGAATCAGCACCCATGTCTTCAAGGGTCTTAGCGTAATCCACCCACATGTCGATGGTGTGAACTGGGCTAGTAGTGTAAGAGATCGTACCCTGAGCGTGTTTGCCAGTCGCTTTAACGGCCGCAATCGCTTTCTCAAGGTTACGAGGGTCATTCATCGCATCGAAGATACGGAATACGTCGATACCGCTCTCTGCTGAACGCTCAACAAAACGCTCGACCACATCATCACCGTAGTGGCGGTAACCTAATAGGTTTTGACCGCGCAGTAGCATCTGCTGGCGAGTGTTTGGCATTGCTGCTTTAAGTTGGCGAATACGATCCCAAGGATCTTCACCTAGATAACGAATACATGAGTCAAAAGTGGCACCACCCCAACTCTCTAGCGACCAGTAGCCAATCTTATCTAGCTTCTCAGCAATAGGAAGCATGTCATCGAGGCGAAGACGAGTCGCAAACAATGATTGGTGCGCATCACGTAAAACTACATCCGTGATACCAAGAGGCTTATTTGCATCAGACATAAACTTAAGTTCTCTCTTGTTAAAAGGCAGTGCCTAAAATTACTTACGGTATTTATGAACCGCTGCCGACAATACAGCCAACAACTCATCATTGTTGCCTGCAGCTTGAGGCGCAGACGCTTTGGCTTTTGGCTCTACAATCGGTTCTGGCAAAAACTTGTTTACCAGCTTAGACATCAATGTAGTGACAATGACCAGCAGCGTAAGGAATACGAAAACGAACCCCATACCATAGACCATAAGGTTGAGGCCTTCTGATATCAGACTATTCATCTACTCTACTCCAATAAAAATAATTCAAAGGGCTTGGCATAATCCTTGGATCTATGCGCAAAGTAACCCCTACCCAACAGCATAGGGAACAGTTATCCCATAGCCCCGCAGCCATATCAAGCCCACTTTGTATGTAGTGAATTTACAAAAAAGGTCGTTTTTTTAACTTACCAGTCAACTTACGAATGAAGCTGCAGTGTTTACGCACTCTGTAACGGCGTATAAGTGTTAGTTTCGGAATAACTTTCATTGCGACTAAAGAATGAGAAAGTCTCAATTTGTTTTAAGGTGGGTAGTGGAGATGGTGGCCTGCGTTTTAGTCGAACGAGCACGTTGACTCGGCTGGACACGTCAAGTTCAAAAAAAATGCCACCCTAAAGGTGGCATTTCTTTTGAATATGGCGCGCCCGGCACGATTCGAACGTGCGACCGCCTGGTTCGTAGCCAGGTACTCTATCCAGCTGAGCTACGGGCGCTGAAGTATTGCGTGATTCTGAAATGGCGCGCCCGGCACGATTCGAACGTGCGACCGCCTGGTTCGTAGCCAGGTACTCTATCCAGCTGAGCTACGGGCGCTTATTTCAGATGTTGGTCGATGAAAACACTAAAGAAGTGAAAACTCAAGATTGGCGCGCCCGGCACGATTCGAACGTGCGACCGCCTGGTTCGTAGCCAGGTACTCTATCCAGCTGAGCTACGGGCGCTTAATCTTGATGGCGGAGCGAGAGGGATTCGAACCCTCGATACGCGTAAACGTATACACCCTTAGCAGGGGTGCGCCTTCAGCCACTCGGCCACCGCTCCTGATCAACGGCGCGTATAGTACAAGAGAGGTGACTAAAGTTAAACCCTAAAAGGGAAAAACTTACGACTTTCCGCTATTTTCCTGCTCTTTTTCATCCAAGATCCTTTGGTAGATCTCTTCACGATGAATGGAAACATCTTTTGGTGCATTCACACCGATTCGCACCTGATTACCTTTGACACCAAGAACAGTGACACTGATATTGTCACCAATCATTAGAGTTTCACCAACTCGCCTTGTCAGTATTAGCATCAGCTTCTCCTAAATCCATTTAAGATAGGCGACCAAGTGATCGCCATGTGCGAATCCAATTATGCTAGATAGCGATTATTCAGCGACGCTGTCTGCTTGATCGAGTTCAAACGCACTGTGCAGTGCACGAACCGCTAGCTCCATATACTTCTCTGAGATTACTACAGAGACCTTGATCTCGGAAGTTGAGATCATCTGAATATTGATATTCTCTTTAGCCAGGGTTGTGAACATATTGCTTGCAACGCCTGCGTGAGAACGCATACCCACACCCACGATAGAGACTTTAGCAATCTTATTGTCGCCTTTCACTTCACGCGCACCTAGCTCGTTAGCCGTCTCTTCAAGGATAACCAAGGCTTTATCGTAATCATTACGGTGTACTGTGAATGTAAAGTCGGTAGTCTGATCGGCTGCTACGTTTTGAACGATCATATCTACTTCGATATTGGCAGACGAGACAGGACCTAGGATACGTGATGCAATACCTGGAAGGTCAGGCACACCCAACACCGTCAGTTTTGCTTCGTCACGGTTAAACGCGATGCCTGAAATAATTGGATTTTCCACGCTATCAGTTTCCTCTGTAGTAATAAGTGTACCGCCACCATCTTGGAAGCTAGACAATACACGTAATGGAACATTGTATTTACCTGCAAATTCAACCGAGCGAATCTGCAAAACCTTTGAACCGAGACTGGCCATCTCTAGCATCTCTTCAAAGGTGATTTTATCGAGACGACGGGCACCTTCTACCACGCGCGGGTCTGTCGTGTAGACGCCGTCGACATCCGTGTAGATCTGACACTCATCAGCTTTTAAAGCAGCCGCCAGAGCAACACCCGTTGTATCAGAGCCACCGCGACCTAGGGTCGTGATATTGCCGTCATCATCCATGCCCTGGAAGCCAGCTACAACTATGACGTTACCTTCATCAAGATCTGAACGCATTTTGCTGGTATCGATGCTTTGGATACGCGCTTTGGTGTGTGAGCTATCAGTATGGATACGGACCTGACCGCCAGTGTAAGACTTCGCACCTAGACCACGCTTTTTCAGAGCCATAGAGAGCAGTGAAATCGTCACCTGCTCACCCGTTGATACCAAAACATCGTATTCACGTGGATCTGGATTATCAGTGATATCTTTAGCAAGACCGATAAGACGATTGGTCTCACCGCTCATAGCAGAGACAACCACGACAATGTCGTGCCCCTGATCCTTAAATCGTTTTACTTTGTCAGCGACTGCTTCAATACGCTCTACTGAACCTACTGAGGTACCGCCATACTTTTGTACAAATAAAGCCATCTATCTCTATTTCCAATTAACGCTGCACGATTAAAGTGCAGCTCTAACTAATTCGGGTACCGCAGCAATCGCCTGAGGAAGAGCCGCTATATCGGTGCCACCGCCCTGAGCCATATCAGGTCGACCACCGCCTTTACCGCCAAGTTGAGTGGCAAGCTCACGAATCAGATCACCCGCTTTTACTTGACCAGTAAGGTCTTTCGTCACACCCGCGACAAGGCTAACCTTTTCTCCATCGTGCGCTGCAAGCACAACCACACCCCTGCCCAACTTATTCTTAAGCTGATCCAGCATGTCGCGAAGCGATTTAGGGTCAACACCTTGAACTTCTGTTGCCAAAACCTTGATACCGTTGATCTCAAGCGCCGACGAGAGCAACTCACCACTCTGGGCAGCCGCCAGTTTTGCATTCAATCGTTCAATCTCTTTCTCAAGGGAACGGCTACGTTCGTTCAATGCTTGGAATTTCTCTAGCAGTGAATCTCGAGAACCTTTAACCATTACGCCGAGTTCACCCAGTAGTGACTCACTCTCTTCAAACCAGTTGAGAGCAGCAAGACCGGTAATCGCCTCGATACGACGCACGCCTGATGCAATACCCGACTCAGAGACAATCTTCATCATACCGATATCACCCGTACGAGAAGCATGAGTACCACCACAAAGCTCTACTGAGAAGTCGCCACCCATGGATAGAACACGTACTTCATCATCGTACTTTTCACCAAATAGGGCTTGAGCTCCGCGCTCCTTCGCAGCATCAATCGCCATGATTTCGGTTTCTACTGACGTATTTGCACGAATCTGTTCATTGACCATCTGTTCAACGGTTTTGAGCTCTTCGTCAGTAACCGCTTCAAAGTGTGAGAAGTCAAAACGGAGACGTTCATCATTACACAGCGAGCCTTTCTGCTGCACATGCTCTCCGAGCACGCGACGAAGCGCTTCATGTAAAAGGTGCGTAGCTGAGTGGTTAAGAGCCGCAGCTTGACGACGAGCTTTGTCAACCAGTGCGTTAACTTGGTCTCCGACCTTTAAAACGCCCTCAGTCACAGAGCCGTGATGGACATGGCTCTTACCCTCTTTTGTACAGTTTGCCACATCAAACGTACCGCTATCCCAAACCAGCTGACCAGTATCACCGACCTGACCACCCGATTCAGCGTAGAAAGGTGTACGAGTCATAACCACAAGACCGGACTCTCCAGCAGATAGCTCTGTGACTGATTCGCCCTCTTTGAAGATCGCTTCAATCTCAACACGATCTTCCAGAAGCTCATAACCAGAGAACTCGGTAACGCCATCGATCTCTAGCTTATCGTTGTAATCCACATTGAAAGATCCTGATGCACGAGCGCGCTCACGCTGATCAGCCATTGCTGCTTCAAAGCCTTCCATGTCAATGGTCAGTTCACGCTCGCGCGCAACGTCGGCGGTCAAGTCAACCGGGAAACCATAAGTGTCATAGAGTTTGAATACTGCTGAGCCAGGAACGACCGTACCCTGAAGATTTGCAATCTCCTCTTCAAGAAGTGCCAGTCCTTTGTCTAGGGTACGAGCAAACTGCTCCTCCTCTTTAAGAAGCACTCGCTCAACCTGTTCCTGCATTTTTGCAAGCTCAGGATAGGCTTCGCCCATCTCTTTAACTAGGGGCGCAACCAATTTGTAGAAGAAGGTTCCTTGAGCACCGAGTTTATTACCGTGACGAATGGCGCGGCGCATAATACGACGAAGAACATAGCCACGCCCTTCGTTTGAAGGCGTCACGCCATCAGTGATTAAGAATGAACATGAACGGATATGGTCAGCGATTACGCGAAGTGATTTGTTATCGCGATCCTTGGTACCAATTACTTCAGCTGTCGCTGCAAGTAGGTTTTGGAACAGATCAATTTCGTAGTTCGAATGAACGCCCTGCATAACGGCAGCAATACGTTCAAGACCCATACCGGTATCAATTGAAGGGCGCTCTAGCGGTGTCATTTCACCATCAGCAGAACGGTTGTACTGCATAAAGACAACGTTCCAGATCTCGATGTATCGATCCCCATCTTCCTCTGGGCTTCCTGGTGGGCCACCCCAAACATCAGGACCATGATCGAAGAAAATCTCTGTACATGGACCACAAGGACCTGTATCACCCATCGCCCAGAAGTTATCTTCATCAAGCTTAGAGAAACGCTCTGGGTCGATACCCATGGTCTCTTTCCAGATACGTTCTGCCTCATCATCACTGTGGTGAACGGTTACCCATAGACGCTCTTTTGGAAGACCCAAGGTTTCCGTTAAGAAGGTCCAAGCAAATCGAATGGCATCTTCTTTAAAGTAATCGCCAAAGCTGAAGTTACCCAACATTTCAAAGAAAGTGTGGTGACGAGCAGTGTAGCCTACGTTCTCTAGGTCATTGTGTTTACCACCGGCACGAACACAACGTTGCGAGGTTGTTGCTCGAGAGTAGTTGCGTTTATCGCTACCCAGGAATACGTCTTTAAACTGAACCATACCTGCGTTGGTGAAAAGCAGTGTGGCATCGTTGCCAGGGATCAGTGGGCTTGAAGAAACCACCTCATGTCCCTGACTAGCAAAATAGTCCAGAAATGCGTTTCGAATTTCAGCACTGGTCATCTTTTTCATAGAATCAGCCGAGTCTCTATCATCTTAAATTGACACCAAAATAGCCGTACCTAAATTGATACAGGTACAACCTTGGCAAAATAGCGGATAAGTATATACAAACTAGAGTGAAACTCGTAGGGGGTAGTGCGGGGGAATTGACCAAATTAACGGTGATTAGTCGTAATCGGGATCACTATTTTGATAACGAAATGCGTATTCGATTTCACCATAGTTGAAACCACGTCCAGCCATATGTCTAAACCATTTTGCTTTCACTTTCATATCTTCAGGAGGCTCTTCACCAAATTTGCGTTTTAGATACTCAAGCGCGACCTGCTTGGGATCGTCTTTGCGACTATCTAATAACTCTTCGATTAATTGCTTAGAAATTCCTTTACGACTCAGATCGAAAGCTATTTTCTTACCACCTTGCCCATGATCGGATTTCACTCGAATGTAGCTCTCTGCAAAGCGGCTATCAGATTGATACCCCTCTTCAACAAGGTAAGTTAACACCCTCTCTATGAGTTCAGGTTTTTCACATCTTTTTGCAAGACGCTCACGTAATTGACTCTGCGAATACTCTTGCCTAGCCAAATAACTGAAGGCAAAGGACCTTAGCTCGGATTCTGTTTCTATAGGTCTCTTTTGTCGTTTTTGCATAGAAATAAAAAAGGGGCCGAAGCCCCTCTATTCTGTGATTAAAATTCTAACTCTGCATTAGTTTCAGAACCTTCATCACCTTTTTCAGGCTTGGCTGGTACAGATAGCAACTCTTTACGAATTTGTGACTCAATTTCGTTAGCGATCTCTGGATTTTCTTCCAGGAACTTGGCTGCATTCGCTTTACCCTGCCCGATCTTATCGCCATTGTATGCGTACCAAGCACCACTCTTATCAATCAGCTTTTGCTGCACACCTAGGTCGATTACTTCGCCCATGTGATAGATACCTTTGCCGTACATAATCTGGAATTCTGCTTGGCGGAATGGCGGAGCAACTTTGTTTTTAACAACTTTTACACGAGTCTCGTTACCGATAATCTCATCACCCTGCTTCACCGCACCAGTTCGGCGAATATCCAAACGAACTGAAGAGTAAAACTTAAGCGCATTACCACCCGTAGTCGTTTCAGGGTTTTCTGTGTTGAAAGAAAAAAGCCTAAAGTTGTGTGCACACATCCATCGACCCAGCCTTTACAAACTCTATTCGACGACATTATCTCAATGACCATCTAGAAACAACCACCCCGTGGTCGACTTAGCCAATTGAGTCGACATGTAATCCTACAAACTGGTGGCCAACAGGAAAACTTTTAAAGACTTTTTGTAAATCTACATTTCGGGAAATTTTCACATCCGAGGAATGACCGCCCCTGATTTATTCCATTCCTGACAGCCCTCTTCACCAGATCGCCACCACACCTTGGGCAAACACCTGAAGCAGCGAGTGCATCTTTCTTTCGCAGGTTATCTAGGTGATCACGCTTAGACTCTTTGGTGGAAGATAATGATAGCGAGGTAAGCTTGCTCTTAATTTCAGCCATATCCTCGTCGGATACGACTGCCTGTGTGAATCCACGAATATATTCGATGTAATCTGAAACCGTTCTGACATTTGACGGCATATCGCTTTTGAGTTCACAGTCTCGTGCGCTGAAAACGACAACCGATTTCAGAAGACTGCCGCTAACCCCAAGATATTCACTTAGGGCCTTTACATGCTTGTAGTTCTGCCTAAGAGGGTTCTGAAATTTGGAGGACTTTTTGTAAATCTTTTGAGTCCAATACGGCTGGTTAGCGTTACCGAAAATCCAACCCTGATAGTGCTTTGTTTCGAGAACAAATATGCCGAATTTTGACAGAATAACGTGGTCAATCTGCGTTGTGCCTTCATCAGTTGGAACTACCAAATCATCGAAGCTCTGATAGACATCACTATTGAGCCACTTGCGATTTTTGGTCGCTACTTTTTTCTCGCCCCTAGCACCGATGACGGACGGTGACGTTAGGTAGAACTTAAGGAGGTACAATGCAGCGAGCACAACGATTGCAACTATGAAGTTGTTCATTCGCTATCACCAAACCTGACACAGAGAAACACTCGCCAAGAATACTTTAGAGATCGATGCATCAAAGAGACCTTTCATCGAAGATTCGCTTAATCATCTCACGGCTTGGAAAGCGGTGCTTTTTAGCTCCGTTACATTTGCTACAAGCCAGAACCAAATTCGCTAAATCGTTGGAACCAAAAGGCTCCGATGGGACTTTTTTTCCTGGCTCCGCAATTACGCCATTTGCTTTGTTGAGCACGTTGCTTTGTAGCGGTATCAAGTGGTCTATCTCTGTACCGACTTCATCACAACATAGTAACCACCGTAGCTGACATTGATCGCCATCACGTTCAACGAGTAGCCGAGTTAGTTCAGCACGACGTGAATTGAAGAGTCGGCGCTTAATCTGTGCGTCGTTAAAATCAAAGAGCTGCTCATTGGCCTCGACACCGCCGACTTGCGATAACATGTCGTCAAAAAAAGCCAGGTAGGTTTCATTTGCGAAGGCAATCATGTTGGTTCCAATAACCTGCCAGGCTCGTTCTCGCGCACTACTTTTGCCAATATGTCGTGCCCCTCTCTGTTGACAACCCCAAGCCCAGCGAATGATTAGAGGCTTATTTGCTTACCAACTGCCCTGTCGTGTTGTTCATGCGATACTTCACGATAGAACCATCGATAATTCTGGTGGCGACTTCTTTTGCAGTTTCGAGATCGACCATAAACCACTCGTTTGGATGGTAAGTTTTGCCGTCTGAACCCATCAATGTCATTCGCAACTTCTGAGCATGAAGCACGCCGTGAATTAGTGTCTCGAATCTGTTTGGATTCAAATTGAAGCACTCAAACGCTCCCACAATTTTTACAGGCGCTTCGAGGAAGGTCGGATCTTTTTCTGCGTTCTTCGTGCGCTCCTCAACAGTGTTTTCGGTGTATCCGATTTTAACGAGGTTAGGGATAGCCTTGATGTTAGGATTCTCGCTTAGGCTTCTGAGGAAATAGATCTGGCCCGAACGTTTGTCTTTGTGGGTAATGTTTGAAAATGCATCAACTACCGAGTCAGCCTCACGGATGATGCGTTTAGAATGTGGGTCTTTATGAAGTCCACGACCTAGACTGCGAAAGAGGATGTTGGACTCAGTACCGTTGTCATAGATAACTCTTAAGCGAGGGTTGTAGCGTCCTTTATCGTCTTCTTCATATTCGCCGACTTCATCAACAAGCAGAAGGTTTCCGAGATATATAAACATATCGCCGACATCGATCTGCGAATCCCTAGCAAAGGTCACGGCTTCAACTTTTCCTTCGTCGATGTCGCTCTGAGTCTTTTCAAAGATTGATTTGAACTGATAGAAATCTTCGCATTTCTTCCGTTGTGCGATCTCATCTGGTCGATTTTTGTCGTCAACGGCGGGCACGTGTGTCATCTGAAAAATGTCTTCATCTGAATCGCCACCCAGAGCGCCAAAGGCATCACTGTTGAAAATGTCATCGAGAGACGTAGCTGATTCATCGATTTCATCGATTGGGGAATCTGAGCCGAGACAGGACACAAGCTCCCATTCGTTCGATTCTTCATCTCCACTGTCACAAACAAGTAGTCCATGCCTATCGAACGCCTGCAAACCATCCGACAGGTTGGAGTCGTTTCTGAACGCGGCTAAACGTCGAGCTAGAGTTTTCTCGCTCAAATCGCCATCCGACAAAGGCTCTCGGTTGTGACTATCAACGAAAACATTTATCTCTTCGAATCGGCTCTGATCGATTCTTGTCACGGGCTGCTTGGCAGGTCTATCGTCAAGTAGACCGTATTCGTCGGGCTCGGAAAAGATCTCATCGAGGGTTCGGCGTGGCTGTTTGGAGCGCAGTCTGATTGATGCCATTCGAATTCACCTAAGCTGTCGTCGCTGCACGCTCGCGTTTTTTGTTGTTGATATAGGCAAGCGCTTCGGCCAAACGTTTCTCATACTGATCAGAGGACGTATGTGACGGCTTCTTACCATGTGCCTTGTAGAACTCTTGAATCCTTGGCCAGAGGATTACTGCCTCCTCCTCAGACATGCTGGAGCGCATTCCGACCACCGTATCCTGGATCGTTTTCAGCACGTCAGTAGTCACGGCTTTCGACAAGATTTCATAAGCACCTTGGAACGGGTTTATCTGTTTTATCAGATCAATATTAAGGTTTTCGATATTTACGAACTTGTTCCCAATCATCACAAACTTACGATCTGGTTTTGCTTCAGAATCAGCGCCTGGACGTGCAGGTTTCGATTGCTCCTCTTTCGGATCGCTGCCTTCCTCAAACTGAGCGTTTGGCGGCAAGTCGGCTTCATCAAACAACCCTCCTGTTGATCCCACCACCATAGAAGTGTGGACGATCTCAGATACGGTTTGACGTTCATCTTCATCAAGATCGGGATACATTCTCTCGACAATCTTGGGAATCTCAACCTCAGCGATAACTTCAGCTTCAGTCTCTCCCGCGATTGCTGGAGCAACGATCTTCTGTTCTTGGAGTATTGCCGCCTTGATATTGTCCATGTTCTCAAGGGCTTTGGTGACACGATCAGAGACAGGCGCGGTACTATCTTCGATGATGACCGTGCCAGGCGGTACGTATTCACCATCAGCCATTCGCGACCGTGGTCGGAAATTAACCGATGGTGCCAACACCTGCTCCATCAAAAGCGAGACCGTAATTGCCTTCAGCATGTTATTTACAGAGACTTTGACATCATCATCTTCGGCATCGGGCTGTGCAATTAGGTTGGTAAACTGGGCGTGAAGCTTACCCTCCGAATCACGAGTCGCTCGCCCAATAATCTGAATAATTTCGGTCAGCGAAGCGCGATAGCCAACTGTGAGTACGTGCTCACACCAAGGCCAGTCAAAGCCCTCTTTAGCCATCCCGAGAGCGATAATTATGTCCATCTGGTCTGCACTGGTAATGTCGCGCAGGTACTGCTGAACGTCTGCACGGCGCGAGCCATCATCTACGAGGTCTGCGACCAGTATCTTGCGGCCATCCTTTCGCGTGACAGTCATAATGCTTGTCACGGGATCCTGAACGATTGTCTCACCGATTACATCTAGTATGCGGTCAACCTCTGAGAGTTTATCCTTCGTGGAGGCAGACGAATTCACGTTGGGGATGTGAATGATGGTTTTCTTCTTTGTGTCCAAAACCTCGTGGATCGCATCAAGATATGAGCCCGTGTAGAAGTGGTATCCGATACCTAGCGACTTAAGGTACTTGTAGCCGTTCAGCTGCTCATAATACGAGTAAGTTACCTGAGTGAATTTAGCTTCATCTTCAGGTAACAGAATGGGTACCGCATCGCCTCGGAAATATGAACCAGTCATCGCGACAATATGCGCAGATGAGTGATTCATCACTGCATCAATAAGGCTGCCCAGCTTGTTTTCTTCTCCCGCAGACGTGTGATGGAATTCGTCTATTGCTATCAGAATTCCATCAAACTCTGACGGTTGCATGTCCTGGAAAGCAAAGCGGAGAGTGGCGTGAGTACACACCAGTGTTTGGGCTGATGGGGCTCGAACAAACTCTTTGAATGCCTTGGTCTTTGATGAGTTCACACCCTCCGTACCGCCCACACATAGGTTGTGCTCAGGCTTGACCACCCAATCTGCGAAGAAACCATAGTCAGTCAGTTTTGTATCTTTGAATGAGCCGCCAATCGACATTTCTGGTACCGCTACGATAACTTTTCGCAGTCCTTGGTTAACAAGCTTGTCCAACCCAAGGAACATCAGGGCACGAGACTTACCAGAGGCTGGAGGCGCTTTCAGTAGGAGGTACTGAGCGTTGCGGGCGGCGAATGCGCGAGCCTGCATTTCACGCATGCCCATCGAGTCAGTATTGGAGCTTTTACCTGACTGCTTATATTTCACAGTTAACAAATCAACCATGGCTTAAACTCCTAATTTTTACCAATTAACATTGAATACAAGCCAAATAGATGCTCTAAACGCTCGGATGAATCTGTTAACGGCTTACTACTGTAAAGTTTTTCTACCGCAGCATCTAAAGCCTGATGTGCTGTCTGAAGTGGAAGTGGCATCTTGTCGGGATCGTAAAGGTCAGCTAGCGTTTTGTCAGGGTAGTCCTCTCTAACCAAAAGCACTTCTTCTGCAAGAACCTCAATATTTCTTCTCTGGTCATCATTAACAAGCGGCCAAGGGAAGGTGTTATAGACCAGACTTGCTGAATAGCTGTAATCACTTTTTAACCTCCCAGCCACGACACGCATCCAATCCATGTGCATTTCAGAAGTTAAGATACCAAACTCAAAGAGTGAACCATTGGGTATTATTTGGACTTTATTAGTAGCAACCACGTCCGTATCCATGAATCCGATAGGGATATATCTCCTTCGCATTGAAGATACTCGAGGGACTAATATGTAGTTCCCCTCTTTGGGATGATTTGGAATTTTAAAAAGGTGGGGCCAATTAGCAGAGTCGATTACCCCTTTATTAGTTTTACTCAGCCTAATTTCACGAGTTCTGGCAACCCGATCTTTGATAATTTCGGATTTATTAATATCTTCTTCGGTGGCATCCTCCAACCAGAAGCAGTATCTCTTTTTACCATTAATAAACTCACTAGATCCTACTAGCCCCTTTACCCAGCGCTCCTCTGGCATCCCTTTGATCTGGTCATACTCTTCCTGAGACAGAATCAAGGGGTCAGAATTAGAATACTCAGACCCATTTTCCATTACCGATATTCCCTTCGTTAGAGGCTTGCGGGCTGGGGTAACTGCTAGTTCTGAACCTGGGACAAGATAGGGACTTATTCGATCACAGTTTTGAACAGTCCATTGCCCTTTTGTTGACTGTGAAAAAAGTCTCTTAGTACGAACGTGTTGACCGAAACCTATTACGACAACATGAACTCCAGCATTCCCTTTAGCTTGGTTTTTCCACTCAAAAGTTTTGTAGGCAAAAAAGATGGACTGATTACGTTTGAAAATTTGTGGCCAAATTAAAGCTACTTGCTCTCCTTGGCACAATGAATTTGTTGCTACGAAAGCGCACTCAACATGTCGATCTTCGGCAAATTTCGAGGCGAGAAGAAACCAGCAGGCTACGAAATCAAGTCTTCCGTATCCATTGATTTCGCCAAGAACGTTCTCCATGTCTTCTACATGCTGCTCCGTTCTTCCTTTATTTCCATGAAAAGGCGGATTTCCACACACATATGTTTCATCGCTCCTTGAAATGTCACACACACTGTTCCAATCCAATGAGAGACTGTTTCCACAAGTGATGTTCCCAGGATTACTTAAAGGTAAAGCTGCCTCTGAGTATCCAAACTGTTCCCGAAACTCAACGTTCATTTGATGCTCGGCTAACCAGAGCGACAGCATGGCGATTTCATGCGCAAAGTCATCGATCTCGATACCGTAGAACTGCGAGAGCTTGATTCCTGAGTAGTACATCTCGGATTGAACGGAGACCAAGTTCAACTCATCGATGACCGCCATCTCAATCTTGCGTAACTCTTTGTAAGCAATGATCAGAAAGTTGCCGCTGCCACAGGCAGGATCAAAGACGCGGATATTCTGAAGGCGAATTAGGAGTTCTTTGAGCTTCTTCTCTTTGCCCTTTGCTGCCTCTAGTGCATCCCTGAGTTTATCTAGGAAGAGCGGCTTGATGACCTTCATGATGTTAGATACAGAAGTATAGTGCTGCCCAAGGTTACCGCGTTGCTCCTGATCGATAACCGCCTGGAACATAGAACCAAAAATATCAGGATTTATCTCAGCCCAGCTCAACGAACCGCATTCAAGCAACAGACGGCGCGCTTTGGTTCCAAATTCTGGAACTGGCTCATCAGCTTTAAACAACCCACCATTCACATACGGGAATGCTTGCAGGTGAGCGGGCATCGCCTGTTTTTCAGGTGCTGTATCAGGCAAATTTAATGCTTTGAATAGGTCGGTGAAAAACTGATCTAAGTCCTCGCCAGTGATCGATGTCGTGGACTCAATAGCCTTCGTCATCTGATCCTGCTCGAAGATCCCAGTATCCTCTGCGTAGAAGCAGAATAGAAGTCGGGTCAGGAATACATTGAGCGCATGAATATCTTCGGGTTTGGATAGATCATTCCGCTCTCGGATGAGGTCAAAGAGCTGTCCCATCTTTTCAGAGGCTTTGATGTCAGCAGGATGCTCCGAGTACATTATCGCCTTTTCATAACCTGCTAGTGGCAGAAAGAACGCATACTGCTTATCCAAGAGATTGATGTCTGTATCGAGGGATTCCTCAGCTTTGAGGTCAAAAGCAACGAGCGAGTCGAAATCAGTTACAACTATGAATCGGATGTCGTTGGATTTGACAACTGGCTCTGACTTGAGTGCTTCGGCGGCTTCATACACATTCGTGCCGCTGGCTAGGGTTCTGAAGTACAGCTGCTTTTTGAGGGCAACGTCGCCATTGCTAGCTACGTTTCTCGATCCATCTTTGAGTCGGGTAATAGTGGCTTTGGGGAAACCGTAGGCGAGAAGGAACTGATAGATGAACTCGTCTTTATCGAGCGAGCCGCATATAGCTTCGAGTGACTCAATGATCTTGCCTTGCGTGACAGCCATCTGTTTTCGACCTTACCCAACGGGACTATGAACTTGAAATACAAGCCAAAATGCTTGGAGTCGAGCCAGCGGAACTCGACCAGTCTTAACTATAGCTTCAGAGACTAGATAGTGAAAGCACCGCGTGATAGGCAAATTGAGTGTAGGACTGCACCCCGCAGTCCTTTTTCTTCACGAGTTTAAGGCTGCGTATCCGACTGATAGTTTGAGGACAAAAGCTCCTCTCGAAGGATTGAAACGTCCTTGGGAGCTTCTATTCTGAGCCGCGTTGAGTTTCCATCGTCGATACACCGATCCATCTCGATCTTAATTTCATCACCGATACGGACTGACTGTCCGTCATGGAGTGTTAGTACGAGCATCTGCTTTCCTCCGTGTTGCAGTAGCAACTTAAGCGTAGCGCGAGATTGAATTTATCGCATCACACAGCTCTGCTTCCCAGGTTCGATTCTAATAAGCCACTAGCAAACACCAGAGCTTCCATACTTCAAATACAGGATTGGATTATCAAAGGATCTGCGCCCGATTTCCCTTGGAAAAATTAGCTCTCTTCGTCCAACAATCGTTTAATTGTCTCGGTACCATGTATTTTGCACCAACCATTTGTATTCAGCACAAACGCTTTATCAAAATCGAAGATCGCGTCATTCGAAAGATCATGTTCATGCCAAAGATAGGTTTTAGATGACTGCTGCCCGCTCCCGTCACAGCCGCAGCTTAACCGAGCATCTTCATGACTCAGATTTTCGAAAAACCGATCAGATACGATAACAGTATTTTCCGATTTTAGACTAGCTAGCTTAGATGCCATGTTAACCGTTCTGCCTGCCCAAACTTCATTCTGTTTATCGCCACGCTCACCGTACTTTCGGAGACCAAGCTTTTTCACAAGAATAGTTCTCTGGTCTATACCGATGTGATTTCCTAATTCTATGTCGTCAGGAATGATGCTCTTGATTGTATCGATGAAAACTTGTCCGAAGAACGTCTTGAATGCGACTGCTGAACAAAAAGCAGAGTACGGTTGATTGCTATCGAACATAGCAAATACACCATCTCCATTGATGTCTATATATCGTGCATCAAAGCTATGGAAAAGTTTTGTCGCAGTGTCAGTATATAGCTGGTAGACCTTGGCAGTTTGCTTCGGATAGCTCTTGGCACTTAGCGCAGTAGAGTTGGCCATATCGGTAGAGACACATATCGGCCCTTTAATTTTTAGCCACTTATCAGTACCTGTTCCAGGCATATCTTTGGTATGAGGTATAGAATTGGATTCGACAATTTCAATACTGTTTCTGAATCTCTGCACTTGATTCTTTAATAACTTGCAAATTTCTTCTGGGAGTTGCGAGTCCGTAACGCTAATCATCGAACGTGTTGGTTTTTGATATTTTTTGAAGTTCATTGCTATGCCCTAGAAGCAATAATTAAGACAAGAAACACAGATCCCAGCAATGTCGCGGATATAGTGAATATTACAGCTTCTGAGAAAAGGCGGAATTTATTAGACGCAATTTGAGAAATAACGATAATCTGATTTGCCATATCCTTATCTATCTCTAACATTTCCTTTTCGCATATATTAGACTTTTGATAATAAAGCCTTAAAAATTCATCTTCCGATAATCTTCCAAGATGATCGAAATAAACAAGATTCGGGCCTTGTATCGTTTGATTCTTTTTAGGCGTGTTATCTGTATTTGGGAAGAAGCTTCGGATTGATGTAACACTCGAATAGCCACAACAGAGAATCGCCAGAGTCGTAACTAAAAGAATACTTGTAGATGTTTCAGTGCCTGGTAATAGCAGTAGACGTATGAATCCGAATATCAAGACACCATTGAAGGCAAGATTTGATGCATGTTTAGTTTCCGCAAATCTCAACTGATCGTGAGCGTTGCTCAGAATATCTTTAAGCTGCATTAAGTTTCTGCCTTGTTCTGCGCCAAACTCGGGCCATAAAGAGGTGGTCACTCTCGACGAGCGACTGTAAGACTAGAGCGTATGTGGCTTATTAGCCACAGATTTTCCTCTTTTGACCGCCTACCGCATGTTTAGTTATGTTGCTCAATGAATCTTAACAACTCTCTATCGTCAATATCACCCGTAAATTTTGGTATCAAAATTTTGATCTGCGGGAGTCGATCAACGTGTCGCGTCCTCGTGACAAGGCTTACTTAGTTGACCAGCAAAAGTCTGAATACCCCTTTACCACAAGATTTTCGGAGTATTTTGAGCTAAAAACCTGAATGATCGACCATTTTCAAAACCTGTGAATGCTCCATCCTTTAGGTACTGGAGCGTATTTTGAGCTAAAAGCCCGAAGCAGACATACGGTGGCTCGAGGCTCTTATTCGCTCATGGTACCTTCTTCACGATCTATTCTGAGTTACAAACCTGAATGGTCGAGCATTTTCATAACGTCTGAATTCCCCATTCCTTAGGTACTGGAGCGTATTCTGAGCTCAAAGCCCGAAGCATTCATACGGTGGCTCGAGGCTCTTATTCGCTCTTGCTGCCTTCTTCACGATCTATTTTGAGCCAAAAACCAGAATAATTGAACATGCTCAGAACAGGTGAATGTCCGATTCCACAAGGGCTGAAGCGTATTTTGTGCTAAAAACCCGAGACATAGCTGCGACATCTAAGGGCCTATATGCGTTCATTCTGTCCCCTTCACGATCTATTATGAGCCAAAAACCTAAATGATTTTGCATACCCGAAACGTTTGAATGCCCGTCCCCAATGTGACTGACGCGTATTTTGAGCTAAAAACCAAAGCCCTTGCGGATTTATTAAACCGATTAAAGCCTTATCACTTATCGAATATTTTCGAAGAACTAAACATACCTGTGCAGTGGTTACAGAGGGAAAGCCCAGCCAGTCTCGACAATTGGTCAAGAAGACATGATCAAATATCAAAACAGCATTTATGGACATGTTCATAATATATTCTATTGATTTCTGAACACACTGAACTATACTTGTTCAAAAGTTAAGATATTTGAACACTCTGGAGGTTCATCAGTGGCACGAACAGATACATCGAAGGCGAAAATCAAAAAAACTACAAACGGGCAGCTTGGGGTATATGCAGTCCAAAATATTAGTGCAGGCGACATCGTATTCCTCGAAGACATCGTAGTTTTCGAAAGCATTGCTGCCGCAGGAGAGGAACACATCCCTGTACAAGTACGATTGAGCTGGCGAATCCTTCAAGAGGGTCACTTCAACAGGCTAAAAGAGCTTGGGTTCTCGACTAAACGCTGGAAGAAGACTATCCCCAACGATGTTAAGAAGTGGATCGACATGCCGATCAAAAATGGTCACTTAACCAAAAACGACGCATATGACGCTTTTAATCTTGCAGCGGCGTACAACGTGGTCTGTGGTTACATACTTGGAGAGGTTGGGGACAGCATTCACGCGTATCAGCGTGCCACGATCTCCCCTATGATGTGCATGATGAACCACAGTTGCGAACCTAATGCCAAGCTGTGGTCGACTGAAGATCCAGAAGAAATCAAACAGCGCGTAGCTGGAATGGTCGCTCTAAGGGATATTAAAGCGGGAGAGGAAATCACCTTCTCTTATCTCGTGAATATTTCCGATGAACTCGCAGAAGACATGTCATCCATGGAAAAAAACTCCCTTCAGCCCCTGAGCAAAAACGTAAATAGTCGCAGGCAGCAGATTTACCAGAAATTCGGTTTCAAGTGCGAATGCCCAAAATGCAGGGCTGAAAGCAAAAGCTAATGTATATCGGATACGCTAGGGTCAGCACTAAAGAGCAAGACCTGACTGAACAGCTTGAGAGGTTAGAGGAAATTGGGTGCGACCCGATTTTCTCTGGCAAACAATCAGGTGACTCCAAAATCAATGACGCTAAACTCGCAGAGATGATCAGCTTCATCCGCAAAGGAGACGTAGTGGTCATAACTAAGCTAGATCGGCTCGGACGGTCATTGAAATCAATCATCAACACAATTGAGGAAATTCACGCGAAGAAGGCGTCACTCAAAAGCCTAGATAACGCAATTGACACATCCAATGATACGCCGTACGCGAAAGCGCAACTCGCCCTGTTGGCTACGTTTGCTCAGTTGGAGCGAGAACTCATTATTGATCGCACTTCTGAGGGTCGAAAAAGAGCCATGGAAGAAGGCAAACAGTTTGGCAGGCCGCCGATACTCTCCGACGAACAAAAGAAGAAAGTGATAACTGATTACAAGCGCGGCGCGAACAAAAGCGCTCTGAGTCGGAAGTATGGTGTATCACGCATGACAATCTCGAGAATTGTTGGGAGTTATGAATGAGCCAAGATAAGGGCGACAAATACGTTTCCATGTTCAGGGCCTGGATGTCTTCGATGGATGACGATGGTTACACCAAGATCGCCTATCGCGGCAAGCTAAATAAGGCTGAGATAAACAAGCTGAGTGGCGTTTCGATGAACTCGCTTAAGAAGAATCCAGTCATTATCCAAGAGCTTGCTGAACTCGAGGAATCACTCAGGGTAAGAGGCGTATTGCCGCCCCTAACCGAAGAAGGGAAAGCCGCCAAAGACGCTCCCAAACAGTACGACTCGACATCAATCCAAAAAGCATTTGACCGTCATAGACTTGGCGAGCTAGAGGCCACAAACCACGACTTGAGAGCCCAAGTCGCGGTACTAGAGGAAAAAGTTAGGGCATTGGAAGCAAAGCTTGCTACCTCTGCCGATTTGATTGAAGCGATAGATGAACTAGAAGTGTTTCGACTATGTCCTTCGAAATAATTCAGTCGTCCGATCTCGTCAGAATCACTGGTCACACGATTAAAGATCAGAGCACTCTATTGAAAGGCGTGCCCGTTAACATCAAGCATCAGAAAAAGTCTGCGCTGTATTCAGTACAGGTATGGGTAAAGTCTGATTCTCTGCCAGTGAAACCTGCAATGGGACAGCTCTGGGAAGTGGAGGGCTGCATAGATAAGCACTGGCTGGATCAGGGGCATTACAGGCATGAAATACGAGTTTACCAAAACCCAAATCGAGTTGAATTCTGTCTGCCTAATGATGGCGAGACCTTCATTCAATTTGTAGCCAAAGATCCTGAATTCAAAGGAATCGGAGAATCAAAAGCTAGAGAGCTTTGGGCAAAGTATGGCCCCAATATTCACAACATGCTTCAGGAGAAAGGAGCCAAGCATCTCGAAGGGTTCAGAACCATACTGTCTGACAAATCGATTAAGGCTCTGTACGCAGGTTATGAGAAATACCAAAACCTGAAGCATACAATCTGGATGTCACAAGCGGGGATTCCTGCAACCGTCCAACGGCGCGTTCTAAAGTACCATCATACAAAAACGATTGAAGCGTTAAAGCAGAATCCGTATGAGCTTGCGAATTTTGGCGTGAAGATTAGTGACATTGATCAGTTCATCAAAACGAGCGGAGCCTGGAGACAAACAAGCTACCCCAAAGAACGCATGAGAGCCGCGGCGGTTATCGCTCTTAACAAACTCCTCGCGGACGGAAGCACCTATACGAGGCCCTCGCTTGTTGAAACAAAGGTGTTCGATATTCTGAAGAATCACAAGCAATCTAAGGAAGCAGTTGAATACCTCCAGAGCTCTATTTCGGTAGCCGTTTACAACGAAGAAGAGGATCGACTGCATCCAGCCTCAACTGCGATACAGGAACTCGCTGTAGCCAAGCGTTTCAAACGCTTGAGCACAATTAAAACCACCTTAACGCCGAATGATCGCGACGCTTTAAATCAAACTCTAGGGACACTCGAATACGAGCTAACCGAGAAACAACTTCAGGCAGTGACAGTCAGCTTAGAACATCAAATAAGTTGCATCACGGGTGGAGCAGGTACAGGTAAAACTACGGTACTGAACACTCTACTCAAAACGGCACAAAAACTGGGTTACGAGATACATGCCGTTGCCCTGTCAGGTCGTGCAGCAATGAGGCTTCACGAATCTATCGGATTGCTTACATCAACAATCGCCAGATTTCTTCGGGGTGATCCTGTTATTTCGTCAGACGGCAGGAAGCAGCTAATTGTGATAGATGAAGCATCAATGGTTGATTTGCCAACGATGTTTAAAATCGTTAATCAAACCTGCCCATATACGAAGCTAATTTTTACGGGAGATCCAAACCAACTCCCGCCAATCGGCAAGGGAAAAATTCTTCACGACATGATTCAGTCTGGCGTAATTGCTAATACCACCTTAGACATCGTTAAGAGACAGAAAGGCGACACTGGAATCCCCCTCTACTCCAAGACAATTAATAACGGAAAGGTTCCCGAATCGCTGAACTATGGGAACGTATTCTTCTACGAAGTGGATAAAGACCAAGCTTTAAGTACGGCTGTCAATCTGTACGGCCTTGATCCTGAATCCTCTCGAGTCGTCGCACCAACGAGAGGCCTGGTGGGCGATATTAATACTTTGATACAGTCAAAATTCAATTCTGAATCCGAGATTATGCAGTTCAATCTCGACTCCGATGATTACTACGTTAACTTCAGACTCAACGACCAAATACTCTTCACGAAGAATCACTACCACTTAGGTGTACAGAACGGCTCGATTGGTAAGCTAGTTAGCGTCAAGCAAACCGCAGAAGCATTCGGTCAAGTCCGCTTGGACAACGGAGAGCTTATTGAGATCACGCAAGAGCTACTTAACTGTATGCAGCTGGGCTACGCGATCACGCTCCACAAGGCACAGGGTTCTCAATTCCCCCGAATCATTGTCGTGCTTCAAGACGGAAGGATTACTGATCGTGCATGGCTATACACAGCAATAACCAGAGCAGAGCACGAAGTTCATATCGTTGGGCAGGCAAAGACTTTGGAAAAAGTCACGATTGAACAGCCAACAGCATTTCGCCGCAAAACTTTATTACAACAGCTGATTAGATTTATTTAGAAATTTTGATAAATTTTTATCCGTTGGCGTGGCTTAGCTATTTTGCGATAGGCGGCCCTATTAACCGCTATTCAGAGCCTTTAGGCGCTCAATTTCTTCCAGCGCTGCTTGCAGCTGCTGTGCCTGAGTGCTGATGACTTGATTTTTATGCTGAATCTCAGACTCCTGATTGGCGACCTCAAGCTTCAGCTCATCATTCTCCGACTGATAGCCTTCAAGCCGTTCACTTGTAGTCTTTATCTCACGTTTTTCTCGGAGTATTTGGGCTTGGAGGTATGCTTGCTGTAAGGTGACACCGCCAGTTTTTTGAGAATGCCCGAGATTCTCTGCTACAAGCATCATGGCAGTTTTTTCACTCATGCCTTGATCCAAGTAATGAATAAACTGATGAGTGGCAGAGACCTTGCGACCGTCGTGCGGAGTGACCTGATATTTTCGCTTTAACTCGCCCGATAGGGTTGTTAGGTATAGACGCTTTCCTGTGCGCTTAGATAGGAAGACAGCATTATCTTTGATTCCCGCTTTAATGAAACGTTTGCGGCTTGTCTTGATAAACTTCTGCACTCTCAAATATACATCTTTTGGGCCACTTGCAACCCTCCCCTTAACGCCTTTACGTGTCTCGTTCTTGGTCTTCGAAAGCTGAATCTGCATTTCAGTAATCGCAGATGAAGCAGGCGCTCGCTCCGCAAAAGCATCCACTTCGAGAGTGATAATTTCTTCACGACGAAGACCGAATTTCTGAATCAGCTCCATAATAAGCGCATCTCGTGTGCCTACAGCAGATTTGCTAGCAACGGCCATTTCAATTGCATTCGACCAATCATCCCAGAACGTCTTCGAGGGCTTTGATCCTTTGAGTAATGACGGGGTATTGGGAATACTAAAGGGCCACATGCCTTTGACACGATTGACATAGATGGGATACGTTTCATTACGTTCGGGTTTGTTGATTCCAATTAGGCCGTACTTGTCACTCTGCCTGAAATGATCGAGGTACCAGTAAAATCGGTAAGTCCAAGTGATGTAATCCTCCACGCGGGCATTGCTTAGCCCTGCGTGATTTTGGAGGTAGATGCGAAAGCGCATCAAATCAGACGATGTTACATCCCACTCATTGCGGTCAGGGCGCTTTCTATCATCTAAGTAATGTACAAAGTTAAACCAGTAAGTGAGTGCAAGAGAGGCATCGTCTATATACTTGGCACGGCTGGCAGCGTCACTAACATTTACTGCCAAATAGATCAGAAACTCATTACCTTCCCGATGCATACGACGTTCAGGAGGAAGGCTTAGGTTTATAATCATTGGAAATCGCCAGACAACTCGCCCACAGTCCAAAATCAGGGGAGGGTTCTCGTCTGGGTGGTCTCTCCTGAATGTCGCCTCAGAACGTGTTTTAATGATCTGAAACATCTAGCTAACCACCGTAAACGGACGACCCGATGCTTTAGCCTTCCTCAACTCATCGCGCTCTTTAAGAAGCTTTTGGTTTTGACTTTCCAGACGATCTATCTTTGCCAAGGCACTATCTAGGCTCTCTAACGCAGAGCGCTCTCGATCAGCATGAACAGCCAGTGTCTCGACTAATTTTTCATTTACCAGAACAGCAGTATCTCGTTCACCTCGAAGCTCATCAACACGCTTACGCAGGTCTCGAACTTCTTTTGAATCGGTGGGATTGTAACTCTGCACTTTTCCCGCAAGGTCTTCATAACGCGCTTTAACATCTGGATGAAGATCCAACGTCTTTCGATTGTGAATGGCCTTAAGTCCAAATCCCTCGAATTTGGCGATGGCACTGACCGACTTACATTTAGAAAGCTCACCGAGCGGATGCTCCGCAACTTCGTTGAGTGCTTTCTCCAGCACCTCAATTTTATCAATTAGCTTTTGGCGCGCAGCCTCAGCTTTAGCTTGGTTTGAAAGGTTCAGTGCATCAGTCATGATTCTGCCTCCGATCTAGCTATCGCTGCATCCAGCACTCTTGTAGAACGGAAAATGTACTCCTCATGCTGGTGAGTAATCATGTTGTCTTTAATCTGTGATATGCATAGCTGGTTCGGACAAGCCCCACATAAGCGGTCTGAAGCTTTATAAAGAGCGATATGATCTTCTCCAGCCTCATCGGTCACCTTGCACTTCGAGCGGCTCTTGAAGCGCGGTGTTCGCCCGAAACAGACATCCCCGTTCGTTGTAAAATCGAATAAGAAGGCATCTTCTTCATCTTCGAACATCAGATCAGCATCTTCGATCTCACTCGGATCCATAACACCAAGTTTGTTAGCTAGCTCTTCACGCAGTATCTCCGCAAAGCCGCCCCCAATCCCTGAGTCGTTAGCCGCAGCCAATCGCGCGTATCGCTGAACCTTCTCTGCCTGCACCTGCTTTAAGATTCGACCTGCCTCCTTCTCTGACACATATACAGCCGTCATCTCATAGGTTATGTGACGCAGGTAATAACTTAATGCTTCAAAGTCAGCATCAACCTCGTAGCGGTAGAAATACATGATCGCGAAGAATCGCCTAAATTGGTGCTCATTCAGATTTTCAGTCAGACCTTCAACATCAATCCCACATAATTGAGCTAATCTCGGGATGTTGTATTGCCAGTTCAAACCCCGATCTTGAAAGCCTAATTCCTCAGAGTCGAATTTAAAAAGTGTCTTTTCACCTGTACGCGCACGGCGCCTTGCGGACAACCGTTCTAGCGTCTCTACAGCGAGGCGATGAATTTCAACAGCAGGGAGTTTCTGCCATCCAAGACCAGTCTTAGGAATCCACATTCGGATGAATTTCATGCCCCGATCTTCAGAGATACAACCTGCCTCTAGACAGTCTATGGACTCCTCTCGTCCTGCGGTGAAAGCGAGCAAAATAACCTTACAGGCTAAAGGAAGGAGAGTGTACAGGGCGTGATCTATACCTATGTCGGTTGTTGAAAGGTGGGAGTTTCGATGACGAAAAGACATCATGGCACGTTCTATGTTAACGCGGTCGTGGTGCGGTAAATGTTCATCACGTACTTGCGCAGCTGTAGATCCATTAGCTACGGCCTGTGCTATGGTTCTAATCTCTGCTTGATTGAATACCCTTTTCGCACCTTCAGGAGCCGATTTAGCATTATTTAACCCACTCAATGGAAATGGTGATGCTGGGCATCCGACCCATTCACTTCTTTGAGTCAAAGACCTTAGCTCTCCCGACAGCAGCCTAGTAGGCTCACTTCTCGCTTCATACTTGTTCTTCAGCTCTTCAATCTGTCTTTCTAAGTCAAACAACTCATCAGCATAATGAGTAACCCAGCGAACACAGCCATCCAATAATCGCAAGAAGTCTTCAACTTCTATATTGGCTGTACGACCAGTGCCGACCGCATGAGGAGCTTGACTAACTAAGTTATTGCTCCACGCCTCATCGAACTCATCTAGGGTGAATTTGAATCCATCATCCATGAGCCCTTCGATTGAACTTGCCGCTATTAACATTCTGAGGGCAGTAATAAGATCTCTTAACCGCGATTTGGTAGTCTTTGTTGGCTCACCACTCTCATCACGAATATATGGGGTTAACCAGAATTCTGTCGGGTAACACTCCCCAACCCTTGCATCCATCGCATCACGCGCGTTTTTGAATGCGGGGCTTGTTGATATAACTCCTTTACTCAGCCCTAGGCAAAGATAGACCGAAGGCCAATCAACACTTGATGGACTTTTGCGGTCTCGACGAATGCTTACAGGTACCTCTTTGAGTTTATCACTCAAGGCTAACTGTTCCTCTTCGTATGTACGTAACTTGCCGAAGTAGTCCAGTCCATACTGTTCGGCGTCTGCTAGATATTCGAGTATCTCTCGTAGATGTTTTGGCTTTACTTCCGAAAGCGATTCATATCCAAGATGGCGGATCGTTCGGTGTATCCTTACGAAGTCACCCAAAAGCCCCCTCAGACGAGACCCTGAAGCGTAACCAGCAGTACCGTTTTTGTTATTAACTAAGCCGAAAACCCCTGGCTTAGACTTACTGAACTGACCCACCAAAGCCAGTAGCCTCTTTAAATCGGAAAGCAGTACGGGACTATTTAAAAGAGATCTATTTGGCCCAACCACAAAGTCAAAATTAAGGTTTGCGATTTTGCCAAAGCCTCCAAACTGAACTTTCCACTGCTCATCAGAGAAGTCGTTTTTTAGCCAATGAAACTCACTTGGAAAATAGTCTCTATCGACCTCGAACTCAGGATAGAAAACTCCGAGAGTCATCATAATTTAGAGGCCTCATGCTTTATAATCGCTTGGTATGGGTTCTGGGGTAAATTGCGAACGTACTGCTCAGCTTCGATTAGCATGGATTTGTAACGTGGATCATTATCCAGACGCTCATATACCGTCTGGACAAACAGTGCCCACATAGTCCATTCTCCACTACCATCGATGTCTTTCTTGATGATTCCTGCGTCGACTCCATTCTCTATGGCAGCTCCCCACATCACTAGCTGTACTACATTATCTTGAGTTGCAAAAAAGGATGGCTCACGGTTGTCGCAGGTAATACATTTTAAAAACAGCCCGCATCCATTCTTGTTGCCTTCAGGCTGGAATCCAGCATCGGAATCTTTGCAGATAACACCGCCGAAACCGTCTTTACGGATGCGATCTTGAAGAGCCATGAACTCGGCCTGATCATACCCTGCTCTCTCCGCATAATCGTCAATATCGAGTGTAGCTAACGCCTCTAGCCATCCTATGAACGCTCTCATCTTAGATTCAAGCTTGTCGGTAAATCCTAATTTATAGATGTATCCACGAATAGCCGATTTGGATTCGTGTCGCGCCGTGTTTCTAGCAGAATCTTCACCGTTCCGAACTGCATCCAGAAGTATGATTGAACTGCGAATCGACGTTGCTGTGATTCCTTCAGCTACCTTACTCAGAATCTCTTGGGTGTGCTTATTAAACCAAGTATCGTCACACCCTTTAACCTCCAAAGAGTTACTAACCGTTGCCTTCTCGCCAGGCTTCAAGAACAGTAAATCATGCTCTGTTCTACCATCACTGAGGGTACGGAAAAAAATGCCTGGAGAGCGCCAATTTGCATATCCATCGGTGAACGCTTTAATCGTAGTAAACACATCGCTCGAACTGGTAGGTTTCTCAGTTCCTCGCAGCTTCTCGTAGCCGTTGTATCGCGACTTTGCTCGTGGCTTGTCCCAGCTGATCGACGCGAGCACATCACCAATATTTAGATAATCGGTGCGCTTTAAACTTCTTACTCCACCTACATTTGCGACAAGATCGTAGATAAGGATGATTTGTGCGGAAACTAAAAGACGCGTGCTCGCTCCTATCAAATCCGACGCACTTAGCTGATCGGCAAGACCAATATCGTTAGCCTTCCGATATTTATTGAAACGCTGGTAGCCCCGAGTCTTGTGACTATAACCAGTAAGGTATAACGGACTTGAAGGATCTAGATAGGCGGCTAACAGTCCACACTCGACGTCTTTTGCTGTCAGGCCATCAAACGCATCCTGAAGTGGGTTTCGAGAGCAACCATTTTTTGCACTTCCTTTCCCGATAGGGACGGTAAAGTAATCGGCAACTATCTTAGCGACCGACTCCCCCTTTGCAGCCAAAGAAAGTGCGGTGTCTCGCTTAGAGATCTCTTCTTGATAGATTCGTTCTGCCAATTCTCTTATGCGAATTAACCGACGATGAAGTGCCGCCTCAACTAAAGGCCAAATAGTCGAAAAATCATTAGTGCTATGACGACCAATTTCACCACTGGCAGAAAGTTCTTTAACTGAGTTGATGACGAGATTAATCATCTCATCACGATCTTCATTCTCAGCGGAAATAGAGCCAACAAAGGATGAAATGCTATCGCGCAGGGCATCATCAATTTTTGTTGCAGAATGAGCCTCTGTAACGACCTTTTTTTTAGCTTTAGGTCTGGCGATTTGACGCCCTTTATCACCAACCGACGAGAGGCCCAGCCCACTCGGTACAATTCTCTGATTGGCAAGGTCTTTGAGCAGCCAATTTAATCCGCTTCGAATTTTATTACGGCGACCCACAGACTCATTATGCTGTGATATAAGATGCCGCTCAAAACGGTCAAGATGTATCAAAAAATCCAGCTTGCTTGGGGTTGCTTCCCCTTGGTAACTGCGAAGATACTGAGACGCTATATCTTGCTCATAATCGATGAATTCAGCCCAGTAGCGATACGCGTATAACACCTGTCTGGTCATTGAGACGCTGAGCTGCTTGTAGCGATTGATAGCGTCTTCACCAACGATATGTTCGAGCACATCATCTGAAAATACTCGGCTAACGCTACTTATGTCTATTGTAGTGTTGTGTACCGACAGACGTGTGCCCGCAGTCATTTATAGATCCAATTGCTGCTCTTCAGAGCCTGAACGCTTCTGTTCCTTCGGTGCAGGTGTAGGCATCAAAACCTCACGGATTTTTCCATCGATTTCGGCAGCGATTTCTGGGTTCTCTTTCAAGAACTTAACTGCATTGGCTTTGCCTTGACCGATCTTGTCACCGTTATATGAGTACCAAGCACCAGCCTTCTCAACAAACTTTTGCTGTACACCAAGATCCACAACTTCACCTAGCTGATTTATACCTGAACCGTACATGATCTGAAATTCTGCTTGTTTGAAGGGTGGCGATACCTTGTTCTTCACGACTTTCACTCGAGTTTCGTTGCCCGTGATCTCATCACCTTCCTTGACGGCACCCGTTCGACGAATATCGAGACGTACAGAAGCGTAGAATTTTAGAGAGTTGCCGCCACTCGTGGTTTCAGGATTCCCAAACATAACCCCAATTTTCATACGGATTTGGTTAATAAATACGAGCAAACAATTTGCTTGTTTTACATTACCCGTAAGCTTTCGCAGAGCCTGGGACATCAACCGCGCTTGTAAACCGACATGGGAATCCCCCATATCGCCCTCTATCTCAGCCTTCGGAACAAGTGCAGCTACGGAGTCTACGATAATTACATCCACCGCACCTGAACGAACAAGTGAATCACAAATTTCCAGCGCTTGCTCGCCAGTATCTGGTTGTGAAACGATGAGTTCATCCAAATCCACACCAAGCTTCTCAGCATATACAGGGTCTAGTGCGTGTTCCGCATCAATAAATGCACACGTCTTACCGTCTTTCTGCGCATTTGCGATCACAGATAGAGTAAGGGTCGTTTTACCGCTTGATTCAGGGCCGTATATCTCACAGATACGTCCGTACGGCAGCCCCCCAATCCCAAGAGCAACATCTAGCCCGAGTGAGCCAGTTGATACCGACGGCATTCGCTCACGGGGCGTATCGCCCATTTTCATTACTGCGCCTTTACCAAACTGACGCTCGATCTGGGATAGTGCGGCATCTAGTGCCTTTTTACGATTTGCATCCATTGTGTTGCTGCTCCAAAAATTAATACAGTGACTTTAGCTGTGAATCTGTAATTTGCAAGAAACTTGTGTGAACCGTCAGAAATTAGGCAAAAGCCACACTAACCCACCCACCCATCGGCGCACACAACTTTTTTACAAAACATAATGGATTACCAAACATGACACCGATTTTCATTCGAATCTGGTTGATGAAGACTAGCAAACAACCTGACTGTTTAACGGTACCCGTCAGTTTACGAAGTGCTTGAGACATCAAGCGTGCTTGCAAACCGACGTGCGAATCACCCATATCACCTTCGATTTCAGCTTTAGGCGTCAATGCAGCAACCGAATCGACAATGATCACATCAACAGCGCCCGAGCGAGTTAGCATGTCGGTAATTTCAAGTGCTTGTTCACCTGTGTCCGGCTGAGAAACAAGAAGCGAGTCGACATCAACACCAAGTTTCTCAGCATAAATCGGATCTAAAGCGTGTTCAGCATCCACGAATGCACAAGTTTTACCCTGCTTTTGAGCTTCAGCTATCACTTGCAGGGTTAGTGTTGTTTTACCAGAGGACTCTGGACCGTAGATCTCTACAACACGTCCGTAAGGAAGACCGCCTATACCTAGGGCAATATCCAATCCTAGTGAGCCAGTTGAAACTGCAGGGATAGCCTCACGAGGCTGCTCACCCATGCGCATGACTGCGCCTTTACCGAACTGTCGTTCTATTTGTGAGAGTGCTGCGTCTAATGCTTTCTTACGATTCTGATCCATGAGAAATTCCTTGAGCTGTCTACTGGCTAACTACTGTATTAATAACCAGTATTAAAGCACAGGTAAAAAATATGTCAAACAGGAATACGAAAATAATTTCACAAACGCTCTAAGAGCCCCGTAATAGCTGCATTTATGGTCGCCTGCCGAATTACGGAACGATCTCCATCGAACTTAAAACAGCGCGCTTCTGACTGTTTATTAGGTATCTTCCAGGCAATCCATACAGTACCGACAGGCTTATCTTTACTACCACCAGTGGGACCAGCTATACCAGTCACAGCGACCGCCAAATCCACGCCCTCTTGATTTGCCGCCCCTTCAGCCATCGACTTAGCAACGGGCTCACTTACTGCACCCCACTGATCAATCAATTCGTTTGGAACACCCAATAAACGCTGCTTAGCTTCATTGGAGTAGGTAACTAGACCACTATCAAACCACTGTGATGAGCCCGATATATCAGTGAGCGCCTGAGCAATACCACCGCCGGTGCAAGACTCTGCCGTCGCCATCATTAATCGTGCATCAATCAGCTTTTTAGCCAACAGATCAATTTGCTTATTCATCACTCTTCACAGTCAAAGCTTTCATTAAAATTTATTGTTCTCGTCACTCGATAATCAAACAGATTCAAGTAGAATCTGATCTTTAGCTCGCTTTAATAATTGTAAATTTTATGTCCAATAGTCCACAAGATCTTTCCCAGCACACGCCAATGATGCAACAGTATTTACGCATCAAAGCCGATCACCCACATGAATTTCTGTTCTATCGCATGGGGGATTTTTATGAGCTTTTTTACGACGATGCTAAACGAGCTGCCGAGCTGTTGGACATTTCGCTAACTGCACGTGGCAAATCGGGCGGTGAGCCCATTCCAATGGCCGGAGTCCCTTTTCATTCAGCCGAGGGCTACGTCGCCAGGCTGGTTAGACTGGGTGAGTCCGTTGTCATCTGCGAGCAAGTAGGTGATCCAGCCACCAGCAAGGGGCCGGTTGAGCGTCAAGTTGCTCGAATCATCACACCTGGCACATTGACAGACGAGGCGTTTCTAGAGGAGCGTCGTGATAATCTTTTAGCCGCCATTTATGAACATAAAAATCGATATGGCCTAGCAGTACTGGACATTAGCGCAGGTCGCTTTCATGTCTCTGAACTCGACACTTCAGCATTCGCACACTCCGAAATCGAGCGACTAAAGCCTGCAGAGCTGCTTGTCTCAGATGAGCTTGCTGAGCAAGAGTGGATCCAGTCGCTTCGTGGTCTTGGCCTGAGGCGCCAGCCACCTTGGGCGTTTGAGATTGAGACCGCACATCGAATCCTAAACGAGCAATTCAAAACTCGAGACCTAGTGGGGTTTGGCTGTGAAGGCATGTCACTTGCTGTTGCGGCGGCTGGCTGTTTAATGCAATACGCTAAAGATACTCAGCGAAGCGCTCTACCCCACATCAACAGTTTAATCGTAGATAAGGGTAACGAGGCGGTTCATATCGACGCCGCTACACGTAAAAATCTTGAGATCGATGTCAACCTCAATGGTGGTAGCGAGCAAACCCTGGTCTCTGTTTTAGATAGAACTAAGACACCTATGGCTGCCAGAATGCTGCGCCGATGGCTGCACAGACCCCTTCGTAATATCACTGCTCTACAAGAACGACAGCAAGCCATCCAATGGATGCTGGATCAGTTCCGTTTTGAAGCCTTTGACGATGTCATGCGCTCAATTGGCGATATAGAGCGAATTCTGTCACGTGTTGCTCTGCGCTCAGCTCGACCAAGGGATCTAGAGCGTCTCAAATTGGCACTGAATGCGCTACCAGACATCCAAGAATTACTGACAGATTGCGAAGGCAATCGACTCATCCACCTCAAACAGGCTGTCTCTTCCTTTCCGGATCTAGCCTCGCTTTTGAGCCGAGCTATTAAAGTGAATCCTCCCGTTGTCATTCGTGAAGGCGGTGTCATTTCCAGTGGCTACGATGCTGAGCTTGATGAGCTTCAGGGCCTGAGTGAAAACGCAGGTAGCTATCTAATTGACCTCGAGGAACGTGAACGAGTTCGCACAGGCATCGCCACACTTAAGGTTGGCTACAATCGCGTGCACGGCTACTTTATTGAGGTCGGTAAAGCCCAACAGTTTGAACCTCCAGTAGAGTATCAACGCCGTCAGACTCTTAAGAACGCAGAGCGTTTTATAACACCGGAACTTAAAGAGTTTGAGGATAAAGCACTTAGCGCGAAAAGCCGTGCATTGGCCCGCGAAAAAGCCCTCTATGATGAGCTGCTCGATCTACTTGCCGAACAGCTTACTCCTCTTCGTTCATCAGCCGAGGCACTGGCAGAGTTAGATTTGCTACGCAACCTCGCTGAACGCGCCTCTACTTTGGAATACAGCTGCCCAGCTTTGATTAATTCGGCTAGTTTAAGGATTACTGAAGGTCGCCACCCTGTTGTTGAACAGGTGTTAGACACGCCCTTTGTCGCCAACAATGCCGAACTCAATTCAGAACGACAGATGCTGATGGTGACCGGTCCAAATATGGGTGGTAAATCCACCTATATGCGACAAATAGCCATCATTACCTTAATGGCTCAGATTGGCTCCTTTGTTCCGGCCAGCAGCGCGGAAATTGGCATCGTCGATCAAATCTTCACTCGAATGGGTAGCTCCGATGACCTGGCGGGCGGACGCTCTACCTTCATGGTTGAGATGACCGAAACGGCTAACATACTGCATAACGCAACAGAGCGCTCTTTAGTTCTAATGGATGAGGTAGGAAGAGGCACAAGTACATTTGATGGCCTATCACTTGCATGGTCCGCAGCAGAGTATTTAGCTAAAGAGTGTAAGGCTCTGACGCTATTCGCAACCCACTATTTTGAACTAACACAACTATCAGAGCTTATTGACGGCGTCGTCAATGTGCACTTAACGGCTGTTGAACATAACGACCATATTGTCTTTATGCATGAGGTCCAAGAGGGGCCTGCAAGCCAGAGTTACGGTCTGCAAGTTGCTCAATTGGCAGGTGTACCTCGCTCAGTGATTCAAAGTGCCCGATCAAAACTGATTCAGCTCGAAGAGGGGAGCCAATCTCAACCTCTTACTTCAACCAGCCTCAAAACAGCTGGAGCGGCATCACCACAACAAAACGATCTCTTTATCGCTCCTATTCCATCTGAGAGCGACTTAAAGTTAAAAGCATTGGATCCTGACTCACTCACACCTAGAGAGGCATTGGACCTAATCTATGAGCTCAAACAGTTAGTTGAGAAATACTGATCCGCTTAATCTATACTCAATAGAAAGCTGATGGGAGGTAACACATGACGTTTATCGTGACCGAAAACTGTATCAAGTGTAAGTATACGGATTGTGTCGATGTGTGCCCCGTGGATTGTTTTTACGAAGGCCCCAATTTCTTAGTGATACATCCTGATGAGTGTATCGATTGCGCACTGTGCGAACCTGAATGCCCTGCTCAAGCTATTAAACATGAGGATGACCTTCTCCCACAGGAGGATATCTACTACAAACTCAATGCCGAACTGAGTGAGCAGTGGCCAAACATCCGTTACCGGAAGGCACCACTCTCTGATGCTGAAGAGTGGAATGGAAAAACCGACAAGCTAGCGTTACTAGAGCGTTAGCTACAGCCTAAACAGCGAATCGACGTTAAGACCATTCTCTAAACAGATCGCTCTAAGCTTTTTGAGTCCTTCCACCTGAATCTGTCGTACCCTTTCGCGAGTCAGGCCGATTTCATTACCCACCATTTCCAGGGTCTGAGCATCAAAACCACGCAAGCCGAAGCGTCGAGAGATAACCTCGCAATGTTTTTCTGGAAGCGTGCCTATCCAATATTCTAGATTCTTGTGAAGGTCTTCATCGGCGTTATGGTCATCGGGGGACTTAACATTTTCATCCGAAATGACTTCCGTTAGCGATCGACCATCCTCTGTTGCCACAATATCCAAAGACCCAACGCGTTGATTCAACCGCATAATCTTTTCAACATTCTCCAGAGGCTCATCTAGATGACGAGCCACATCTTCTGGGGTCGGCTCACGATCCAGTGTAAGAGAGAGCTCACGTGCAACGCGAAGATAGTTGTTCAACTCTTTAAGAATATGGATGGGTAGACGTATGGTTCGCGTCTGGTTCATGACCCCACGTTCAACCGCTTGGCGAATCCACCAAGTGGCATAGGTGGAAAAACGAAAGCCTTTTTCAGGGTCAAACTTTTCTACTGCACGAATAAGTCCAAGATTACCCTCTTCAACGAGATCCATCAGTGATAAGCCGCGATTTTGGTAACGACGCGCAATGTTAACCACCAACCTCAGATTAGCCTCGATCATTCGCGCACGGGATTTCATGCACCCCTCTTGTTGGATCGCTCTACCCAAAGATTTCTCTTCATCGGGCGTCAACAGCGAGGCAGCACCAATTTCATTGAGGTAGAGTTGGGTCGAGTCCAGCTGAACTGCTGAGATTAAATCTTCATGAGCGACACCGTCTTTACCACGACGAGAGTCGACGACTGTCTCATGCTCATTTTGATTATTATTCTGTTCGCCATCTAAAAGATCTAAATCATCTGACAACTCATCATTGAACTCAATCTTGCTGTCTGAATTCATACTGCACTCACTTCATCAAGCTATTGGGTGAGGGCTTGTTGAAACGTTCGGGCTATCGTTTGGGTAGATAGCGCAACGGATCAACCGGCTTACCGTCTTTTCGAATCTCAAAGTGAAGCATGGGAACCGTTGCTCCGCTGCTTCCAAGCTCAGCAATCACTTGCCCCGCTTTTACCTGCTGATTCTCTTTAACCAGAATTTTACTGTTGTGCGCATAGGCACTCAAAAACTCTTGGCTATGACTGATAATGACAAGATTTCCGTATCCTAGCAAACCGCTGCCGGCATATACCACCTGCCCAGGTGCTGCTGCTTTAACTGCATCACCCAGTTTGCCAGAGATATCCAAACCTTTATTGCCACCCTCTTTAGCTGAATACCTAGCAAGAATCTTGCCAGAATGTGGCCAACCCCAAGAAAAATTTGTCACGACTGGCGCAACTCTCTTTTTAGGTGATGGGGTTTTGTTGACTGATTGCTTAGCAACCGCTCTAGAGGGGGGCTTTGAAGGAGTAGCAACAGGGCTGCCTTGAGTTTTTAAAACCTGGCCGGCGTATATTAGATCTTTATCTTTAATGCCATTGATTGCGGCCAATCTTCTGTGATCGATCCCTAATTTAAAGGCGATACCAATCAAAGTATCACCCGATCGAACACGATACTCACCCGCACCGATGGTGGGTCGCTGAAGACCTAGTGACTGATCTGAAACTGGGGCATACCCTGTGCTGCAAGCAGAGAGAAGTAGCGCAAATGCAAGTAAAGCAGTGAGCCGCAAACAGTTAGCCTCTCGATGGCAGTCTATCGATTAACAGAACAACCGCTAAGCCAAACAGCATCAATAGAATGGCCAACACTAATTGAGATGGTTCACCCGTAAGATCTGTAAAGGCTGTTGGGGTAACATTCTGCTCCACGAGCGGCACCTGATGCCCTTTAGAGTTGATGGTGTAAGAGAGTGTGTACTTCCATGGCCACACCTTATTGAGTGAACCCAGCAAAAAACCTGACAACAGCGCTAAAGTCATTGAGCGATAATGATTGAAAGCCCAACTCAATACTCGAGAAAACGCCAATAAACCAGAGGCCGCACCAGCGGCAAACAGTGCGATAACAGCAAAATCAAACTCTTTAATCGCTGTCAGAATGGTCGTATACATCCCTAATAGAAGCAGAATAAAGCTACCTGAGATACCTGGAAGAATCATGGCACAGATGGCAATCATCCCTGCAAAAAAGACCATCAGCGCCGAATCAGGCACACTACTGGGCGACATGGAGGTCAACAAATAGGCCAACACCGCGCCAAGAACAAAGACGGACATCCGATTGGCGCACCAACCTGCAACATGACGAGCCACACTCCATGTTGACGCAAGAATCAAACCAAAGAAGAACGACCACAACAGAACCGGGTACTCGTCTAGGAGAAACAGAACCGTCTTCGCCAATAAGATGATACTGAGCGCGATACCGGCTACAAGGACCAACAAGAAGGTTCCGTTAACCTGTTTCCAGGCAGCCACTAAGCCTTTCTTAAAAAGAACATTCAGTGCTTTCAAATCGAAGCGACGAATCGAGTGAATGAGCTCTTCATAGATACCGGTAATGAAGGCAATAGTTCCACCTGAAACACCAGGAACAGCATCAGCCGCACCCATCAACATCCCTTTCAATAACAACTTAAAATATTGAAACGCTGTGCGCTGCTTATTTAAATGATCCATTGTCTATTAACTTACCAACCCATTGAGTAGAGGAACAAACTTAACCGGCTCTATCACTTTGGTCTCAAAATGCGAATCACTGCGTCGCAAAATGCGAACCAGTTTTTGCTCTTCATCTCCAACAGGGGCCACTAAAACGCCACCCACCTTCAATTGCTTCTTCAAAGATTCGGGAATAACTGAGGGGGCTGCCGTTACCATAATGGCATCAAACGGTGCCTCATGCTCGAGCCCCATTCCACCATCAGTGTGAAAAAGAGAGACATTACTCAATCCCAAGTAGCCCAGTACAGATGCAGCTCGCTCTTGTAACGGAAGAATTCTTTCTACACTGAAAACCTGCTGACAGAGCTGAGCAAGAACTGCTGTCTGATAGCCAGATCCCGTGCCAACTTCTAACACCTTATCTTTAGCACCAAACTCCAACAGCAACTCGCTCATTCTAGCGACAGTGTAGGGTTGAGAGATGGTTTGGTTATATCCAATTGGCAGCGCGGTGTCTTCATAGGCTTTATGCGATAGCGCTTCATCAATGAAGAGATGACGGGGCGTTTCAACGATCGTCTCTAATACCGCTTTATCGGTGATCCCTTGATCCTGCAAGCGATTGAGAAGCCTCTCTCTTGTTCGGCGTGAAGTCATTCCGATCCCTTCACGTAAAAGCTGTTGGGACACTATTACTGCTCCAACCAATCAGCCACCTGATCAAGATCAGAGTAGCGAGTCATATCCAGCTGCAGAGGGGTGACCGCAACATAGCCATTTTCAACCGCATAGAAATCGGTACCTTCAACACGATCTTTGGCTTCACCGACGGCGGCAATCCAATAGCGAGTTCGACCTCGTGGGTCTTGAGTAGGTAGTGGCGGTTCGCCAGCACTGCGGTGGCCCAAACGGGTAATTTGCACACCCTTTAATTGATCCATAGGGAGATCAGGAACATTCACATTAATGACGGTTCTCGGTGCAACCTTCAAGGATTCAATATTCGCGACCAGATCAGCCACTACCTGTGCGGCCGTTTCATAGTGTTTAGGGTGAAAATTGCAGGTCGATACTGCTATAGGTGGTAGTGTCAAATGACGACCTTCGGTTGCCGCAGCCACGGTACCTGAATAGACAATATCGTCACCCAAGTTTGCACCCGCATTGATACCGGAAACGACGATATCAGGGATATCACCATCTGAGAAAATCCCAGAAACCCCTAAATGCACACAATCGGTTGGCGTTCCATCGACTCCAAAATAACCACTACTATGCACAATTGCATCAAGAGGACGATCCAAGGTTAACGAGTTACTAGCACCGCTTCTATTACGATCAGGTGCTACAACCGTACAGCGGTGACCTGCCTCTTTTAGACGTTCAGCAAGAACCCGCAACCCCGGTGCGTAAACACCATCATCATTGGAAACCAAAATATGCATCTAGTTATCTCTTATCTATTATTGGCTCAATCCTAAGTGGAAAGGGTTACCAGACACACAGCTCACGCAAAACACTCGTGGCAAACGAGCCTGATGGAAGAGAGAAACTGAGTTTTACGACCTGTTCCTCTAGCACTTCCACATGCAAATCTCTTGGGACCAATCGCATACTGCGACGCTCTTGTCTAAGCCCAAGCGTTTCCAACCCCTCAGATATTTGAGGATACCCCGCGACGACCGACTTTTCTATCATCTGAGCCTTATCCAGGGAGTATAATTCGCCTTTACCCCACATCGGCGCAGTCAAATGCAGATCGCACTGATCGAAACGGGCTTTTTGATCATGATCATTAGCGTCGTAACGATGAACTTTTTGCGTGAAGTCTTCGATCAAGACATCCCCATCGAGAGGGCTATCCCAGGTGCCTTGATCTATACGAGTGGAGATCACTCGATTGAATAGATAGGAACGCAGTGCCGAAATGTACATGCTGCGTTTGTTGCGCTGACGTTCAACCAACTCACCCGACAGGATAGCCAATCCTGAGTGAAGATTACCGAACGACTGACCAAATCGCTGCTCACCAAAGTAGTTAGGAACCCCTGATTCAAGAGAAGTCGCTTTATGCAGAAGTCGATTTACATCAGAGACCTCTCTGAGGGTAATCTCAAATCGGTTACCCTTAAGATGACCGAGTTTAATCTTGCGACGATGTTTACTCGACTTGAGAACATTGATCGTATCACCACCGAATAACGCCCAGTTAAGCACACGTCGAGATCCGGGCAGATGGACACTGAACCACTGCTCAGTTACGGCATGGCGATCTTTTTTACCTGCGTAGGCCACATCTCTGGGGCTGACCTGGCAGAAGTTAGCTAGCTGACGCGCCACCCAATCGGTGTTTTCACCGCGTTTCTGAATGTATAGGTAGTGATGTTCGCCTTCACCCTCTGGTTCATACCCCAAATCTTCAACAACACGAAAATCCTCTGGTGCAGAACGAAGCTGTGCCTTCACATCGGGTTGGCCGTTCACATAGCTGAAAGGCTCTACAACAAATTCAGTCACTATCCATCTCCGATGGTGTCAAAGGCTTAACCACCTGATAAAAAGTCTCCTCTTTACCAATCATTCCCATTTCAGATCGGGCTCTCTCTTCGAGTGCTGACAAGCCGCGTTTTAGATCTTGCACTTCAGCTTCCAGCTCTGAGTTTCGCTCCAACAGCCTCTGGTTAATCTTGCGCTGCTCTTCAATATCGCTCTGTACCTGCCAAATTTGAGGCAAGCTTGGCTCTCCGAACCAGAGTCGATACTGAAGCGCCACTGCCATTAGGAGCAGAATTAACCAAAACCAACGCAAGCTGTTTTTCTCCACAAAAAAAGGGCCTAAGGCCCTTTTATATCATGTTTCTATTAACCCTGGCCTTTAATCTCAACTAGGCCTCGGTATGCTGCTGCAGCACCCAACTCCTCTTCGATACGAATGAGGCGGTTGTACTTAGCAACACGGTCCGAGCGACAAAGTGAACCGGTCTTAATTTGCCCAGCGGCTGTTCCCACTGCAAGGTCAGCAATGGTTGTATCTTCAGTTTCGCCAGAACGGTGTGAGATGACTGCCGTGAAGCCAGCATCCTGAGCCATTTTAATCGCATCCAAGGTTTCAGACAGTGAACCGATCTGGTTGAACTTAATCAAGATCGAGTTACCGATGCTCTGTTCGATACCACGAGATAGAATCTTAGTGTTGGTTACGAATAGATCGTCACCAACTAGCTGAACCTTATCGCCGATCTTGCTTGTCAGGCTCGCCCAACCATCCCAATCAGACTCATCCATGCCATCTTCAATAGAGACAATTGGGTAGTTTTCAGTCAATGCTTTAAGGTAGTCACCGAATCCTTCTGAATCAAACTTCTTACCTTCACCCGCAAGATCGTACATACCCTCTTTGTAGAACTCAGAGGAGGCACAGTCTAGTGCCAGAGTGACATCTTTACCCAACTCGTAACCTGCGTTAGCGATCGCCTCTTTAATGACAACCAGTGCCTCTTCATTAGACGCAAGGTTTGGCGCAAAGCCACCTTCGTCACCAACCGCTGTATTAAGGCCTTTAGCTTTAAGCACCGCTTTTAACGCGTGGAAAATTTCAGCACCGCAACGAAGCGCTTCGGCAAAACTTGATACGCCAACCGGCTGCACCATGAACTCTTGGATATCAACGTTGTTATCCGCGTGCTCACCACCGTTCAAGATATTCATCATTGGCACAGGCATAGAGTAGCGACCTGGAGTACCATTGATCTCTGCGATGTGTTGATAAAGTGGAATGTTTTTAGCTTGCGCAGCCGCTTTTGCAGCAGCAAGTGAAACAGCAAGAATGGCGTTCGCACCAAATTTGCTCTTATTCTCTGTACCGTCAAGCTCAAGCATCTTGTTATCCAGAGCGCGTTGATCAGTCACATCCATGCCAACTAGGGCATTTTTGATTTCGCCGTTCACAGCAGCAACCGCTTTAAGCACGCCTTTGCCTAGGTAGCGAGATTTATCACCATCACGTAGCTCTAGTGCTTCACGTGAACCGGTTGATGCACCCGATGGCGCACAAGCAGATCCCATGATGCCGTTCTCAAGAACAACGTCCGCTTCAACCGTTGGGTTACCACGTGAATCCAATACTTCACGTGCTTTGATGTTTGCAATTGTAGTCATTTCCCTAACTCCTAATTAGCTGTTCGCTTGGTACTCAAGCGCAGCGCCAATAAATCCTTTAAATAGACCGTGTCCATCACGTGGCGTAGAGGTGAACTCTGGGTGGAACTGACAAGCCACAAACCACGGATGATCTGGTGCCTCCACAACCTCGACTAACTCACCATCCGTTGAACGACCTGAGATAACAAGTCCGGCAGCTTCTAGCTGGGCAACGTAATTATTGTTCACTTCATAACGATGGCGGTGACGTTCAACAACTTCAGTTGAACCATAGGCTTCAGAAACATGCGTGCCCGCTTTAAGATGACATAACTGAGCACCTAGGCGCATAGTGCCACCTAGATCTGAATCATCAGTACGCTGTTCAACTTCACCGGTGTGATCGGTCCACTCAGTAATCAAACCGATAACAGGGTGTTCAGCTTCTGTGTTGAACTCCGACGAGGTTGCACCCGCCAAGCCAGCAACGTTACGTGCATACTCAATAACAGCAACCTGCATGCCTAAACAGATACCTAGATAAGGGACTTTGTTTTCACGAGCGTAACGTACCGCCTCGATCTTACCCTCAACACCACGCTCACCAAATCCACCAGGTACTAGAATCGCGCTGAAGTCCTTAAGGATCTCAACCCCTTCACGCTCAACACGTTCAGAATCGATGTATTCAATTTTTACTTTCTTACGATGTGAGATGCCTGCGTGTGAAATCGCTTCGATAAGAGACTTGTAGGCATCCAGAAGCTCCATGTATTTACCGACCATCGCGATGGTCACTTCACCCTCTGGATTCAAAAACGCATCAGCTACCGCATTCCATTCACCTAGATCAGCCTTAGGGCAATCCAAGTTGAATCGTTCAACAACGATCTGATCCAAGCCTTGTGCTTCAAGCATCGCAGGAATTTTGTAGATGGTATTTGCATCAGGCAATGAAATAACAGCGCGCTCTTCTACGTTGGTAAACATAGAGAGTTTTTTAGCTTGTGATTCAGGCAGCGCAAAATCAGAGCGGCATACCAGAATATCAGGCTGAATACCGATAGAGCGCAGCTCTTTCACGGAGTGCTGTGAAGGTTTAGTTTTAATCTCACCGGCCGTAGCAATATAAGGTACAAGTGTGAGGTGCATGAACATAGCGCGGTTTGAGCCCAGCTCCACTTTCAGCTGACGAACAGCTTCCAAGAACGGCAAGGACTCAATATCACCAACGGTACCGCCAATCTCACAGAGAGCGATATCAGCATCACCTGCACCTTCGATAACGCGGCGCTTAATCTCATCAGTGATGTGAGGAATAACCTGAACAGTTCCGCCTAGGTAATCACCACGGCGCTCTTTACGAAGAACGTGTTGATAAACACGGCCTGTCGTAAAGTTGTTTCGCTTGCCCATGGTCGTACGAATAAAACGCTCGTAGTGGCCAAGGTCCAAATCGGTTTCAGCACCATCTTCGGTGACAAATACCTCACCATGCTGAAACGGACTCATAGTACCCGGATCCACGTTAATGTATGGATCGAGCTTAAGCATGGTGACTTTAAGACCACGCGCTTCCAAAATTGCCGCGAGAGAGGCCGAAGCAATGCCTTTGCCCAATGAGGAAACAACACCACCGGTGACGAAAATATAGCGCGTCATGCAGAACCTGTCAGATAGAGTTTGTAGGGAGTTCTAGCGAACTAAAGATGGGAAATCAGTCTACCAAAAGAGCGCTTTGGTAACAAACATCAAACGACCCAATTTAGTAAAAATCCGTCTTTAACGCAGACTTTTTCATCCAGCCATATTTCAGGAATCGCCACCACCTGACCCGATGAACAGACAATTGGCCAACACTCTCTTAACCAAGGCGGGATTCGATGCTCATTCATCAGTTTTTTAATACTGACATGCCCCCCGCGAGACTCAATGTAAACAGACTCACCTGGCTCTCGAGCTCGAAGAGTTAGTTTCATATCTACCGGCAGACCAGTCTCAGATCTAATGGCGCTCAACTGACCAGGACCAAATGTCACTGTCTCATCAGACACCACCCACTCAATGGACTCACAGGGTTGACGTTCAATATCAGGTGATAAAAATAACTTCTCATCATAGGCGCGCAAAATCACTGTGGAAAATTGCCATTCACCCTTTGCTTTTACATCCAGCTTTGCAATCGATTCCAGCTGTTTCTCCGAGCCTACCTTCTGACCAGCAGAACTTAACCAGTGATAGAGAAGATTTTTCTTACGTGCCAGTGAGAGCTGCAACAGGAGTGCTAAGGAGAGAACCCCCTCCTCTAGCTGACAACGTTCAAGATCCATCTGCGCCAGCGCTTCATGCAATTGACTCGCTTCGCTCAAGCGTGACGCTGTTTTAGCCAGCTTAGATTTCCAGTCAGGCCATTGAGCGCTCAAAACACCCGACAACTCTCTACGAATCCAGTTTCTGGTAAAGCTTGTATCGAGATTGCTGGGATCATCCACCCAAGCAATGTGCAACTCTTTAGCCGCTGACTCGATATCAGACTTTGTCGTATTCAGAAGCGGTCTGAAAAGTTCTCCTCCCCCAACTGTCCTATTTGAAGCAATTCCCGAAAGCCCATTAACACCTGAGCCTCTAAAGAGGTTAAAGAGGACCGTTTCGGCTTGGTCATCTTGGTGGTGGGCTAGCAGCAAAGCCTCTTTGGGCTTTAAACGCTTGTTAAATGCAGAGTAACGCGCCTGCCTTGCGCTCTCTTCAGACGAGGAGTCACAGGTCACTTTTACTGATTCAAAAGTGACACCCCATTCGGATGATGATTCAGCACAAAATCGCTCCCAGCTATCAGAGCCGCTTTGCAGCTGATGATTAACATGCATTGCTGACAAGCGATCAGGAGGGAGTATGTCAGAGCAGAGCTTAAGAAGCAGGCTTGAGTCTAGACCGCCGCTGTAGGCAACGACCCAATGCTCAATATGGGGATGTTGTAGAAAAAAAAACCGCAGACTCTCTCGAATATCTGCGGCTGTTTTATTGCTCATTAACGACCAATGGCGCCGTAAGAGAGAATTCGCTGATAACGTTGATCCAGCAACTCTTGATCAGCTAGGCCAGTCAGTTTTTTCAGTGAGGCTTGCAACTGCTGCTTAAGACTAGCGGCCATCAACGCGGGATCACGGTGCGCACCACCCAGCGGTTCAGCAACAATCTGATCAACCAGACCCAGTTCGTGGAGACGCTCAGACGTGATACCCATCGCTTTAGCTGCGTCTGAAGCACGCTCTGCGCTTTTCCATAGAATTGAAGCACAGCCTTCTGGAGAGATGACTGAGTAAGTTGAGTACTGAAGCATTAGTAGCTCATCGCAGATACCGATAGCCAATGCACCACCAGAACCCCCTTCACCAATCACTGTTGCGATAATAGGCGTCTTCAACTTAGACATTTTCGCAAGGTTGAATGCAATCGCTTCGGATTGACCACGCTCTTCAGCATCGATGCCTGGGTAGGCTCCTGGAGTATCGATAAAGGTAAGAATCGGCATGTTGAATCGCTCTGCCATCTCCATCACACGGAGTGCTTTACGGTAACCTTCTGGACGAGGCATACCAAAGTTGCGACGAACCTTCTCTTTGACTTCACGACCTTTCTGATGACCAATCACAGCAACAGGCTGACCATCCAAACGACCAATACCACACACAATCGCCTGATCATCAGCAAAATGACGATCGCCATGAATCTCTTCAAACTCATCGATGATGTATTTGATGTAGTCCAGAGTGTATGGGCGTTGCGGATGGCGAGCTAATTGAGAAACCTGCCAAGCACTCAGGTCAGAGAAGATTGAACGAGTCAGAGAGTGACTTTTTTCACGAAGGCGCGATACCTCGTCAGAGAGATTGATACTCTCATTATCTTCGCCAACGTGTTTAAGTTCATTGATCTTTGCTTCCAGATCAGCAATTGGCTGTTCAAAATCAAGGTAGTTGGGGTTCATACAATTCGCTTCTAAAAGATAAAACTGATTGTTGAATTCTACCGCGCACGCAAAAAAGTAGCCACCCTAGGTGGCTAAATACTGTCAGGAAAACTAGTAGATCAGCGAGACGCTCTGATTACCAAACTGCTCGCGAAGTGATTGCATCAGGTCGTCATCAGGAGAGACAATCCACTCTGAGCCAAGCTCAATCCGACCCTTCGCCTCAGCACAGCTATAGTCAATCACAACAGGCATACCCTGCTGATAAGCGCGTGCTTTTTTCAAAGAGTCCTGCAACATTCTCAAGCTTTGTTGAGTTAATCCCTTTGCGTCGGCCTTAATCGTTAACGACTTCGCATAACGAATACGGGCATCCGCGACACTTAATACCTGCTGCCCACGCACCTTGAGGCCACCGTTATAGTCGTCTTGAGCCACCTCTCCTTCCACCACAATCACCTGATCTTTTTGAATCAGACGACGCGCTTCATCATAGGTTTCACCAAACAGACTCACATCGATACGAGCAGATCGATCATCCAAGGTTACAAAGCAGAGATTTTCGCCTCGCTTGGTCTTTTTAACACGCAGGTCGACAACCAAGCCGGCCATTTTTTGAGCTCGCCCTCTAGCCGGTTGAAGCTCTTGTAGTTTGCGAGAAACAAAGTGTTTTAATTCAGACTCATACTCATCAATAGGGTGACCCGTCACGTAAAGACCGAGGGTATCCTTCTCGCCATTCAGACGCTCTTTGTCGCTCCACTCGCGAGCATTCATGAACTGCTCGAAAGGATCGGCATCGACAACCTCTTCAGACTCACCAAACAGGTCGAACATTCCCGCATCTTGATTGCGCGCATCTTGATCGGCCGACTGCAAAGCTGCAGGTATAGCGGCCCACAACACCGCTCGATTGGGACCTAAGGCATCAACAGCACCAGAGCGTACTAAGGATTCAAGCACTCGCTTGTTGAGTTTTTTAGACCCTACTCGTTTACAGAAATCGAACAGATCTTTAAACGCTCCCGATTTCCGAGCCTCCATGATCGCTTCAACAGGACCCTCACCTACGCCTTTAACCGCTCCAAGCCCGTAGACAACCTCCTGATTTGGACCCACCGTAAATTTGAACTCACTCAAATTAACGTCGGGAAGCAGTACTTTAAGCTTCATTTGACGACACTCTTCAATGAAGATCACCACCTTGTCGGTGTTCTGCATATCAGAGGACATAACAGCAGCCATGAATGGCGCTGGATAGTAGGTTTTTAGCCAAGCTGTTTGGTAAGAGACCAATGCATAGGCAGCCGAGTGGGATTTGTTAAATCCGTAACCCGCAAATTTTTCAACCAGGTCAAAGATATTACCGGCCAGTTTTTCATCAATGCCCTGAGCGCTTGAGCCCTCAATGAAAAGATGTCGCTGTTTCGCCATCTCTTCTGGTTTTTTCTTACCCATCGCTCGACGCAGCATATCCGCTCCGCCCAGCGTATAACCCGCCATCACCTGAGCGATCTGCATGACCTGCTCTTGGTAGAGAATGATGCCGTAAGTCGGCTCCAAAACCGGTTGAAGAGAATCCAGCTGGTAATCAGGGTGAGGCCAAGCCATCTCAGCGCGGCCATGCTTACGGTTGATAAAGTCATCAACCATGCCCGATTGCAAAGGACCTGGACGAAACAAGGCCACCAGTGCGACGATATCTTCGAAACGTGACGGCAAGAGACGACGAATCAAATCTTTCATACCACTGGATTCGAGCTGGAAAACCGCCGTAGTCTCTGCACGCTTGAGTAGAGCGTAGACCTCTGGATCCTCTAAATCGATCGCTTCAATTCGCAGCGGCTCTTCGCCTTCAATCTCTTTCTGTTTATTGATGGTCTCAAGTGCCCAGTCAATGATAGTCAGGGTTCTAAGGCCCAAGAAGTCGAACTTAACGAGACCCGCTTCTTCAACATCATTCTTATCAAACTGGGTCACCAAGCCCTGACCTTCAGCATCACAGTAAGTTGCCGAGAAATCGGTCAGTTTGGTTGGAGAGATCACCACACCACCGGCGTGCTTACCTACATTTCGAGTAACCCCCTCGAGTTTGTAGGCCATCTCCATAATCTCTTGAGCCTCTTCACTGCCTTCAACGAACTCGCGAAGCGCCTCTTCCTGCTCCCAAGCTTTATTGAGTGTCATTCCCACTTCAAATGGGATCAATTTAGAGAGGCGGTCAGCAAGACCGAAGGGCTTACCTTGAACACGCGCCACATCTCGAACCACCGCTTTAGCCGCCATGGTACCGAAGGTAATGATTTGCGAAACGGCATCGCGCCCATAGGTTTGAGCGACGTAGTCAATGACTTGATCTCGATTATCCATACAGAAATCGATATCAAAGTCCGGCATCGAAACACGTTCCGGGTTAAGGAAACGTTCGAACAGAAGATCGTACTCAAGTGGGTCAAGGTCGGTAATTTTAAGGACATAGGCGACCAATGAGCCGGCACCCGAACCACGCCCTGGCCCTACAGGAATACCATTCTCTTTAGCCCATTTAATGAAGTCCATGACGATCAGGAAGTAACCTGGGAAACCCATCTGGATGATGATATCCAGCTCAAACTTCAACCGCTCATCATAAGCCTTACGAATCTCAGCAAACTCTTCGGAGTTTCGATCAAAAAGAAAATCGAGGCGCTCTTCTAAACCGACTTCAGACACTCTCCTGAAGTAGTCATCCATCAACACCCCTTCAGGTATTGGGAATCTTGGCAGGTAGTAAGTTCCAAGTTCAATCTCGATGTTGCATCGTTTGGCGATTTCAACGCTGTTTTCGATCGCTGAGGGAATATCAGAGAAGAGCTCAATCATCTCCTCAGAGGATTTGAAATATTGCTGATCAGAGTAATCTCTTGGGCGCGTAGGATCATCCAAAGTGCGCCCCTGGTTAATACAGACTCGCGCTTCATGAGCATCAAAGTCATCCTCGCGGACAAACATCACTTCATTGGTTGCAACGACAGGACAACCCAGCGACTGGGCAAGCTCGATACTTTTATGGATGACCGTCTCTTCATCAGAGCGCCCTGTTCTAACCAATTCCAGATAGAAGGCATCTGGAAAAAGATCCATCCAATATTGCAGACGAGCCTCTAAATCCGCCTGACCAGATAGGATCGCCTGACCTATCTCCCCACGGCGACCGCCCGAGAGCGCGATCACACCCTCAGATTTTTCAGCAATCCAGCTTTTATAGATAAGCGCACGCTCAGGGTCGAGTGACTGACCTTCGGCATAGGCTCTAGAGACCAGTTCGGTGAGATTACGATAACCCAAGCCGTTTTTAACGAGCAGCGTCAACTGGGTCGGTGGCGACTCCGGATCGGCATCATCTACCACCCAAAAATCGACCCCGCAGATTGGTTTAATCCCCGCCGCAGTGGCCGCTTTGAAGAACTTAACCAACGCATAGAAGTTGGTCTGATCGGTTAACGCAACAGCGGGCATCTGCGCCTGTGCAGCATGCTTAACTAGCTCTTTAACACGAACCAGACCATCATAGAGTGAGAACTCAGAGTGCGCACGAAGATGGACGAACGATGCGTCAGTCATTCTACTGACTCCCCTCTATTAGGCGCCTTACTGGCGCAAATGAACGACGATATTCCGGTAATACCCCGTGCTCTTGTATCAGTTGAAGATGAGCCGGCGTCGGGTAGCCTTTATGTTTGGCAAATTGATACTGCGGAAATTGTGCGTCCAATTCTAGCATTTGATGATCACGATGTACCTTAGCAATGATAGAAGCCGCACTGATCTCTGCGACTTTTGAGTCACCTTTCACTACCGCTTCAACAGAGTAAGGAATCTCGGGGCATCGATTACCGTCCACATAGACATGATCAGGCACTTGGGATAAACCCAACACCGCTCGCTTCATCGCCAGCATTGTCGCGTGCAAAATATTCAATTCATCAATCTCTTGCGGCGTTGCAACCGCGATTGACCAGCACAACGCTCGCTCTTTAATTTCAATGGACAAAGCTTCACGACGCTTTTCAGACAGCTTTTTCGAATCCATCAACCCCTCAATAGGATTGTTAGGATCGAGAATCACTGCTGCTGCAACCACATCGCCAACAAGCGGTCCTCGCCCTACTTCGTCCACACCGGCAAAGAGAGAGTGCTCAGCAAAGTTAAATTCTTGAGGCTGCATCAGCTTCTAAACTCCAATAGTGTGGATACAGCTTCTGCCGCTTGCTCATCGGCATCTTGGCGAATTAGCCCAGACAGATCAGAAAATTCCTGCTGCAGCGATTGAATGTAATGGCTATCCGTCAGACTTTGTAAAACCAGAGGCTCTAATACCTCGACCCTCACATCAGACTGAAAAATCTCGGGAACCAATGCTCTGCCTGCCAATAGGTTAGGCAGGGATACATAGGGAGTTTTTAGCATTCGAGAAATAATCGCATAACTCAGCGGGGCCATTTTGTAGGCCACCACCATAGGCGTTGAACAGAGCATCGCTTCCAGTGTTGCCGTACCGGACGAAATCAAAACTGAGTCTGCCGCCATCAAACACTCCTGCGAGGAGCCTTGAACAAGTTTAATCTTACTCTCTGCCTGAGCCTCTCGAATTAACAGGGCTATCTGCTGATAACGGGCTTCGTTAGCGGCTGGAAGGATGACCTGAAGATTGGGAATCTTACTGCAAAGCGCGAGTGCCGTTTCAATGAACGGGGGTGCCAACTTACCCACTTCAGAACTGCGACTTCCTGGCATCAGAGCCAATACGGGACTCGCATCACTCAGACCAAGAGCCGTTTTGGCTTGGCTTTGACTAATAGAGAGTGGCAGCTGAGTGGCTAATGGATGGCCAATAAACTGAGCCTTAACCTGAGTATCTTTGTAATACTTCGCTTCAAAAGGGAGAAAGCAGAGCATCAAATCAACCGACTGTTCAATCTTTTTTAGACGTTTCTCTCGCCAGGCCCAAACCGAGGGGCTGACATAGTGAACCGTTGGGATGGCACGCTCTTTTAAGACTCTCTCAAGACCTAAATTAAAGTCGGGAGCATCAATGCCAATAAAAAGATCGGGGGGTGTTTGCAACCACTTTTCTATTAACTTCTTGCGCCGTTTTAAAAGTTCGCGAAGCCGTTTTAAGACCTCCACCAGACCCATAACCGACAGACGCTCCATAGGAAACTCTGAATTAAGGCCCTGAGCAATCATTCGACGGCCTCCTACCCCCTCAAATGTGGCATTGGGATAGCGCTTCTTTAACGAACTGATCAACCCAGCGCCAAGAATGTCACCGGACTCTTCTCCAGCAACAATAGCAATCTTAATGGGTCTAGTTGAATTAACGGATGATTCCACGAGAGGAGTGACGTAGCGACTCAATCAATGGGGTCAATGCTGACTCGCCAGCTTCAAGCGACTCTAGTTGAGCGATCGCATCCGCAAGAGTAAGGTTTTTACGGTAGATCGTTTTATAGGCATTCTTAAGCGCACGGATCGACTCAGATGAGAAGCCTCGACGTTTTAGACCTTCAGCATTAATGCCGTGTGGTGATGCGGGATTACCGGTTGCAAGGGTGTAAGAGGGGATATCCTGGAGCACAACAGTACCGGCACCACACATAACATGTGCACCAATGTGACAGAACTGATGAACAGCTGTAAAACCGCCCAATATCGTATGATCACCAACATGAACATGCCCAGCTAAGGCTGCATTATTGGCCAAAATCGTATGATCACCGACAACACAGTCATGGGCCACATGGACATAGGCCATCAGAAGGTTATGACTGCCAATCTGCGTCAGGCTTTTATCCTGAACTGTTCCGCGGTGAATCGTTACGCCTTCTCGAATAACGTTGTTATCACCGATGATCAACTCTGTGGGTTCACCGGCATACTTTTTATCTTGGCAATCTTCGCCCACAGATGCGAATTGAAATATATGATTTCCGCTACCGATTTTGGTCGGGCCTTTGACGACAACATGTGATTCGATACGAGTATTTGCACCGATCTCGACATCAGGTCCGATGTAACTCCAAGGTCCAACCTCAACACCCTCTGCCAACTTAGCAGAGGGATCGATAATAGCTTGCGGGTGAATCAAAATCAGACCTTCCTATCAGCACACAGAATGGTTGCCGAGCTAACCGTTTCACCTTCAACCGTCGCTTTAACTTGGAACTTCCAGATACCGCGTTTTTCAGACAATACCAACGCTTCAAGCTGAAGGCGGTCGCCAGGCACTACTGGGCGTTTAAAACGCAGATTATCGGCACCCACAAAGTAGTAGATCGAACCATCCTGAGGTGTTTTATCCATGGTTTTAAAACCAAGAATACCGGCCGCTTGAGCCATCGCTTCAACAATCAAGACACCCGGCATGACGGGATGATCAGGGAAGTGGCCGTTAAAGAAAGGTTCGTTAACGGTCACATTCTTGTAAGCGACAATGGATTCACCGGGTGTTAGTTCTACAACGCGGTCAACCAATAGAAAAGGGTAGCGGTGCGGAAGGTATTTACGGATCTCATTTACATCCATCATATTCAGTTTTTAGCCTTATTCAGCAAGCTTTTTTACAAGCTTTTCTAGATTTTTAACGCGTTGGGACAACTCATCAAGTTGCTTAAACCGGACCACATTTCGCTTCCATTGAGCGTGAGGTTCAACCCCAGTACCCGATGAGTAAGCACCCGACTCTTTGATTGATTTACTGACCAAAGTCATCGCCGTGATGTGGGTTCGGTCGGCAATCTCTAAATGCCCCGTGACACCGCTCATACCTGCAATAGTACAATGAGAGCCGATACGAGTGCTACCCGCAATTGCAGTACAACCAGCTATGGCCGTTGACTCTCCGATCTCAACATTGTGTGCAATCTGAATTTGATTATCCAATTTCACACCATTAGCAATCAAAGTATCCGACAGAGCACCGCGATCGATCGTTGTGTTTGCACCGACCTCAACATCATCACCTAAAATCACACCACCGGCTTGGGCGATTTTTACCCAGCCTTGACCGTCATGAGCAAAACCGAACCCATCGGCTCCAATCACAGCACCAGAATGAATAATGCATCGCTTACCGATGGAAACTCCAGGATAGAGGGTTACATTCGCTTCAAGCCGTGTTGACTCACCGAGCAATACACCCTCACCTATGACCACGTTGGGACCCACATAGGCATGGGCAGCCACCTTAACTTGAGCGCCAACAATTGCACCCTCCGCAATCTGAGCAGAGGGGTCGATCTCGGCAGTAGGGTCTACTGTTGCAGTCGGCGCAATTCCAGCGACTAAAGGACCACGCCAATCAAACAGCTGCGATAACTTTGCAAAGGCTAGGTAGGGATTAGCAACGACAATAGCGCTATTGGGGACCAGATCAACGAACTCTGCACTGACTAGAACGACTTCAGCCTGAGTGTCTGGAAGCTGTTTTTGGTATTTGGCGTTGGATAGAAAAGAGAGCTGACCGATACCCGCTTTATCAAGGGTAGACATCCCAGAGATTAGACAATCACTACCAACAAGCTCTCCACCAACGCGAAGAGCTAAATCGGACGCTTTTTCGGAAAAATCAGTCAAACCCCAGTCACTCTTGGGCATTCAGGCGTTTAATAATCTCACCTGTAATATCGATTCTAGGCTCAACATAGATAGCCGACTGACGATTGATAATCAGCGAAATATCGCCTTCATCAATAAGCGCTTTGATGACCTGATCCAACTTAGGACGCATACCCTCTAAAAACTCTTTCTCCATAGCCGCTCGCTGCTGCTGAAGCGCTTGCAGCTGTCGCTGATACTCGCCATAGACTTTCTTGAATTGGAGATCTTTTTGCTGAATCTGTTCTTGAGTCAGCAGCCCCTTGTTCAACTCAAAATCAGACTGCATCTTCTTAGCCTGTGTCTCTAGATCACGAACCTGAGACTCTTGCTGGGAAGTGCTTTTGACTAAATCAGCGCGAAAGGCCTCTGCAGCATTACTCGACTGAAGCGCCGCTTGGACATCCAATACAACAGCCTGACCCGCATACGCTACGGAGGTAGTAAGGATTGCCAGAGAAACTAGGAGATTTTTCAACATCAGAACATACGCCCAATCGCAAACTGAACCTGCTCTTCTGTATCATCAGAAGAAGCATTCAGGGCTTTAGCACTTGAGATAGAGAGAGGACCAATCGGCGTGATCCATGATATGCCTATACCCGCTGAGTATCTCATATCATCAAAACTAGGATCGTCCTGATAGACAGAGCCACCATCTACAAAGAATAGAGTGCGCCAAGAGTCTTTATCTTCGACAAAGGGCATTGGGAAGATGAACTCAGCAGAACCAGATAGCAATCCGTTACCACCTATTACACTTGCACCATCTGCAGATTTTGGACCAATAGTATTAGCCGCATAACCACGCACACTGGTCAAACCACCGACAAAATAGTTTTCGAAGAAGGGGTAGTTACCGCCATCAATGGAGTCGGCGTAGCCTACTCGAGTGCGCAAAGCGCCAACAAAAGTCTCTTGTCGGTCAAATGGGTAGTAGTACTTACCAGTGTAGGTTGCCTTGGCGAAACTCAAATCACCGCCAGGCACCGCTATTTCAGTACTTAAAGATTGGTAAGTACCGCGAGTCGCGAACATAGCACTATTGAGTCGGTTACTGGTCCAAGAACCTGTCAATTTATAGGTCAGGTAATCCTTACCTTCAACATCGGTAAAGTCAGTAATAAATTTGGGTGCATTAGTACCTAAAACAATATCAGTCTTATCGATACCTAGACCAAAACGAAGGCGCTGGTACTCGTCGATTGGGTAGGAGAAGTTCACATCACCGCCAATAGAGTTGACGTCATAGTCTGAGATATCAGCTTCTGCATAATCTTTTTGGCTTACATAGAAGCCAAAACCGCGGCCAACACCATCGAGGGTGTAGTAAGGGTCATCGTAAGAGAAGGCTACCGATGTAACGACGTCAGACATATTGAATGAGGCGTTAAAACTGGTACCTGATCCTAAGAAATTATCCTGTTGGAATGCAGCTTGATAACCCAACCCCTCTGAGCTTGAGTAACCAACACCGGCACTGATTTGACCTAGCAGGCCCTCTTCAACATCGATGACCACATCGACTTGGTCCTCAACCCCAACAACGGGCTTGGTATTGATCGAAACCTTAGTAAAGTAGCCTGTTTTATCCAACAACTCTTTGGAGCGTTTAATATCTTTGCCGACCGCTACCGTACCCTCCATTTGCGGCATGGTACGACGAATCACTTCATCTGCAGTTGTTGAGTTACCACGAATCTCTATACGACGAACGTAAGTTAACTTTCCTGGAGCAACGAAGAAGGTTAAATCAACCTTACCCTCACCCTTCTCTTCAGGAACAACGGATACGCGAGCATTCAGGTAACCGTAGCCTGAAATAATCTCATTGAGTTCTGACTGAGTTTCAGTCACCAATTTTCTAGAGAAGGTATCTCCTGTAGAGACAAGCAGTGCTGCATTTAACTCTTCAGCATATTCTGCGATATCACCGGCCACTTTTACATCACTAAGAGTGAATAACTCGCCCTCGTTGATCGCTATCGTGATAAAAATCTGTTTCTGATCTGGGCTGATTGAGACATCGGTAGAGTCAACATTGAATTTCAAATAGCCACGATCCAGATAAAAACTGGTCATACGCTCAATATCAGCACTTAAGCGCTCTTTTGCGTATTTATCGTTATCGGTCCACCAAGAGAGGTAGTTGGTTAAGCCTGAATCAAACAGGTCAAGCAACTCTTCATCGCTGAATACGGTATTTCCTATAATGTTGATCTTCTGAATAACGGCCGTTTGACCCTCTGTAATCTCAACATTAATCGCCACACGATTGGACTCTAACTGTTCAACCTCGGTAGTCACCTCAGCGGTGTAGCGACCGGCCTCATTGTAGACACGAAGAAGTTCTAAGCGGATTTTATCCAATGCAGCCCGTCGAAAAATATCTCCCTCTTGAACGCCAGCTTGTTCTAGAGCACCCATAAGCTGCTCATCTTTAAGCATGTCGTTACCTTCAAGACGAATCAGCGCAACGGACGGGCGCTCTTTAACTCGAACAATCAACACACCTTGATCTTTGAGTAGCTCTACATCATCAAAATAACCGGATTCGAACAGATCTTTTGTCGCATCATTGAGAGCTCGTTGATCGACAAGATCACCACGATTAATCGGAAAATTTCGGAATACAATGGCTGGATCAACCTGCTGCAAACCTTCGATACGAATGTCATCGACGGCAAAATCACTGGCAATAGCATGGACCGAGAAGATAAGTCCTAACAGTGATAAGAGTGTGAAGCGTTTCATCCAGTGATTCCTCTAGTACGCTTAAAGACGCGCTAAATCGTTAAAAAATGCAATGGCCATCAAACTAAACAACAGCGCCATACCCAACCTCATTCCGAAAGCTTGGGTACGCTCGCTGACAGGACGACCTCGAATCAGTTCTACAAAATAGTACACTAAATGACCGCCATCTAGCATCGGAATTGGTAAAAGATTTAGCACACCCAAACTGATGCTGAGATAGGCCAAAAAACTGATAAAGGATTCCAACCCTGATGATGCCGAAGCGCCGGCCACCTTAGCGATCGTAATTGGGCCACTCAGATTTTTCACTGAAATGACACCAACGATCATCTTCTTGATCGAGTCCAGCGTCAGTCCAATCATCTGAACGGTCTTTTCGTAGGCACTCACTAGAGCATCCACCGGCCCCTGAGAGAGATCCCTTAACATATCGTCTGGCCACTGAGGGACGACAACGCCGGCACCGATATAGCCAACTAAGGCATCACTGCCGGGTCTTAGGCCGGGTCTTACAATCACCTCTTCGGACTGTTCATCACGAACAATTTCAAATCGAAGATCGGTATCGTAAGAAGCTTGCACTTTGCCAACCAAAGCCATCCAGTTATCGATAGGCGTATCGTCAATGCTGACGACCCTATCGCCCTCTTGCAGACCTGCTTTATAAGCTGGGCCATCAGGAGAGATTTGACCTATAACGGCAGGCACTTCTGGCTGCCAGGGTGACAAGCCAAAGGCTCGAAGTGGCGAAGTGGTCTCTAGATCAACATCCCAAGTTTGCAGATCAGCCGAGTAGTTTCTTAACCAACCAGAATTAGGTTCACCTGCACGAAGAGTTAATACACCTGTCTCACCCACTCGTGCTGCCAACGCTAAATTGATCTCCTCCCATGAGAGCACTTCTCGCCCGTCAATCTCAGCGATCTCATAATTGGGCTGAAGACCGGCTTGCTCTGCAAGGGAGTCAGGTGCAACAGCGCCAACGACAGGTTTTACAACCGTCACCCCCCATATGAATAGGAACCAATACGCGAATAGGGCAAAGATCAAATTAACAAGAGGACCCGCAGCAACGATCGCAATTCGCTGATAGACGCTTTTGTTGTTGAATGCTTGGGACTTTAGATCATCTGGAACCGGTCCTTCGCGCTCGTCGAGCATTCGAACATAGCCACCTAAAGGGATGGAGGCGACAGCATACTCAGTGCCATCTTTACCCTTGCGCATCCAGATAGGTTTACCAAAGCCGACAGAGAAGCGAAGCACCTTAACGCCACAACGACGAGCTACCCAGTAGTGCCCCCACTCGTGAATGGTGACCAGTATGCCAAGTGTTACAAGAAGAGAGAGAACCGTTTGGATAAAATCCATCACTTACCCTTAAAGAATCGGAAGCAGTTGAATTCCTAACAAAAACAGCGGTGCAGCAGCCGTAAGACTGTCGACACGATCCAGTACGCCACCATGACCTGGCAGGATCACACCACTGTCTTTGATACCACGTTCACGCTTAAACATGCTCTCAAACAGATCGCCAAATACAGAGACAACCACCACCAAAGCAGAGAGCGCCATCAGCAGAATAATAGAAGTAGAAGAGAGACCTAAGACAATCGAGAATCCAAGAGCGATCATCATGGCCGCTAACAAACCACCATAAACCCCTTCACGCGTTTTGCCAGGACTAACTTTAGGTAAAAGCTTAACTCGACCAAAGCGCTTACCGGCAAAGTAGGCGCCTATATCAGCACCCCAAACCAACAAAAACAGCAGCAGTAGTAATAGATGCGCGCTCTCATGGGTTTTCAGACCCACCATCGCCACCCAAGCAGGGACTAGCACCAACAGACCGGTAATCAACTTAGTCACAGTCCCATCGATACCTAGGGTCTTTGGGTAGCGAACCACCCGAGTAATCGCAAACACCCAAAATAGCGCTGCGACAACTAATATAGGGAGCGTCAAAGCAGTAACAAATGGGTAGATCGCTGCGATTACCACTCCCACTAACGCCACAAAGAGCGCTCGCATGCGACGTGAATAGAGCGCGAAATTACCCCACTCCCAGGCCCCAATCATCATCACAAGCGCCATAACGATAGCAAACCCAGACAAAGGTAGAAGGAAAACCGAACCTAGCGCCAATGGCGCCAAAATTGAAGCGGTAATGACGCGCTGTTTAAACATGACTTTCGGCCTCCAGTTGCTCACTGGTTCGGCCAAATCGACGCTCACGCGTTTGGAAGTTATCAACCGCTTTGAGAAGCTCTTCGCGGTTAAAGTCTGGCCAGTAGAGATCGCTGTAGTAGAACTCTGTGTAAGCGAATTGCCAGATTAAAAAGTTAGAGATTCGCTGTTCACCGGCCGTTCTGATGCAGAGATCTGGCAGAGGCTGATCGGCCAGTGAGACATGCTTTGAAATAAGATCTGCATTGATATCGGTAGGTTCTAGCTCGCCCTGCTTGACCTGCTCAGCAATCTGCTGAACCGCATGAGCAATATCCCACTGACCACCGTAGTTAGCTGCAATATTCAGATTAAGCGCAGTACAGTGGGCAGTCGCTTGTTCGCCTTTTTCGATGCGCTGCTGTAGTGATTCGGAAAAACCAGACTTATCACCAATGACACGAAGACGAATATTATTTTTGACGAGTTTTTTAACCTCACGATCGAGGGCAAACTTGAAGAGATCCATCAGACCACGGACCTCTTTTTCAGGACGGCGCCAGTTCTCAGAACTGAAGGCAAAAAGAGTCAGAGATTCAACCCCTGACTCCATACAGCCTTGAATGACATCACGGACACTATCGACGCCCGCTTTATGACCGGCGAGAGACGGCAAGCGACGCTCTTTGGCCCAACGGTTATTGCCATCCATAATGACGGCAATATGGCGTGGAGCAGGACGTGTATTGACGGTGTTATCGTTATTATCGGCCATTAAAGGTCGTATCCTAATGCGCTGTGCGCGAATTTGATGGATTAAATCTCCATCAAATCCTTCTCTTTTTGAGCCAACAGCTTGTCGATCTCAGCAACGTGCTTATCAGTCTCTTTTTGAACCTGATCTTCGCCACGACGCGCATCGTCCTCTGTTATCTCTTTCTCTTTCAAAAGATCTTTAATATCACCGTTAGCATCACGACGCACATTGCGCACAGCCACTCGAGCATTCTCAGCTTCGCCACGTGCCTGACGAATATAGCCCTTACGAGTCTCCTCGGTCAGCGCTGGCATTGGCACGCGAATAACATCACCGGCTGTCGCTGGGTTAAGACCAAGATCTGATTTCATGATCGCTTTTTCGATCTCAGGAACCATGTTCTTTTCCCATGGGATGATCGACAGTGTACGCGCATCTTCAACCGTCACGTTAGCAACCTGCTGAATCGGCATATCAGAACCGTAGTAGTGGACCATCACAGAATCAAGAATGGCAGGGGTCGCACGACCTGTTCGAATTTTTTTAAACTGCTCTACAAGAGAATCAACGCTTTTTGACATACGCTGATCAGCGTCTTGAACAATCTCAGTAATCATTATTTATCTCCGTTAGCGCTGCCGCTATCGATCAATGTACCCTCGTCGCCACCTACAACTAGGTTAACAAGAGCACCATGCTTGTTCATATTGAAAACGCGCACGGGCATATCGTGGTCACGGGTCAGACAGATTGCTGTCATATCCATCACACCCAGCTGACGCTCAAGCACCTCATCAAAACTTAGACGGTCGTAGCGCTCAGCCGTTGGATCTTTCATAGGATCCGCAGTGTAGACGCCGTCAACCTTAGTTGCCTTAAGTACCACATCGGCTTCGATCTCAATGCCGCGCAGACAGGCAGCAGAGTCGGTTGTAAAGAAAGGGTTACCGGTACCAGCAGAGAAGATCACCACATCACCTTGTGACAGGTAACGCATCGCATTTCGACGATCATAGTGATCCACAACGCCGCTCATCGGAATTGCCGACATCACTCGCGTCGCAATATTACAGCGTTCGAGTGCATCACGCATTGCAAGTGCGTTCATCACAGTGGCTAGCATACCCATATGGTCGCCAGTCACTCGATCCAATCCTGCTTCACTTAGCGCAGCGCCGCGAAACAGGTTACCACCACCAATCACTAGACCGACCTGAACGCCGATACCCACTAACTGACCGATCTCCAGAGCCATTCGATGAAGAACTTTTGGATCGATACCAAAGTTCTCTTCTCCCATTAAAGCTTCACCGCTTAATTTCAGAAGAATTCGCTTATATTTGGAGTTAGGCTTGTTTACAGGCATGGGCACCCCCGGCAGGCGATTAAAAGAAGTGTGATAAAGGTATATCGAAAACAACTAGCCCCGCAAGTCGGCAGGGCTAGTTTAGTACAGAATTAGCCTTGCAGCTGCTCTGCTACCTCTTGAGCGAAGTCTTTCTTCTCAACTTCAATGCCTTCACCAACTTCTAGGCGGGTGAAACCGTTGATGTCAGTACCAGCATCTTTGATAAGTTTGCCGACAGTTGTCTCTGGGTTCTTAACGAACGCCTGTTCAACAAGGCTGTTTTCAGAAAGGAACTTCTTAACACGGCCGATTGCCATTTTCTCTTTGATCTCTTGTGGCTTACCTTCCATGTCAGGCTGAGCCATGATGATCTCTTTCTCGCGATCAAGCTCTTCCTGTGGCATATCTTCAGGCTTACACACACGAGGGTTAGCTGCAGAAACGTGCATAGCAACGTCACGAGCCACTTCAGTGTCACCACCTGCAAGAGAGACAAGACAAGCGATACGGTTGTTGCTGTGTACGTATCCAGCAACGACTGCACCTTCAACAAGAGCGATACGACGAACAGTAATGTTCTCGCCAATCTTTTGAACTAGCGCTTCACGAGCCGACTCAAGGTCACCAGCCATTAGAGCTGCAACATCTGTCTGCTTATCAGCAAACGCTTTGTCAGCTACCTGGCTAACAAAACCAAGGAAACCTTCGTCACGAGCAACAAAGTCTGTTTCAGAGTTAACTTCAACGATTACACCGTAGCTGTTGTCGTCAGCAACACGAACCACAACAACACCGTCAGCAGCAGTACGGCCAGCTTTTTTAGCAGCTTTTAGACCTGAAGACTTACGTAGATCTTCAATCGCCTTATCAACATCACCACCAGACTCAGCAAGTGCTTTTTTACACTCCATCATGCCTAGGCCAGTACGATCACGCAGCTCTTTTACCATTGCCGCAGAGATATTTGCCATTTTGCAATCCTCATTTAAGAAATTAGTTAGGTAAATCTAAAAAAGGGGAGCCTGGCTCCCCCTTTTGAAAGTATGTAAGTTAAAGGTTACAAACCTAAGACTGAATTACTCAGCCGCTTGCTCTTCAACTTCAACGAATTCGCTTGCAGCGCCACCCGTTGCATCAGAACCTTCTAGGCACGCGTCTGCAACAGACTGAGCGTAGATCTGAATGGCACGTAGTGCGTCATCGTTACCTGGGATAACGTAGTCAACACCGTCTGGGTTGCTGTTAGTATCAACAACACCGATGACAGGGATACCAAGCTTGTTAGCTTCGTTGATTGCGATGCGCTCGTGATCTACGTCGATAACGAATAGAGCATCTGGAAGACCGCCCATATCCTTGATACCGCCGATAGATAGCTCAAGCTTAGCCATTTCACGGCTACGCATTAGCGCTTCTTTCTTAGTCAATTTCTCGAAAGTACCATCTTGTGCTTGAGCTTCAAGATCACGTAGACGACGGATCGACTGACGGATTGTCTTGTAGTTAGTTAGCATGCCACCCAACCAACGGTGGTTTACGTAAGGCATGCCCGCACGTGATGCTTCTTCTTTAACAACCTTTGCTGCTGCACGTTTAGTACCAACAAAAAGAATTTTGTTTTTGTTAGAAGCCATGTTTTTAACAACGTCTAGTGCGTTGTTCATAGCTGGCAGAGTGTGCTCAAGGTTGATGATATGAATTTTGTTACGCGCACCGAAGATGAACTTCGACATTTTTGGGTTCCAGTAACGAGTCTGGTGACCGAAGTGAACACCTGCTTTAAGCAGATCGCGCATATTTACTTGTGCCATTTGGTATTTCCTCTATGGGTTTAAACCTCCACACCCCCCATTTATCAACCCCTTAGGGCACCCAGACAAACGTGACGAAGTGTGTGTGTTTTAGTTTTAGTGCCGAAGCACGATTTTTGGGAGCGCAGTTTATACCATAAAGACTAACGTTTGAGAAGTAATTTTACTCCCTACCTACCTTTTAAAGCGGATGTCAGGCTGAAGGCCAGACACCCAATTAAAAACCACTTAAAGATCTAGGGCGTCTGGCTTTCAGCCTGACATCCGCTTTCAAAATTACATAGCAAACTCCGGTAGACCAAAACACTACCTCCTGTACAATAAGCAGTATCAAAAACGCCTTCAATTTTCCGAAGCGCAAATCACCGATTTAAAAAGGATTCACCGATGACCATCAAGATCAAAACCGCTGACGAAATCGAAAAGATGCGAGTGGCTGGACGCTTAGCCGCCGAGGTTCTTGAGATGATCGAAGAGCATGTAAAGCCTGGCATCACAACCAATGAGATTGACCAAATTTGTCACAACTACATTATTGATGTGCAGCAAGCGATTCCAGCACCTTTGAACTACCACGGTTTTCCTAAATCCATCTGTACATCAGTCAATTCAATCGTTTGTCACGGCATCCCCAATGACAAAGCCTTAAAGAACGGCGACATTGTCAACATCGACATTACCGTGATCAAAGATGGGTACCATGGCGACACCAGCAAAATGTTCTTTGTAGGTGATGTTGCACCACATGCAAAACGCCTCTGCGAGATCACTCAAGAGTGTATGAACATGGGTATTGAGCTGGTCAAACCGGGTGTGAAACTCGGTGATATCGGTGCTGTGATTCAGAAACATGCCGAAGCAAACCACTACTCGGTGGTTCGCGAGTATTGCGGCCACGGCATCGGTGCAGAGTTCCACGAAGAGCCTCAAGTCCTCCACTACGGCAAAGCAGGAACTGGTGAAACCCTTGAAGAGGGTATGTGCCTAACCATCGAACCGATGATTAACGCCGGCAAACGCCAGGTTAAGTTAAACAAGCGTGACGGCTGGACTGTAGAGACAGCTGACCGCCGCCTCTCGGCTCAGTATGAACACACGATTTTAGTGACGGCTGATGGCCATGAAATTCTCACCCTGCGTAGTGAAGAGAAAGGCTAAATTTGATGAGTCAAGCTATCAAGCTGACACCCGTCCCCATCAATGGCATCGAGAAGTTTTTAGATATCAAACGGCTCGAACAAGAGATCAATGATGGCAACTTGACCACTGCCCTGAAAAGCGCAGTTAGACATGCTACGGAAACGATGCATGAGAGCTTCAAAGCGAAAGAGGATATTCGCAAGTTGATCTACGGTCGTGCCTGGGTGATTGACCAAATCTTACGAGTTGCCTGGCAACATTTCGATTGGCCAGACGAATCCAAAGTCTCGCTGATCGCAGTCGGGGGCTATGGCCGAGGGGAGCTACACCCCCACTCCGATGTCGACATTCTGATTTTGATCGATGGTGTTGAGGCTGAAAGTTTCGAGGAGACCATTAGCGGCTTTTTGACACTTCTTTGGGATATCAACCTGGATATTGGCTCTAGTGTGCGCACCATTGAAGAGTGCTATCAAGAGTGCCGTAATGACATTACCATCGCCACCAACTTGATCGAGTCACGCCCGCTGACAGGGGACCCATCCCTGCAACTAAAAATGTTTGAGCGCGTCACTCAGGATGACGCCTGGACAGACTCTGAATTTTTCAAAGCGAAAATGAAGGAGCAGACAGCACGGCATCAAGGCACCAACAACACCGAATACAATCTTGAACCTAACATCAAAAACTCCCCAGGTGGACTGCGCGATCTTCAAACCATCGGCTGGGTTGCCAAGAGACACTTTGGTGCCACCTATATTAGAGACTTAGTCAATCACGGCTTTTTAACGGAGTCAGAGCTTGAAACACTCAACAAAGGTGAACTCTACCTCTGGACAGTTCGTTATGCCCTGCATATGCACTCAAAGCGCCGTGAAGATAGACTGCTGTTTGATCACCAGCGCACTCTGGCTGAGTACTTTGGATACTCGGATGACAAAGGTTCGTTAGCGGTTGAACAGTTCATGAGCCGCTACTACCGTGTTGTTAAAGCGATGTCAGAATTCAACGGCATGCTACTGCAATACTTTGACGAAGTTATTCTTAGAGCCGATGTAGAGCAACAGATACAGAAGCTAAACTCACGCTTTATCGTTCGCGACAATTTTCTGGCCGTCGCACACAACAAGGTATTTGAGCAGAACCCTTTTGCCATCATGGAGTTGTTTGTTCTGATGGCACAGAATCCTGAAATTAAAGGTGTTCGTGCCTCGACGATTCGATTACTTCGAGATCACAAACACCTGATCGATGATGATTTCAGGTCTGACCTACGAAATACCAGCCTCTTTATGGAGCTACTGCGCTCACCTGAACGTGTCTCAACAGAGTTGAAGCGAATGAATCGTTACGGCATTTTAGGCCTCTATCTACCTGAGTTCGGTAATATTGTTGGCCAGATGCAACACGATCTTTTCCATATCTACACGGTTGATGCACACACGCTCAAAGTGATTCAGATGATGCGTCAGTTCCGGCACACAGAGTTTCGTGAAACCTTCCCTGTGGCTCATCGCGTAGTGAACAATCTACCGAAAATTGAGCTACTTTACGCGGCCGGCCTCTACCACGACATCGCCAAAGGTCGCGGAGGTGATCACTCAGAACTCGGCGCAGTCGATGCACTGGAGTTCTGTAAACGACACCACCTAGGAAAATGGGACAGCGCACTGGTCGCCTGGCTAGTGGATAAACACCTGATCATGTCGATGACGGCACAACGACGCGACCTTTCAGACCCTGAAGTCATTCATGAATTTGCTAGCATCGTGGGCGATGTGACACACCTGGACTATCTCTATGTGATGACCGTCGCTGACATCAATGCGACCAATAATGAACTTTGGAACAGCTGGCGGGCAACCCTGCTTCGTCAACTCTATGCCGAAACCAGGCGTGCTCTTCGACGCGGACTAGAGAACCCTCTGGGTAAAGAGGAGTTGATTGAACAGACTCAGTTTGAAGCACTGCAATCCCTTAAGCGATTGGGAGCCAAAGAGGAGCGCGTTAAAAATCTGTGGCAACACTTTGGGGATGACTACTTTTTACGCATCGACAGTCAAGCCGTTGCCCGGCACACACAGGCCATACTTGAACATGGCAACCAGCCATTGCCGGTTGTGACGCTGCACCAACACAGCTATCGCTCTCATGAGGGTGCGACGGAGATTTTCATCTTTACTGAAGATACGACCAACCTCTTCGCCGCAACGGTTGCCTCATTAGACCAGCAAAATCTCAGTGTTCAAGATGCCCGCATCATGGCAACCAATAACGGCTACACGCTCAGCATCTACATGGTGCTGGATGAGAACAATCAGCCATTGAATGACAATCCAGACTACCAAAAAGAGATTCAACAGCAGTTGGTCGATGAACTGGATGATCCCGCAGACTTCCCTGACATCATTCATCGAAGAGTACCGAGGCAGCTTAAACTGTTTCCGATCAAAACCAGTGCTTCAGTACACACCGATCCCAATCTGAAACAGACCGTACTTGAGGTATTCACAGCGGACCGCCCTGGTCTACTCTCTCGAATCGGACGTATCTTTGCGCAGTTTGAGATCAATGTTCACAACGCCAAGATCGCCAACATCGCCGAGCGCGTTGAGGATTTTTTCTATTTAACCAATGCCAACAATCAGCCGATTACTGATCCAGAAATCTGTGAGCAACTCACCAGTGAGATCTGTAAAGAGCTTGATCAGCATATGCAGTAAGGAACCGAGATGGAACAACAGACTAAAACAGAAATCGAAGCGGCGGTATTTCGCCGTCTAGTGGAGCATTTAGACAACCACAAAGAGGTTCAGAACATCGACCTGATGAACCTAGCCTCTTTCTGCCGAAACTGTCTCTCTAAGTGGTATGTTGCAGCGGCTGAAGAGCGCGGCAAGAGCGTTGATTATGAGCAAGCGCGAGAGCTTGTCTACGGCGAACCTTATGCTGATTGGAAAGTGAAGTACCAAAAAGAGGCCAGCGCAGACCAGTTGAGCAAGTTCAACGAAGTCACCGGCGCTAAGTAATCTTTTTATATCCAGGTGCTCAACCGAGCACCATCTTCTTTTTTACATTTCCGTACCACGAATCCAGATCTCTACTCGGCGATTCTGTGCACGCCCCTCTTCTGTCTCATTAGAAGCCAGCGGATAGCGCTCACCAAAACCGCGAGCCGCGATACGAAGAGCATCCACACCTACCTGTCTTAAATAGTTAGAAACAGCAGCCGCACGTCTTTCAGAGAGCATCTGGTTGTATTCAAATGACCCAGTCGAGTCGGTGTAACCATCCACATTAATGCTGGTCTTTTCAAACTTCGCCAACACTTTAGCGACTGAATCCAAAACCGGATAAAAGGCGTTATCAAAACGCTCATTGTCCACAGCAAAGGTGATATTACTTGGCATAACCAGGCGAATCTCATCACCCACTCGCTCGACGCGCACACCCGTCCCTTCAAGCTCTTGACGCAGTAGCATCTCTTGCTGATCCATGTAGTAACCGACACCTGAACCAACAGCACCACCTAGGGCTGCACCAATCAGTGCACCTTCGGCACGATTACCTTTAGATACAATGGCACCCAGTACAGCACCCGCTGCTGCGCCAATACCGGCACCGCTAGTCGCATTGGCTGTTTTAGTTTGCTGTGTATAGGGATCAATTGTTTGACACCCAACCAGAGCACAACATACCGCTATCGAGAGTATTGAACCTTTCATCAAATTCCTCTTACATCTCTTAAATTCATCCTTTTCTATGCTCAGTGTAGCCTCAAAAGTCGAACCGAGCATGTGGGTTAACATTTTTTTACATTTGCCGCCTCAGCGTCTAGCCAGAACCTGACCTGCAAGTTACAATTTCCTGATATTTTTTGTGTCATTTATGGGGAGCAAGGCAGTGTCTCATTTACCGGTCATCGTTGGTTTTGGTGGCATCAGCCCCGCCGGTCGCTCCTCATTCAACCAAGGCTACAAACGCCTCATCTTTGAAACCTTGTCTGATAAAGATCAGCAGGATGTGTTACAGGATCTCGCCGTTCTCACCAACAGTCATGCAGATGAGCGGCAGGCACTGCTTGATGCCACCCTGATCCGTAAAATTCCAAGTTCATTCTTTGACGCAAATCGTGTCCTGATGAACAAGGCATCGAAGATCCATCCAGCAGGTGAATCCATTAAATTCACTCTGCGCAAACGTGATCTTCCGACCAACATCCCCGACAACTGGACGCTGGCCGATACCGAGGCAGGCCAAGTCGAAGTAACCGTACAGGGTGCTCTCGACCTAATCTTCAACGATACACGCGTACTGCCTGTTCAAAGCGCCGGCATGCTGCCAGAAGGGTTTGAACCGGGGTCTCTATACCAATCACGAAACCATCCGCGCGCACTGCAAATGGCGATCTATGCAGCCTCTGATGCCCTGGCCTCCACAGGTCTGGATATCGACAAACTGCTAGATACTCTGGCTCCTGATCAAATTGCGGTATTTGCCTCTAACTCAATTGGTCAACTCGACGACTTAGGCTTTGGCGGTCTCAATAAATACCCTGCGATTGGTAAGCGCACAACCTCTAAGCAGATGCCATTGGGTTATGCGCAAATGCCGGCTGATTTTGTTAACGCTTACATGCTTGGCAACCTTGGCACAACCGGCGGTGCGCTTGGTGCCTGTGCGACTTTCCTGTACAACCTCCGTAATGCCGTTGAAGCGATTCGCACCAACAAGGCTGAATTTGTTCTGGTTGGCGGGTCTGACGCCCCTGTCACTCCAGAGGTTATTGAAGGGTTCCGCGCCATGGGCGCATTGGCTGAAGACAAACAGCTTCAGGCACTGGATAAGCTCGCTTCACTTGCTGATGTAGACCACCGTTCAGCCTGCCGTCCATTTGGTGACAACTGCGGTTTCACCATTGGTGAATCGAGTCAATTTATTGTTCTGATGAGTGATCGCCTAGCGATCGAGACCGGCGCTCAGATCTATGCTTCGGTGCCTGATGTCTATGTTCATGCCGACGGTTATAAAAAATCGATCTCAGCACCCGGTGTCGGTAACTACTTAACCCTGGGCAAAGCGGCCTCTTTGGTTGAGAAGCTACTCGGTTCTGAAGCGCTACAGCAGCACTCAATGATTCAAGCGCATGGCACCAGCACACCACAGAACCGAGTGACTGAATCACATGTATTAAACGAGGTCGGTAAAGCGTTCAACATCAATGATTGGACGGTCACTGCGGTTAAGACTTACCTCGGACACTCTCAGGGCACTGCAGGTGGTGACCAACTGGTTTCAACACTGGGTGTTTGGGAACAGGGAGTCATCCCCGGCATAGTTACTACTCAGGCAGTAGCTAGCGACGTTCATCAGAGCCATCTTGAGCTACCTCTTCAGCATAAAGAGGTGGGTAATCAATTCATTTCTAACGCGTTGATCAACTCTAAAGGCTTTGGTGGCAACAACGCGACTGCGGTACTCATCTCGCCGACCGAGACGATTAACCTGCTTCAAAAACGTTATGGCGCTGCAGAGATGCTTGAGTGGCAGAAACGCTCAGAAGCGACAGTCGCTCAGGCTCAAGAGTATAACCAAGCCGCACTCAAAGGCACGACTCGACCGACCTACCGTTATGACTATGCGGTGCTTGCTGGTGAAGATTTAGAGATCACTCATTCTGGAATTAAAGTTCCAGGTCGTTCTTTGCCAGTCAGCTTCGACGTTTCAAACGCCTACGAAGATCTAACCTAAAGCCCCAAAAGAGCAGTCACATTGTGATGAGTTTGCTGAGCAATAGATTCAGTAGACTCACCACGTAACTCGGCGACGGCATCAGCCACTTCTGCAACCCGATACGGGTGATTTGGCTTACCCTGATGACCGCTTAACGGCATATCGGGCGCATCCGTCTCAAGCGCCAAGCTTGTCACTGGCAGTGAACAGACGACCCTTCTGAGTCGATTAGCTCGATCATAGGTCACTGCCCCACCAACACCAATCAAAAATCCCAAGGCAACAAGATTATCCGCTTGCTGCTGGCTACCCGAGAATGCATGGGCAACGCCACCTCTACGTAAACGGTGGCGTTTTAAGCGCTGCGTAATCAGATCGACGGAGCGGCGAACATGAAGCACAACCGGCAATTCAAATGCAGCCGCTAACTCTAACTGAGCATCAAAGAGTTTCTGCTGCCTATCTAATTGTGGATCTTCAATAAAAAGGTCTAATCCACACTCACCAATCGCAACAACGTCATCTCTCTGCTTAAGGAGCGTCTCTAGGGTCAAAAGATCTTGATCAATATCGTGCTGTTTTAGAAAACAGGGGTGCAAGCCAAGCGCCAGATGACGACGAATGGGATGGTTAAGCTGACAGGTATGGATCACTCTAGGCCAATCGCTAGCCATGACTCCGGGTACCAGAATATCCGTTACACCCTTTGCCTGTGCTTGATCGAGATGAGAGCTGGTTCCCACTGCAAACTCGGGAAAGTCGAGATGGCAATGGGAATCAAAAAGCATGTTAGTGCTCGCGAGTAGCGCGGAACTGAATATCCGGCCAACGCTCTTCGGTGAGGTTTAAGTTCACTCGTGTCGGTGCCAAGTAGGTCATTAGACCTGCACCATCTTCGGCCAGGTTGTCATACCCTTTTTTACGGAAGTCATTGAGCATCTTATCGTCAGCACACTCAACCCAACGAGCCGTCGCAACACTGATCGCCTCATAGACACAGTCCACTTTATACTCATCTTTAAGACGATACATGACGACGTCAAACTGAAGCTGACCGACCGCGCCGAGAATCAGATCGTTGTTGCGAAGTGGCATAAACAACTGCACCGCACCCTCTTCTGATAGCTGCTGCAACCCTTTTTGAAGCTGCTTCATCTTCAGTGGATCAGTAGGACGCACACGCTTAAACAGCTCAGGTGCAAAGTGAGGAATGCCGGTAAATTTAAGCTCTTCACCTTCTGTAAAGGTGTCGCCGATTTGAATGGTACCATGGTTGTGCAATCCGATGATGTCACCAGACCAAGCCTCTTCCACCGCCTCTCGATCACCCGCAACAAAGGTAACCGCGTCTGCGATACGAACATCTTTGCCGATGCGCGTATGTTTCATCTTCAAACCTTTGGTGTATTTGCCTGAACAGATACGCATGAAGGCAATGCGGTCACGGTGCTTTGGATCCATATTCGCTTGGATCTTAAAGACAAAGCCTGTGAATTTATCTTCATCCGCCTGAACCTCACGTGTCTCTGTTGCACGATGAGAAGGGGCAGGAGCCCAATCAACAAAATCATGCATCATCTCTCGAACACCAAAGTTACCTAATGCCGTACCAAAGAATACCGGAGTCATGGTACCCGCTAGGTAGGACTCCTTGTCCCACTGGTGGGTAGCCCCTTGTACCAGTTCGATCTCGTCACAGAACTCTTCATAATCGGCACCCAACAGCTCACGAGCTTCGTCGCTATCCAAGCCTTGAATGATATTCTGTTCAGCAAGCAGATGCCCCTGCCCCTTGGTGAACAGGTGAATTTGATCCGTGTAAAGATTGTAGACCCCTTTAAAACGCTGACCGGCACCGATAGGCCAGTTAATCGGTGCGGCTTCAATTTTTAGTACCGATTCAATCTCATCCAAGAGCTCAATAGGGTCACGTATCTCACGGTCTAACTTATTCACAAATGAGAAAATAGGAGTATCGCGAAGACGACAGACATCCATCAGTTTAATGGTACGGTCCTCGACACCCTTTGCGCCGTCAACCACCATCAAAGCAGAATCCACCGCGGTCAATGTGCGATAGGTATCTTCCGAGAAGTCCTCGTGCCCCGGTGTATCCAGTAGGTTAACGATACGGTCACGGAATGGGAATTGCATCACAGACGAGGTGATCGAGATGCCACGCTCCTGCTCCATCGACATCCAGTCAGAGGTCGCGTGACGATCACTGCCTCGGCCTTTTACGGTACCAGCAACCTGAATCAACTGACCTAATAGCAATAGCTTTTCGGTCATAGTGGTTTTACCCGCATCAGGGTGGGAGATGATAGCAAAGGTCCTTCGCTTATTGATTTCATTGAGAAAATCTTGGTTTGCCATGTATAAATTCTTTTAGTTTGTACACGGATTTGTACACACTTTTGGAAGTACTCTCTTTTCAGTTCTTCGCTTGTCAAATCCGTCGTGTTAATCGTAATTGGCCGCTATTTTCGCTGATCTTGACTTTATAAACAATCAATGGTTATCTAATCGGTTACCATTTACTCTCAGCGTGCGCCAATGCTCAGTTGTAGCTGTTTGCAATCGTTGCTTCTTCAGCTAATGAACAACTGTGGCTAAACCACAAATTCCTTCGCTACCAGAAATCGATGATAGCTTGTCGTACTACACCGATGATGGTGCAGTTGCCGTTGATCGGTATTGCAGGGTATTGCGGGTTCAAAGGTTTTAGATACTTCTGTTCACCATCAATAACCAACTGCTTAAAGGTTGCTTCTTTCGAATCATCCAAACGCGCAACAACCAATGAACCTGAAGAGTAAGGTAACTCAGGATCAACAACGATCACTGCCCCCTCAGGTATGGATTTTTTTCCGCTTGGATTTTCCATACTGTCGCCTTTTACGCGAAGTGCGAAACAACCCTCATGTGCTTTCCCAGTGACTTCACGCCACTCCTCAGCATCTTCATGGGCAAATCCCTCCGCTATTTCAGTCCAATCACCGGCCTGAACCCAGTTAATGAGAGGAATTCTTCCCTTAATATCAGGCCCGACTTCTACATTACCGACCCCCAAGCCAATCTCGCCATCACCTGTGGCGAGCCAATGAGCATTCACGCGAAGCGCCTCCGCGATCTGCATGGTGTAACGAGACCTAGCCGATTTACCAGAGCAAATCTGGCTGATCGACTGCTGTTTGATACCAATGCGACGAGCCAACTCAGACTGAGTTACCCCAGTAAGCTGCAAGGCATGGTTTAGTCGTTCGGATAAAGTTTTCATAAGCCCGCATTCTACAAATAAAACTGTAGTCTTTCAACAATTTTAACTGTTGACTTATCTACAGTTTAAACTGTAACATTCAATCTTGTAACAGTTATTATTGTAACAGGAGACGGTATGGAAGTGTTCAAAACGACACAAAAACATCTCCGCCGTGCCATTGACTTGGTCGGCGGGCAATCAGCATTAGCAAGAGCCATCAACTCAAAACAGCAAAACGTCTGGTTTTGGTTGAATAAATCAGGGCGTGTTCCCGCTGAATTCGTTTTACCCATCGAACAAGCTACGCAAGGACAGGTAACCCGATCTCAGTTAAGACCGGACATCTATCCCGAATGCCCAAGCGAGCTGAAAGCCAGTAACCAGTAGGATTAAGGGCAAATAATGGTCAGCATTTTACGTAAACACAAAAGCGAGTTCCTCCATGCGTGATTATGGCAAGGTCTATACCCGCTTTTGGCTAAAGCAAAATGTTTTGTCCTGGAGTGACTCAGCGAAGTTGCTAGGACTGTATTTGCTTACATGCCCACATTGTAATTTGCTTGGCTGCTTTCGACTGCCGATTGGTTACGTTGCTTCTGACTTGAACTGGGATGAGCAACAGGTTGCCAAGACGTTAAGTGAGTTAGAACAAGATCAGTTCCTGATTCGTTGCGAGGGATCTGGTTGGACTTTGATTCGAAGCTTTCTGAAGCACAACCCAATCGAAAACCCAAACCAAGGTAAGGCAGCCTTTCGGTTGCTTAAAGATGTACCTGCCGACTTCATTGGTATGGCATCGCTTTTGAAATCTCTTGCCGCTTTTCAAGCTCGGCTACCAGAAGAATTTTCATCATTGTTTATGCCTGATGGCAACCCGGTAAGGGACTCTCAACGGTCGGATGACTCTGAGAGAAGCAATAAACCAACAGTTAAAACTGTTGACCACATACAGTTTGAAGACTTCTGGGATGTACAAATACGCAAAGAAAAAAAAGCGAAAGCCAAAGAAGAATGGCTACGCATGGGCCTCAATGAAGACCATGAACTCGCCTTGGAAGTGCTAACACGCTGGAAAGAGCAACGAGACAACCGATTACAGTATCAAGATCGGACTAAGACCCCTATGCCACATAACTGGCTTTTAAACCGGCAATGGGAAGACGAGTACGTTCGCATTGATGAAGTACAGCAATCATCGACGAGCCTAAAGGGCAGCAATCACCAATTGAATATTGAAGAAAGCAATCGCCGCATTGCTGAAAGCTGGGCCGGACCAGGTATTCGGGAGGTTCGTTCAAGTGCAGGAGGTTGATAAACGCGAGTTTGCTGAAGTTTGGGGAGCAGCTTGGGCCATGTATGGCAAAAGCGTATCACCACAATTGCTATCCATCGCATTTGAAGCCCTTCGTGCTTATAGCATTGAAGAAGTGCGAATCGGTCTGACTCGGCATATTCAATCACCGGATACTGGGCAATTTTTTCCAAAGCCCGCTGACGTCATCAAGCATATCGACGGCAACTCAGGTTCAAGAGCCATGGTTGCTTGGAACAAAGTTGACAAGGCTGTTCGTCAGGTTGGCGCTTGGACATCCGTGATGTTTGACGATGCGCTTATCCACCGCGTGATTTCAGACATGGGTGGATGGGTTGAACTCTGCAAGGTTGATGACAGGGAATACCCCTTTAAGCAAAAAGAGTTTTTAACACGCTACCAGGCTTACTTGCTACGGGACGAAGTGGGTGAATACCCAAGGCTATTACAGGGTATTGCAGACCATCAGAACCAGCAAAAAGGATTTGATATGCAAGCGCCTGTTGCCGTAGGCGACTGGTCAAAAGCGGCACAAGTTTATACGAGAGGCATCGCCAATTTTAGCGCAGTGCCTTTGAAAAGAATAAGCCCGAAAGCCATTCAGGCGCTTCTCGGAAATCAATTAGAGGACAAAAATGAAAACGATTAAAGCAAAAACCGTTGCCCTAGTGATAGCCATGTCCGCAAGCACTTCAGTCTATGCGTTTCCGGGCTATCAGTGGGAAAAAGCAGCACAAAGTGTTGGTATTGATCCAGTCATGCTCTACGCCGTTGCCTTGGCTGAGTCAGCCTCACATCGAGGTCTTAACATGACCAGTCCATGGCCATACGCAATTCGCAATGGTTCAAACGCAACCTACGCCAAATCTAAGACAGAAGCGGAGCAACTGTTAAACCAGGCACTTCAAGAGAGTGAAAAATACCAGCTCGATATTGGCCTTATGCAAATCAATTTGCATTGGCATGGGCATCGAGTGAGCTCAGCAGCTGAACTGCTAGACCCCATCACCAACCTTACTGTCGGCTCCAGTATTTTGGCCGAAGCAATCAAGTCTTCACCAAACGATTTAGAGCTTGGCATAGGCCGCTATCACAGTTGGAACGAAGAGCGTGCACGCTGGTATGGGCAAAGAGTGCTTTCTATCTATCGCAATATTTTACATGAACTGGAGGTCCGTCAATGACAACCAATCAACAAGACTTCTATCAATTAAATTTGGCGTACCTACACGCAGCACGTGAATTGGCGCGCATTGATCCGCAAGAGGCGGTCTTGCGCTTTGGACTTACACGCGACGTGGTGGATGCACTTATTAATGCCGGTGTTGACGACCTGCAACGAGTGGCGACCTCATCATTCATGCTGTTTCAACCAAGGGGTAACCAAAGCCAACTGATTGAGATGGTGAAGAGCAAAGGTACAGGTATCCCAAGAATCGCTTATTTATTATCAACCCTAAACAACAAGGGGGATGCATGATTGATAACCTGTCCAAAAGTGAGCTGTTTACCCGAGCCTCGCTGCTTATTAAGTACGGATTTCGAACGACCATTATCGCGCTCGATACAGGTTTGCCAATCCACATTATCAGAAGGCTGCACAAAGAAGTGACTGGCAAGTCACCTTGTCCTGGTCAATTGCCAGAATCTGATGCCATCGTTAAAAGCAGAAGAGCCCTAGTTGAAGGCTCCCTGCTGATGGCGCTTTATGTCAATATTGGTGGTGATAATGTCTACAAGAAATTAAATATCGATGCTTTGATGAAGGCTTACGATGCGTACTTGGTTGCAAGAGAAGAGGCAGATCTTCCAGCTGAGATCCCCTGGAAAAAACTGACCATCAATGAAGGTTGGGTTCTAGCTCGTGATTTAAGATCACAGCTTGCATCCTTACACCGGTGTCGATGCGGCAGTCTGTATTTGACGGTATCTCAACAGCGCATTCAGCTTAAATGTCCTGTGTGTGAGATTATGGCCGAGCAAACCACTAGAGCACTTTTTGAGAACTAACATGCTGATGCATGATTTGATTGTGCACCGCCCGTGCACTTTGAGAGTACTAAGATGATAAAATTACTTAAATCTTTACCAGCACGCTGCTGGTTTATATCACTGGGGCTTTTTCTGGCGACTTTGGCTGCGGCTCATTTTTTTCCCTCAGAAATATTAACGGCATCTGCCAAGTTAGCGGCTTTGCCATTTCTGATTTGCACCGTCGTTTTTTTCAGCTACTTGGGATTCAAAGCGACCTGTAATCCCATCGGACTTATAGCCATCATCACTATGCTTGTAGCAATCGCATATTGGCAAGCGAGTTGGACAATTTTATGTGTCGGTTTAGCCTTCTTAGGCTTAAGCGGACTAATCCATTTATTTCAAAGACAACTGAAAGATACCGGTCGAGAACTAAGCCTGAGCGAAAAAAAATATTGGTACTGGGTAAACGAATTTGCAGATGGTCGCTCATCTATCCTCCCTAAAAAAACAAGGTCATAGTAAATTGACTGCTTTTTTACTTATACTCAAAAAATTGATTGGCACTTTCGTACTACGAATGAAAAATGCCATTTCCATCAATGAATACGGATCAACTCAAGTTCGTTACCCAGCACAACAGGACAGTTCTTTGACATCCTTGTTAAAGGTTTGGGCGCAGAGCTTCAAACCCTCCACCATAGTCAGGTAAGGGAAAAGCTGGTCGGCTAATTCCGTCACCGTCATACGGTTGCGGATCGCCAGCGCCGCACTCTGGATCAGTTCTCCACCTTCATGCGCCAGAATCTGCGCCCCGATCAGGCGGCCAGTGGCTTTTTCCGTCACCAATTTGATAAAACCATCGGTCTCGAAATTCGCCAGTGCGCGCGGCACGTTCTCCATCTCCAATACACGACTGTCGGTTTCAATGTCTTGTGCGTTGGCTTGCTCTTCCGTGAGCCCAACAGTTGCCACCTGGGGATCGGTAAAAATCACTGCTGGCATGGTGGATAGATCCAGTTTGGCGTATCCGCCCGTCATGTTGATGCCGGAACGGCTACCGGCGGCCGCGGCGACATAGACGAATTGCGGCATGTTGCAGCAGTCTCCGGCGGCGTAAATACCGGGAACATTCGTTTCCATGCGTTCGTTAACAACGATTTCGCCCTTTTTGTTGGTCGTAACACCCACCGCGCCCAGATTGAGTTGGCAAGTATTGGCGTGTCGCCCGGTGCTTACCAGCAAACGATCGCAGCGTAGATCGCCCGCGTTAGTTTCCAATGTAAATTGGCTTCCATCGTGGGTCACCTTGGTAGCTTGCGTACTGTTTAATACTCGAATGCCTTCTTTTTCAAAACATCCGGTGAGTTTTTCACCGAGCAAGGGATCTTCCCGATAAAGCAATGTATGTCTTGCTAATATGGTGACTTCACTGCCTAAACGGCGATAAGCCTGGGCAATTTCCAGCGCTACAACCGACGAACCAATCACGACCAGGTGCTGCGGCAATTCCTGAGCAAACAGCGCTTCGGTAGAGGTCCAATAAGGTGTTTCAGTTAAACCATCAGGGCACCTCGAAAAACCCGGCTTATACGTTGCCGAACGGGCTGAGCTAACCGCAAGACTCCAGTTTTAATCGATTACGTCTCGTTTTGGGGCCCTCTGGACCTGCAGCGGAGGTCTCTGTGTGCC
>NZ_WBYQ01000004.1:0-214014 GCF_013282925.1 Marinobacterium sp. xm-g-48
TGGCGAATCACTTACAACGAAGAGCGACCACACGAATCGCTTGGAAACGTAACGCCAGCAGAATTTAAAGAATTAGTAACAACAGAAATTTCTAGTAACGAACTGTGCGCTTGACGGGAAGTCTACGGTTAAACGTGACTTCACAGTGCTGCTCCAGGGTCTCCCCCACCATTTTGGTGGACAGCTTCGCTTTTAGATCTTTCAATCGCTCGATGGCTTCATCACGATCTTTGATCTGCGTCTCGTACTTCTCTTTGAGGTTCTGCTCAGAGATCTGTTTCTGCATTTCAGCTTGATCGAGGGAGTACTTCAGCTGATCTCTCTCTTGTTGAACAGTTGAGACAGCTTGAGTGATTGCAAGTTGCTGTTCAGTACTTTTAGCTTCAAGTTGAGCTTTGAGCTCGGCAATGGTCCGCTCTTGTGCTGCAGCGGTCTCTTGGTGTTGGCGAATGAGCTCTGCAGAGGCGAGTTGTTGGGCGGTCTCGGCCTCTTTCTTAACTTGTTCTAGAGCGTTGGCTAGTGTGTCACGCTCTTTCTCAACGGCTTTGAGGGCTTCTGAGACGGCCAATTGTTTAGCAGTTTCATTCTGCTCTAGCTGTGACAGAAGCTTTTGTATTTGAGCGTCTTTCTCAGCCGTGGCTTGTTGTACCTGAGCGGTAGCACGCTCACTGGCTAAGGCGAGTTCATTTTGTTTTTCTTTCTCTGCCAGAGCGAGGCGTTCATGAAGAGCGGCATCGAACTCACTGTCATGGACTTGTTTCAGGATATCAGCGTAGCCCGCTTCATCGATTTTGAAAGCCGTATCGCAATGTGGGCAGATGATTTCGTTCATAAAAACTCCAAGGTTTCTGAGTAAACAGTCCCAGTGGGTAAACGCTACAATCAGCACAAGTACAAATATTGAGACACTTTATTTTGTCATTTCAACGACTCAATAACTACCAGTATCCCAATTAAATCCTCATTAGATTGATGGTTGAACTTACATTTTAAAATCGTTTAACCTCATATAGCTGAATCCTAAAAATAAAAGAGAGGCAATATGTTCGAGAACGATAACAAGATTTTACTAACCGAAGATGAAATGCCCACGCAATGGTATAACATTCTTCCCGACCTCCCAGAACCAATGGCTCCACCGCTTCATCCAGGCACGATGCAACCAGCAACGGCTGAGGACTTTGCACCATTATTTCCGATGGCGTTAATAGAGCAAGAGATGAGCCAAGAGCGCTTCATTGACATTCCTGGTGAGGTTCTAGACGTTTACAAACTATGGCGCCCTTCGCCTCTCTTCCGTGCTCGTCGTCTAGAGAAACTGCTAGATACACCGGCTAAGATTTATTATAAATATGAAGGTGTTAGCCCAGCAGGCTCTCATAAACCTAATACAGCCGTACCTCAGGCTTATTACAACTACAAAGAGGGCATCAAAAAACTCACTACTGAGACGGGTGCAGGGCAATGGGGTACCTCTTTAGCGTTTGCCTGCTCGCAATTTGGTATGGAGTGTGAGATCTGGCAAGTGGCTGCCTCTTACCGTTCAAAGCCTTACCGTAAAACAATGATGGAGATATATGGTGGAATACTTCATCCAAGCCCATCAGATCGAACGGAATACGGCCGAAGCTTATTGGCTGAGGATCCAAACCACCCTGGCTCTCTAGGTATAGCGATCTCTGAAGCGGTGGGTGAAGCTGCGGCTAACCCAGAAGCACGCTATGCACTTGGCTCCGTTCTTAATCACGTGTTGATGCACCAAACTATTATTGGCGAAGAGGCACTGTTACAGCTGGCTAAAGTGGGTGAGACACCAGACGTATTAGTAGGCTGTACCGGTGGCGGCTCTAACTTTGGTGGCTTAGCATTCCCGTTTTTGAGAGAGAAAATGGCCGGTAAGATGAATCCGACCATACGCTGTGTTGAGCCCTCTGCATGCCCTACCCTGACACGTGGCGAGTTCCGTTATGACTTTGGCGATACAGCCGGCATGACACCGTTAATGAAGATGCACACGCTTGGACATGATTTCATTCCAGATACCATTCACGCGGGTGGTCTTCGTTATCACGGTATGGCGCCTTTGGTCTCTCACCTCTATGAGTTGGGTATGGTCGAAGCGATTAATATTCCTCAAACGGAATGTTTTGAAGGAGCGCTGAAATTCGCTCGCACTGAAGGCATTGTTCCTGCGCCAGAGCCTACTCATGCGATTGCCGCTGCTATTCGTGAGGCACTGGCGTGTAAAGAATCAGGTGAAGAGAAGGTCATTCTGACTGCACTGTGTGGCCATGGTCACTTAGATTTAGCCGCTTATGAGAACTTCTTGGCGGGTCAAATGGTTGATGCGGATCTAGAACAATCCGTTATCGATAAATCGATGGAAACCGTACCAAACCTTTAATAGCCGTTTGGTAATCCTACTCCAAAAGCCGCACTAAATATTGGTGCGGTTTTTTTGAGTAAATGCTTGGCTTATCTGGAATGGAATGCTTCGGAGACATCAGGCAAGGATCCAATGGGGTCATTAACTCTTTACCTGTAAACTTCATTATAGCAAACAAGCATTCACTGCAGCTTGTGCATGAATCTCTGTCGTGTCGAAAAGATCGACCTCTGTATCTTCTTGTTTTACTAGCAAGCCAATTTCTGTGCAGCCCAGGATAACTGCCTCCGCACCTTCTGCTGCAAGTCGATCAATGACAAGTAAATATCCATCCTTCGCCTCAGCAGTGACTGTGCCTAGACAAAGTTCCTCGTAGATAACTCGGTGAATAAAGGAGCGGTCATTAGCATCGGGCACAATGACATCGAGCCCGTATTTATCTGTGAGACGCCCTTTATAAAAGTCCTGCTCCATTGTGAATGCAGTTCCGAGCAAACCGACCTTTTGGATACCTCTGGATACCAGTGTTTCCGCTGTTGCATCTGCGATATGGATGAGCGGAATATTGATGCCGCTTTCAATTTGTGGCGCCACTTTGTGCATTGTGTTGGTGCAGATAAGTAAGAAATCAGCGCCTGCTGCTTCAACTCTCTGAGCAGCCTCTGTCAGAATTTCAGCTGTACCGTCCCAGTTACCCTCGTGCTGGAGTTTCTCAATCTGATCGAAGTCGACGCTATAAAGTGCAATTTGAGCGGAGTGAAGACCACCGAGTCTTTTCTTAACGCCTTCATTGATGGCTTTGTAGTAGCTAAGCGTACTTTCCCAGCTCATGCCGCCCAGTAGACCGATAGTGTTCATGTAAACCTCTCTGACATCTCTATCTCTTCAAGTAGTCATCCAATGCTGATAAGTGTGCACGGTATACGTCAGGTTTCTGGTTTTTAAAATTTTGTAGATTTAGTAACTTCCACTTGATGGCGGGGAATTCCTGAAAATTGTAATGAGACCAGTCCGGCTCGAGTCGGTTAACACCCAGTAAGAACTCTCGATCAACATCATTCAGTAGTGATTTGACTCTGGCAATGAGCAGAGCTCGTGTCTCTTCGAAATCTGTATAAGAGAAAGTGACGTCACTCATGCCTCTGAATTGATTTTCATAAGCCGCACGTTGATCGCTCAAGCGAGGATTCAACATTTCATGAGTCGGGCGATTAGAGCAGAGCAGTCCGTAGATGATGCCTAATTTCACATTATCACCGATTCCCTCTTCATCACTGAGAAGGCGGACATCAAACAGATCCCTCGGGTGTTGGCGGTCTAATGCTGCACATATCTTTCCACCATAGAGTTGAGATAGAGGTACAACGGGTATAGCGCAAAACACATCGAACTCTTCTTGCGCCCTGTCACACAGCGGCATCCGGTTAGCTTCGTGGAGCAGTCCTCGTCCAATTGTGTTGACCTCAAGTTTGATCTTTACACCCTGATCATCGACTAAGAGCTTACAAACATCACTATGATGCTGAACCTTGATCGAACTACGCAAACCTTCGATTCGAGTTTTGATTCGCTCTAACCCCGCGTTAATGCCTTGCAGGGCGGTATTTCGATCGTCAAATCCAATATAAGTGAGATCGATATCTACGGACAACCGCGGCATATCCCGAATAAAAAGGTTGATAGCCGTGCCACCATGAAGCGCAAAGCTGGACTCTCTGGCAACCTCCGGGAGCACGTCTAACAGCAGCTTTACCTGGCGTTTGTAACCGTTATTCATTGGGCACGCTCCAGCTCTGGTGGAACTGTTATTTGGTATTTGGGGACATAGACGCCCTCGTTCACTAAGGCGCGCTTGCCCTTCCCAAGGTCGATCTTTTCGACGTTCAGATGGTTGAACCACTCGTGACCTGCTTTGTCAGCTAAGTATAAAAACAAGCGCTTCACTTTTACTGAGGTACAACTCTCCAATAATTCTTGAACACGGCTTGGACGCAGATTATTGAGCCCTTCCATTAGTTCATAAACTTCGAGCAGTGACTGTTCAGCGGGAGCCAAATACAGACATTCAAGGATGGCTCTCACAGCGGAAGATATTTTTACAGAGAAACCTTCATACGTATGTTCGATTAACCCTATGCTGGGCGGAAGAAAGTCAGAACGGGTGTATTGAGGTCGAACACCCCAGTCGTATTTCTGAAACCATGAGGGGAGTGTTTCTCCCACTCTGCCAAATAGACGCACCTCATCCAGGGCAAGTTCCAGATAGTGCGCCTTGCCCTGTAGGGTAAGCGCTGTTCGTCCGCCGGGATGAACGGATAAGTTTAGCTGCGTTTGTAGTGCGTAGATTGCGCCGAGATAGCTTACACAGTCATTGTGACGAACCAAGGCACCACGTCCGATCGAATCAAACCATCGGCTTTTCCGATACTGTTTCTGCAGATCAAGACTGTAGCCTTGTGTCGTCAGCCAGGCAGATGCGATCACAACCCCATCGGGTTGTGATGTCAGAAGGCGGTTTAATTTACTTCGATTATCGGTATTCATGATGCCAATATATTAAACAATGTAAACTAAAGCAAGAAGAAGGTTTAATATTATTTGATTATAGGTATTTAAAATACCTATATATTTGAAAATATAAACTCAAGTTCGGGTGCTAGGTGATACAAAAACGAACTAGACCATCTAGGTCATGGGTCTTTCTCAGTGCCACAGCTTTACCCATCTCAGCAGGTATAAGCTGCGACTCGATTAAACCAAAATACTCCATAAAACGATCGAAACTGCGCACGGTGTAGCAGCTTTCGAAACGAGCGTTCGCCTCTCGGTGATCACTGTCATCGATCTCCATCAAACCCATTGGGAAGGCCTCTAGAAACAGCTGCGTGTAGAACGATTCTGGTTTAGGATAATCACCGTACGACTGCACGAGAAAGAGTGTGTAGGCGAACCCTTGCTGGATAATAGGGACATCAGGGTAACCGTCAAAATAGCCCCAGTTGAAGCGCGAAGCTGCCAGTTTGAAAAGTTCAAGATAACAATGCCCCGCAGAGTGACCGATAAAGTCTCTGCCTTTTTTCGTCCAGTTAAACCGCCCTTTCGTTTTCTTTAAGTAGCCACCAATGCCCAACAGAAGTCGAACCAAAAGCAAGGGCATCAAATCTTCTTCGTTCCGAAACTTCTCGTAGCGATAGCGGCCACGCTCAGGTGTTTGCTCAAGCAGTTTGGCGGCTACTGGACGACAGATAGCCATTGGTAAATTTCCCTTTGTCGTGGCTTTCACACCATCCGTGGGGATGCCTTCAATCAGTTCGGTTAGCGCGATCATGACTGGAGAGTTCATCGGCGGCGAGATGGGCTCGTTGAATACGATCGTACTGTCAGACGTAAACGGCTCGTACAACAAGTAACCCATGGCTGGCGGAGAAGCCGCAGAACTCCTGCAAGGGCACGTTGTTCTTGCCTTTCATGAATTCATCCGCTGACCGCTGCAGGTCATCTATCGAATTGTGAGATCGCGCGTTTAAATACGCTTCGAGGTCCTCATAGTCTGCTGCGTAATCCTTGATCGCACAGCAGTGGTGTTCAAACTTACCGCTACTGCAAGGGCACAAAACCCCGTTCACATTCTTCATAGCTACTTTGACCGCTCTTTATGCATATCAACTAAATCTAACCGACAGCCAGCTTTGCGGCTTGATGCCACATAAAGTTCGGCATCGGCTCTTTCAACCGCCAAGTAATATTCATTGGCTGCGAACCCGTATGTGACACGTATTCAACTTCCCCATAATTAACAAATCCCATAGTGCGCCCTATCGCGTCTTTCGAGTTCTCACGCACAAAAAGGAACAGCCGCTTGCCGATCTCCCGGTGACGGATGTAATCGAGGCCACGCCCTCGATCGGGTCTTGCTGAGTTTTGTGACTGCCAATGGAATAACTCTTCATTTATGGCGTAATCATGGTACATCGTTGTGGGCGAAAACTGCTTTTCGTTCTTGTCGAGCGTGACGAACAAGAGCTCGATGTTCTCAGTTTGAATCACAAAGACGCCCTCTCGTGCGGGAGGCTGGCGCTCAAAGGTTGTTGCTCCAAAGGCGACTAAGATCTGCTCACGGGCATAACGCGCATGCAATCTCAACGGAACTATACTGAGTCCAGCTATCATGGGTTGCTGATGCTTTATTCTTGAAATCTGCCAATTCAGTACGTCGATTAATTCATTTCTTAGGGGATCAATATTCAATGCCCCTAAACTTTCTGAGAGTGTGCTGAATCCACTCTCTGGTCCTGTTTTTTGCCAGAAATCATAGTGGGCCATAAGCCCATGCCGGCCTGGGTCGTCTGGGGGTGTAAAACCGTTTTGACACAGCTGTTGCAAGTATTTTAAGTAGGCATGATCGTCGCACGTCAGAATACGATTGTGTATGGCTTTACGGAGCATACTCAGTTGGCTTGATTCCACATTTTCCGGAAAAGATTTGTCTTGTGCTTGCTGCACAAGATCAGTCCAGCAGCCGCGTTTGTATAGGTCAGCAAGGTCAATATGAGGGTTATGGATCAGGAAATTGCCAAGCGTTAACGGTAGAGAAGAATGCTGTGGGAATTGCCGAATCATTCCTAAAAGACGCTGTGTTGTGAGTGTGGCCTGACGAATATTGGTCAGAACCATTTCCTGAGTTCGTTTGCTTAGCTCTATACGGCAACCGAGTGGAGCATGTGGGAAGCCCTGTTTAATTTCGTCTGAAATCGCACTGCTACTTTTACCTACTAGGGCGCGGAACTTGTTTGCAAAATCATATTCAGGTCGAGAATTACCTACGAAGTCGAGCACAGTACAACAGTCCTTTCCATCCGAGAGTCGCAAACCTCGGCCCAGCTGTTGTAGGAAAATGGTCAAACTTTCGGTAGGTCGCAAAAATAGAAGCGTATCAATTTCGGGAATGTCGATACCCTCGTTAAATATATCAACTACGCAAAGAACGTTGATCGATCCCGATCGAATTGCCTGCTGCTTCTGTTGACGTTCATGGCTGTTATCACTGGTTAAGACATCAGCTTTGATGCCCTTTAGCAAAAACTGTTTCGCCATATAGTCAGCGTGATCTTTGCTAACACAGAATGCCAGCGCTCTCATGTTCCTGAGGTCAGTAATAATTTCCTGCAGACTCAGTAAAATTCTCGCGAATCGCGCATGATTATGGGTGTACAGGTTCGTTAGCTGCGCGATGTCGTAGCGTCCTCGACTCCAAGGAATCGTTCGAAGATCGGTATCATCATCGATGCCAAAGTATTGAAATGGACACAAGTGCCGGCGGTTAATGGCTTCTGGCAATCGAATTTCAGCGGCTATGACACCACAAAAATCTCCGAGGATATCACCACCATCGTGACGCTCGGGTGTGGCAGTAAGACCTAGTAAAATTGAAGGGGCGAAGTGTTCAAGTAGTGTTCGGTAACTCCCAGCTGAGATGTGATGTACCTCATCGACCACGATATAGTCATAGTAGTCAGAAGTGAGCTGTAAATTAGAAATTTGGTTGTTGAGGGTTTGGATCGACACGAACAACTGGCGATAGTGTTCCGGGGTGTGACCGCCGACCCATAACTCCCCGAAATTTCCGTTGCGCAGAACACCCCGATAGGCCCACCGCGCCTGCTTCAGTATTTCTTCTCTATGGGCAACAAACAAAAACTTGGCGTCTGGCTTTGATTTCAAGAATCTGTCGAAGTCAAAAGCTGAGATTAGAGTTTTGCCTGTCCCGGTTGCGGCAACTACCAGATTGCGATAGCGGTTGTGAATCTCGCGTTCAACCGTCAGTTGTTCCAATATGTCTCGCTGATGCGGAAACGGTGTTATATCGAAAAAATGATTCGGACTTGATTCTTCAGTACCACGTTCCCGACGCAGTGCTGTTTTAAGCTTTTGCACACTTTCAAGATCGCCGGTGAATATCTCGAATTCGTTAGAGGCCCAGTAGGTTTCAAACATACTCATCGATTTATGGATGATATGGGGTATTTCTTGAGAGGTGATTTTTAGGTTCCATTCAAGGCCATTGGTCAGCGCTGAGCGCGACAGGTTTGAAGACCCTATGTATCCAGTGTGAAAGCCAGTATTGCGTAGAAATAGATAGCTTTTTGCATGTAGGCGTTCTCGATCAGTGTTGTAGCTTAATTTGATCTTGGTATTTGGCAACCCAGCTAGATACTCAATTGCTTTAGCGTCTGTCGCGCCCATGTACGAAGTAGTTATGATGTTGAGCTCCCGACCGCTAGCAGTGAACGCCTCCAGCTCCTTACGGAAAATACGAATCCCAGCCCACTTGATGAACGAAACGAGCCAATAAATTTTATCGGCTGAAAGAATCTCTCTTTTCAATTCAGATTCTAGCGACAGCCCTGCATTACTGCCGCTGAACAGCTCACTTTGTGTAAGTCCAGTCACTGGGAATATGTCGTCAACATAGCTTCTCAAGTCCGCGGCAACAGGATTATCGAGTTCGTAAAGAGCAGTCAGGATCTTCCCTTGGCTTGCCAATAAATTATCATCTAAGAAACCATCATCCTGAATCTGCTTTTTTAGCCAAAGCAATAACTCATTTGATAGATTAATCTGCTGCTGGAGACGATCGTCACCCGAGGGCACCGCTTCAATCGCATATTCTAGTATCTGGCCCAGAAACCGCGACAACCACAGAGATGCTTCGTCTCCATTTAGAGTGCGTTCACCTACGTAGTAATGATCTCTATCTAGACGACTGGAGACCAATTGAGTAATTAACTGTTCATAAATACCAACTTGCTGCATTGTGTCATTCATAGGTGAGTCCAAATTTTGATAAGCTGACTTGATCTTATAATATCGATTAGAGATTTTTTTAGTACACAGTACCTATTGGCCACCTAATTAAAAGCCACGCTTCAATCAGCATCCACTCCAGATTCAAATCAAATAAGCCTCAAAAGCTCTTTATTACAATGGCACAAACCAATATACTGTATAAATATACACATTAGAGCTTATGTATGATTAAAGTAAAACCACATAGCTACATCGAGTCCCTTAGGTCTTACGCGGAACAGTGGACGCCTGAACAGCTTCGCGAAGCGATCAGAGACGAGAAAGTCATTATGGCTAAGGAAAGTTTGACTGATGTTGCAAGAGAACATAGCCAAACAATCCTTGAACTCTACGAGGAGGTCCTTGCAAAAAAGAGTATTGGCCGAGACTTTATGTAAGGTTGTGGTGGTGATTGTTACTCACTCGCCTCTTTAAAAAAGCGCTCAATATCGTCTCTTAGAACCCTGCCTATGGGTCGACCCTTTCTAGAGACAAGCAACTCATCTTGGCCACTCGATTGCATCAACTCCATCGCTTGTAACAGGGTCGCTTTGGATTCAATCACTACTTGTTCATCTGTAGCAAAATCGGCATTACTTTCACTCAGCTGAATCATTAACTCTTTAACGCTGTGGCTGGTCATGACGCGTCTGTAGATTTGAGTATTTCGACTTAAGCCTTGAAGCAACAGCAGTCGTTCAAAGATCGAGGGGCGATTGAACAGCGATCGCATGATCAGGTCTGAGAGTACGATTACCGTGAGGGCTAGCGTTAGGGTGTGGACATTGCCGCTGAGTTCAAATACGGCCAGTAGAGCTGCCAGTGGTGCATGTATGACCGCTGATAACATCGCAGCCATTGCGATCAGCGATAGGCTGGCCTGATCAATCTCAAAATCGGTGCCGATTAATTGATAACCAAGGATAGAACCGATCAACGCGCCTAAGGTAAGCGAGGGCCCTATCATTCCTCCAGGTATGCCTAGGCCGATTACCAGAGGCGGTATAAATAGGTAGAAGAGGAGTAATAGAAAAAGGGCTTGTTCCGCATAGGCTTGATCAAGGGTACCCAGCATCACTGCGTGTACTGGGGTGAACAGGATCGGTTCATATGCAACCAACGCACCGACTAACAGACCCGAAAAGATCAATTTCGCTGGCCAATATTGCCCACGCTGTTTTGCTAATCGCGTGACGATCTCGTGGAACAGAAACGCCGCGACACCGATGAGTACTGCCAACAGTACTAGAACCGGCAGGTGAGCAAACAGGTCACTGCTTTTCAGGCTGTGGCCCAACAGCTCCGGGGAACCAAATAGGGCTCTGGAGATGGCATCAGCACTGATGGAGGCGACAATAATGGCGGTAAAACCGACCAAGCTGTATTCAAGAAGAATAACCTCCATCGCAAACAGAACACCGGCTAACGGGGTATTAAAGAGCGCAGCAATGGCGGCTGCAGAACCACAGCCTATCAGCAGCCTTTGATAACTGTTGGAGACCCCGACTTTGGTGCCCAACCAACTACTGAACGCCGCACCAATATGAACCCCAGGCCCTTCACGACCTACTGGTTGTCCGGTGCCTATAGCCAAGGTCGCACCCACGATCTGATTCAATAAGTTTTTAAAGGGTAAGGCGCCATGTTGGTAAGAGAGGTGCTCAAAAAGATGCGGTATGCCCACTCGGCGACTGTCTTTAGATTGACCACTCCAAAAGAGCCATAAGAGCACAGAACCCGTTACAGGCAGAGCAAAAAGAACCCAAGGATCAGATGTCGACAACCCAAGCCCGCTAACCAGTTCAGTCGGTAGCGTAATGAGCCAACGAAACAGCCCCATCACCAATGCGGTGACGACGCCGACGGCGATACCTAATAGCACAAGCTGGGGTAATTTATTAAACGACGCTCTACTTGAGTTGGGTGTCGTATCTGACGGCTTTGAAGACATGTCGCTAGGCCAATAGTCATGAATGAATAGATAAAATTTTATCACATTCATTGTACAGAGACTCTGGCCCTGAATGCCTTAGTCACTTATCCTTATCAGAGTTAATTCTGGGAGCTTTCATGCAAAACGAACTGGATACCCGCCGTAAAGAGGCCGAAAAAGTCACACTCATTGGTTCAGCCGTCGATCTCTTTTTAGGGGTGACGAAAATTGTGGTTGGTTTTTTTGCCAACTCGGCTGCCCTGATTGCTGACGGTGTTCATTCGCTCTCAGATCTTGCCACCGATTTTATGGTGATTGCGGTTCTACGCATTTCCCATCAAGAGCCCGACGAAGATCACCCTTGGGGTCATGGTCGTTTTGAGACTGTGGGTACCACGGCGTTGGGTGTTGTCTTGATTCTGGTCGGTCTTGGTATGGCCTACGAGTTAATCAGCAATCTATTCTCAGGTGTCCCTGCCGAGGTGCCTACCTGGCCGGCTCTGGTTGTTGCTGCCATCTCGATCATCTCTAAGGAGTGGATCTTCCGCTACAGCCTTGCGGTGGGCAAGCGCCTTAAGTCGGATCTATTGATTGCGAACGCCTGGCACTCTCGTACCGATGCACTGTCATCGATTGTGGTGTTTGTTGCACTCATTGGGGCCATGCTCGGCTGGGTTTGGCTTGATGCAGTGGCGGCAGTATTGGTAGCGGGCCTAGTCACTAAGATCGGTTGGGGACTGGTTAAACGCAGTCTTACTGAGTTGGTTGATACCGCCCTACCCGAAGAGCAAGCCGCCGAGTTTCGTGCCGTTGTGAATGAGGTTGAGGGCATCATTAATGTTCACGACTTCAAATCGCGTCCTATGGGAAGCCAGATCATTCTAGAGATGCACCTTCAGGTTGCTCCGCATTTAAGCGCCAGCGAAGGCCACTATTTAGGGGACCAAGCGGTCTGCGCGTTGACCGAGGCGTTTCCGGAGATCAGCCAAGTGATCTTCCACATCGATACCTACAATGATGAGCATTTAGATGAGTTGAGCTGCCCGATCATGCCGACTCGTGGCACCATTCGAGAAGCGGTTGATGCTGCATTGAACGATGCCGTTGGCAGCAGCAGTGGTTATCAGCTGCAGCTCTACTATTCGCCGAAGAAGGTTGATTTAGAGATTCGTCTACTACCGGCTATGCAGCCGTTACTGGATGAGAAATCACTGACGCCCAGTCAGTTGAAGCAGGCGCTTAAAGAGACGTTAAGCAAACACAGTTGGCTTCACCATCTAGAAGTGTTGGTGGTTGCACAATAAGAAGTAACACACTGGTATCGGCCATTAAACACACCGATACCAGTGGCTTTAATGGTTAACGGGTTTTCTGCCTCATTGTTACAAACTCTTCAGCAGCCGTTGGGTGAATGCCGATCGTTCGATCGAAATCACGTTTAGTCGCGCCAGCGATCACTGCAACAGCAAGACCTTGCAAGATTTCTCCAGCATCCGCACCGACCATATGAATGCCCACGATTTTATCAGTGGCAGACTCCACGATCAGTTTCATCAGTGTGCGCTCTTCACTACCCGAGATGGTGTGGCGCATCGCTCTGAAATCAGAAACGTAAACATCCACGCTGTCAAAGCGTTCACGCGCCTGCTCTTCCGTTAGTCCCAAAGTACCAATATTGGGCTGGCAGAAGACCGCCGTTGGGATTAACTCATAGTTAGGCAGTTCGCCCTCACCGCTGCCATAGAGGTGATCAACCAACGACATCGCCTCAGCGAGCGCGACAGGCGTTAACTGAACACGATCGATCACATCACCTAAGGCGTAAATTGATGGCACTGAGCTTTGGAAACGATCGTTAACCTCAATGGCACCTTTGTTATTCATCGCTACGCCTGCTGATTCGAGCCCAAGGTTGGCCGTTTTAGGCACACGACCTGTGGCGTACAGAATCTGATCAACAACACGGACTTCACCGTTAGACAGGGTCACATCGAGTGCACCGTCAGAGCGTTTCTCAATGCTGGCGACATCGGTATTAAAGCTTAATTTAATGCCTTTGCGAGCCACTTCAGTTGCCGTGAACTCGCGCACCTCTTGGTCAAAGCCACGCAAGAATAGATCGCCTCGGTAGACCAGTTCCGTTTGTGCTTGCAGACCGGCAAAAATACCGGCGAACTCAATGGCAATGTAACCACCACCGACCACCATGACGCGCTGTGGGAAGCTGTCTAGATCAAAGACTTCGTTTGATGTGATGGCGTGCTCTTTACCGGGAATATCGGGCACAAATGGCCAACCACCGACTGCCACTAAAATACGCTCAGCCGTTATTGTCTCACCATTCACGCTGACTGAATTAGGGCCTGTCACCGTCGCACGTCCATTGATACGGGTACAACCCGAGTTATCCAACAATTTACCGTAGATACCATTGAGGCGAGCGATCTCGTGCTTTTTGTTGTCACGCAGTGTCGCCCAATCAAAGCTGACGGAGTCTGCATTGACACCAAAGCCGCGACTCTCTTCGATCTCTTGCATGTACTCCGATGCATAGACGTAGAGTTTTTTAGGCACACAACCGACGTTGACACAGGTACCGCCCAAATGGAGATCCTCTGCCACGGCCACTTTAACCCCTTTCGCCGCCGCCATACGCGCCGCACGCACACCACCAGACCCTGCACCAATAACAAAAAGATCGTAATCGTAACCGCTCATGCTCTACCTATCTGAGATCATTAATATTCAATCACTTAAGCTTACCCTGTGTGAGAGGCTGCATCCAATTAAGAAGCGCAAATGATGTGATTGAGTGGGGCTATTAGCGATGAGACTGGTCTTTTAACCCTCCCCCATTTTCGGTAGCATCCAAGCCACTAAACTTTGGAGGTTGTTATGTTTGTTGTCTCGTTTAATACCAATGGCATTCGTGCGCGTTTTCATCAGTTGCAGGCTTTGGTGGATAGCCACTCGCCCGATGTCATCGGTATTCAAGAGACCAAGGTGCATGATGATCAGTTCCCGATTGAAGAGATGGAGAAGCTGGGTTACCACGCCTATTTCCATGGTCAAAAGACCCACTACGGGGTTTGCCTTCTCTCCAAAGAGCCGGCTTTATCGATTCAAAAAGGGTTTGTCACCGATGATGAGGATGCTCAACGTCGTATGATCATCGGGGATTTCAAAACAGCCAAGGGCGAGACACTGCGTGTTATTAACGGCTATTTCCCACAGGGTGAAAACATAGCTCACGAGACAAAATACCCTGCTAAACGCAAATTCTACGCGGATCTCAGTGATTACCTGCAAAATGATAATGACCCCAACAGCAATCTACTTGTGATGGGGGATTTGAACATCTCTGCGACCGATAAGGATATCGGCATTGGTGAACCCAACCGTGTGCGCTGGCTGAAAACCGGTAAAACCAGCTTCCAACCCGAGGAGCGTGAGTGGTTACAGCGCCTGTATGACTGGGGATTGGTTGACTCATTCCGTGAACAGCATCCAGAGACCAACGATCTGTTTAGTTGGTTCGATTACCGCAGTCGCGGGTTTGAGGATACCCCTAAACGGGGTCTGCGTATTGATGCGATCATGCCGACCAAACCTCTAATGCAAAAGTGCGTGGAGACCGGCATCGATGTGGATATTCGTGGTATGGAAAAACCTTCTGACCACGCACCAGTCTGGGCTAAGTTCGATCTTTAATCTCTGTTATTGATCGTGAATAACCAAAATATCGGACTCTATCCGATTTAAAAGGCGTGCGGTGGAGCTGCCCATTAAGAAGCGCTCCACCCACCCTTTTTCGGGTGCGCCCAGAATCAACAGATCGATCTTCTCTTGCTGACAGAACTCAGGCAATTTTTCATTCGCATCCCCGACAATCAATTTAAGCAGTGGCGAGCCCAATGGACGGTTTAGAGGCTCAATCAACGATTCAATTCTTTGACGATGCTCCTCACCTACCTGTTTCTGAAGCGATTCAAAATCTTCTACTAAATGCTCATCGTAGATGACACTCTGCGGAAGCGTTTGAAAACAGTGAACGACATGAAGCTCAGCTGACAACCGTTGTGCAAACTGATCAGCTACCTCAAGCAGGTGCTTTTCCAACCTGTGATTGCGACTATCCAGGTGGAAAGGATCAATGGCTACGGCGATCCTTGGGTGAGCCTGCAAGGGTTGATCATTGGCTAGCAGAACCGGTTCATGGAGACGACGGACCAACTCTTGTTCATCACCGCCGATTAGCCAATCCAACAGATCATGTTTTCTGACACGGGGTACCACCATCAAGTCAGGCTGGTAACGATCCGACTCTTCCAGTGCCGCTTTAAGAAAGCTAGGGTGCCATCGCATATCAGCCGCTACATCCTGTGGAAGGTCTAACTCTTCGATGTGCCGCTCAGCTTGGTTGAGCCTGTGCGTCACATAGAGTGCCAACGCATCCTCTTGTGATGGTTGATCTTCCGCCGTCGCCGTTTCAAACGCAGCGTTATAGACCGACTGAAACCACTCAATATGAGACGACTCTGCACAGAGTGCCGACGCTTTTAACAGTGGCTGCGGGGAGTAGTGTGACTCTTCACTGGTGACCAGGACTCGTTGGAACATAAATACTCTCCTACCCTCTACTATGCGATTAATTGCAGTATAGCGTTAACTGTCGAAATGAGCGTGACTCAGCGCAATTAAGGGCGATTAAACGATGCGAGTGGATAATAAAAATTTACAAACACCCATCAAGTCGTTATATTCAAAACTGCTAATTAAGCAAATCAACATCCCTTTTGGGACAGATCAATACCGAGTTCAATTATGACAGATACACAACGCCTACCCGCAGACACATTAGAGCTAATGCGTGAAAACTCAAAAGAGGCCGCGCGCTTGATGAAGGCACTCGCGAACGGTAGTCGCTTGATGATTCTTTGCTACTTGGAAGGTAAAGAGCTCTCTGTCACCGAACTAAACGAGCATCTGGATCTTAGCCAGTCTGCCCTGTCACAACACCTAGCGGTGCTGCGTCGTGATGGCCTAGTTAAAACTCGTCGAGATTCGCAAACGATCTACTACTCACTTGAAGGCGATCGTGCACAACGAATTATCAGCACTCTGCACGGTATGTACTGCGGTATTTAAATCAATAGCATGTACAACAGGCTGCCCAGCGCAATGCTGAGCAGCGCATTTTTGCTCAACCACTGAGTCACGGCTACCAGTATTAAACTTCCCAGACTGATTACCCACTGTTGATTGGCCATCGGCAGATCAGAGACCGCATACACCACCAACAGCACCATCAAAACCGGTGGCAGATAGCGACCCAGATACTCCAGTAGTGGGTGCTGACTGTGACGCGATAAAAAGAGAAACGGTAGCGCACGTGTTGCCACTGTTGCCAACGCTGCTAACGCTATAAAGCTGATCAGATAGAGTGACTGGTCCATCGCTGCCTCAAGTAGTTAATTAACATTAGAACCAGTGCGGTAGTGATCGATAGCAACAGCATCTGATCTTGCCAAAGCCAAATGGCGATCAGCCCAATCAAACAGGCTATCAACATCAAACCCGCCGCTCTATGCGTTCGATACTGTTCAACGGCCAGTACCACGAACAGTGCTGGCAGCACTATCTCCAAACCTAAATCGGGCAGTGTCAGTTGAGCACCCAATAGTGCACCAATCAATGTACCCAAAACCCAGTAGCTCTGATTGATGCCTGCCAAGCGCCAATAATCTTGCTGCTGCAGGCCGCTCTCTTTTGGCAGCCCGGTTATCAGTGAGAAGGTCTCATCGGTCAATGCAAAGACCATGTAGGCCTTACGCCACCCAGTAAGCTTTAGCGAAGATAGCAGTGTCAGGCCATAGAAGATGTGCCGACTGTTCAGGAGGAAAACAGCCACAAACACTTCTAACAGCCCTGCATGATTGGCAATCAAACCCACCGATAAAAACTGGGCAGAGCCGGCAAACACAATGACGCTGAATGCGACGGCCCAATACCAATCCAATCCCAACTCGGTGACAAACAGCACGCCGAAGGCCATCCCAAGTGGAAGGTAGCCAAATAGAACCGGCAATGAGAGTCTAAAAAGATGCATGCATTCACTTCTCGTAAAAAAGCGATCCTCGCTCAGGCTCTTGATCAGGTCAACTTTATAGATAGTTAAAATATCGATTTTTATTGAAATCAGATTGAAAAAATTAATTTTCTCAAAATTCTAAGCATGAACTATATTCCGCATTAACGGTAACCCTCGACCGTGACTAGCGTCAGAACTGAGCGATCAATTTTATAGAGTGAGATTAAGAGATGGGCAGCAAAGTCCGTGTCGATGAAAAGATCGAAGACCTCGACGATTGGAATGATCAATTCGAAGAGCAAGAGAGCCAACGTAACCGATCCAGATACAATGCTAAGCGCAGACGTCAGATCGAAGATATTATGGATGATCGCGTTCTAGCCAGTCAGTTACGTGACGCTTACGACGAACTTTACTAGGCTCCCCGTACCACCTAAGTCTTAATAAAAAAGGTTGTGGTCAAAGTTTAACTTTGTTTATATGGAGTTGACTGAAGTTGACCTTAATTATTGAGGGCAAGTTCGGCACACCCGACCGGTGGCAGTATCAATAGCTGACACCGGTCGACCTCTTCTTCTTTCCCTACTTCGCTTCTGATACTATCTCAGCTCAAATTTATCCATTTGTAAGGTTTCGTTATGAGTAAGTTTTGGAGCCCGCAGATCAATGATCTCGTTCCTTATACACCCGGTGAACAACCTAAGGTTGCCAACTTAGTTAAACTCAACACCAATGAGAATCCTTACCCCCCTGCACATGGGGTTCAGGAAGTGTTAAACGCGTTTGAGACCGATCGCTTACGCCTCTATCCAGATCCTGAGTCTTCTGCGCTCATCAACGAGCTTTCAACCACTCTGGGTGTGCCTAACGAAAATCTATTTGTCGGTAATGGCTCAGACGAAGTGTTGGCTCATGCGTTTATGGCTTTCTTCCGTCAAGAGAAGCCACTGGTCAAACCAGACATCACTTACAGCTTCTACGACGTTTATGCCGATCTTTATAGAATTGATATTAAAAATCAAAAACTTAATGATGACTTCTCAATTTCTTTAGAAGATTACCCACTGGATAATGGCGGTATCATTTTTGCCAACCCGAATGCTCCGACTGGGTTAGCTCTGCCGTTAGAGCAGATCAAAAACCTACTCGATCGCAACACTGAAACAGTTGTATTGGTGGATGAAGCGTACGTCGATTTTGGTGGCGAATCGGCCATTGAGCTAGTGAATCAATACCCCAACCTAGTGGTGACACAGACCTTCTCTAAGTCGCGTTCACTTGCTGGTTTGCGCATCGGTTATGCCGTCGCACAACCCCATCTGATCGACGGTTTGAACAGGGTTAAAAACTCCTTCAACAGCTACCCTATGGATATGCTCGCGATCGCTGCTGGTGTTGCCTCATTGAAAGATAGCGCCTACTTCACGGAGATGTGTGAAAAAATCATCGCAACGCGCGAGACCACTCGTGATCGCCTTGAAAAGTTAGGTTTCAACATACTTCCATCAGCAACCAACTTCCTCTTTGCCGAGCACCGGTTTATTGAGGGGGGTGAGTTGATGGGCTATTTACGTACTAAAGGGGTGTTAGTTCGCCACTTCAGTCGCCCTGAGATCGCGAACTTCCTTCGCATCACCATTGGTACCGATGCTGAGATGGATGCATTGATCGACGCACTCAAATCGCACCCTGATATGGTCGAGCTAGACGCTTGAACCAATCAATAGCGTCACAACAGGACTCACACAAAGAGTATCGACAAGGACTCTTCCAAGGCACCCTAGCTTATCTAATCTGGGGCTGCTTTGGACTCTACTTTACCCTACTCGCCGAGGTACCCGCCGACGAGGTGTTAGCACACCGTATAGTCTGGTGTGTGCTCTTTGTTGGCTTGCTGATTCTTCTACAGAAAAAAATCCGTTCCACCTGGACGATGTTAACGTCCAAGAAGACGCTGTTCTGGTTAAGCATTTCATCACTGCTCATTAGTGGTAACTGGTGGATCTATATCTGGGCGGTAGGCAGTGGCCAAGTGATCGCGGCCAGTCTGGGATATTTTCTGTCACCTTTGGTTGCGGTGTTGTTGGGGCTGATCTTTTTTAAAGAGCAACTCAATAGGCTACAAAAAACATCGGTCTTTTTTGCCTCTGTCGGGGTCTTATGGCAGATAGTCGCCATTGGCGAGTTCCCATGGATCGCTGTTAGCCTCTCGCTGCTGTTCGGCTTTTACGGCGTCGTGCGTAAGCAGATAGCGGTCGATTCAGTCAGCGGATTGTTGATTGAGACCCTAATCATGTTGCCGATCGCTCTGATCTACCTAAGCTTGCTAGCCACCCAGGGTGTTGATCATTTCGGAGCATTCACTTGGGAGTTAATCGGTGCCGGCGTCATGACCGCTGTTCCACTGATGCTGTTTGCCTCTGCCGCCAGAAAGCTTCCGTTAGGTACCGTAGGCTTCCTAAACTACATCGCCCCGATCATGCAGTTTCTTAGCGCTGTGTTCATTTTGAACGAAGCCTTCGGCATCGATCGTTTTATCAGCTTTGCTTTTATTTGGGTGGGGCTAATCGTGTTCAGTGTGGATCTTTTTCGTAAGGCTAAGGCAAACGGTTAACAGCGGTGTCAGACCAGAGGTCAGACACCGGAGTATCAAACTTGCACGCAGCTGCGGGTCTGACCTTTGGTCTGACCCAACTCTTTCCGCGTCTTCCAGATAAACAGTAAAATTGACCAGCGGATGACAGGCTGAAGGCCAGTCACCTGAAATAGTAATCGCGGCCTTTTAAAAGCCGCGAACAAAAAAGGCCTGACAGTGTCAGGCCTTTTTGCTTCAAGTGGAGTGTTTAAGCACTCAACTCTAACAGCAGTTTGTTCAGACGAGCTGTGTAAGCTGCTGGATCCTCTAGCTGACCGCCGGTCGCTAGTTGAGCTTGATCCAATAGAATCATTGCCAGATCAGCAAAACGATCTTCATCGGACTCTTGATCAAGCTTACCGATCAGTGGGTGCTCTGCGTTGAACTCAAAGACGGGTTTAGTCTCTGGAACTGCTTGGCCAGCCGCTTCCATGATACGACGCATCTGTAGACCCATATCGTAATCCCCAAGCACCAGACAGGCTGGAGAGTCGGTTAGACGCTGTGAGACACGGACAGAGTCGACACGGTCGGTAAATACACCGCCAAGACGTTCAATCAGTGATGCGTACTGCTCGTTCTGCTCCTCTTGAGCTTTTTTGCTCTCTTCAGACTCTTCACCATCCAGTTTCAACTCGCCTTTGGTGACGTCTTGGAACGACTTGCCTGAGTAGTCCATCAAGTGGCTCATCATCCACTCATCAATGCGATCAGTCAGAAGCAGCACTTCAATGCCCTTCTTACGGAAGATCTCTAGATGTGGGCTCGCTTTAGCCGCGTTGTAGTTATCGGCGACTAGGTAGTAGATCTTCTCTTGATCTTCGCCCATACGCTCTATGTAGCTGTCTAGGCTGACGTTCTGATCGCCGTTGCTGTTCTCGGTCGATGCAAAACGCATTAGCTTAAGAATGCGCTCACGATTCGCATGATCTTCCGCAGGGCCCTCTTTCAAGACCTGACCAAACTCTTTCCAGAACTCTAGGTACTTCTCGGCATCCTTCTTAGCGAACTTCTCGATCATATCGAGGCTTCGCTTAGTCAGAGCGGACTTCAGCTTATCAACGTTTGGATCTTTCTGAAGAATCTCACGAGAGACGTTTAGTGATAGGTTTTTCGAATCAACGACACCTTTAATGAAGCGCAGGTAGAGCGGCAAGAACTGATCCGCTTGATCCATGATAAAGACACGCTGAATGTAGAGCTTAAGCCCTTTAGGTGCTTCACGGTTCCAAAGATCATACGGTGCTTTGGACGGTAGGTAGAGAAGACTGGTGTACTCTAAGTTACCCTCAACGCGGTTGTGGGCCCAGCTAATTGGCTCCTGGAAATCATGAGAGACGTGCTGGTAGAAGTTTTTGTACTCCTCCTCGGTCACCTCTGACTTGTTCTTAGTCCACAATGCCGTTGCGCTGTTAACCGTTTCGATCTCAGGCGCATCCTTTGATGACTCCTCATCACCCTCTGCCGGCATGGGCTGTTTCTCCATCTGCACAGGCATCGCGATGTGATCTGAGTATTTGGTGACTAGAGAGCGAAGGCGCCAATCGCTGGCAAACTCTTTCGCATCCTCTTTCAGAGTCATGACGATACGCGTGCCACGCTCGGGCTTGTCGATGGTTGCGATATCGAACTCGCCTTCACCCTTAGAGGACCAGTGAACACCCTCTGCCGCGTCTAGACCAGCACGACGGGTGTATAGATCAACCTGATCAGCCACAATAAAGGCCGAGTAGAAACCGACACCAAACTGACCGATCAGTTGTGAATCTTTTGCAGCATCGCCGGTCAGATTTTGCAGGAAGCTAGCGGTACCTGATTTAGCGATGGTACCTAGGTGCTCAATGACCTCATCGCGCGACATACCGATGCCGTTATCTTCGATGGTAATGGTATTGTTCTCTTCATCAGCAGAGACGCGAATACGCAGTTCACCATCGTTTTCGTAGAGGTCGGCGTTAGACAAGGCTTCAAAGCGTAGCTTTTCAGCCGCATCTGAAGCGTTGGAGATCAATTCACGTAGGAAGATCTCTTTATTAGAGTATAGAGAGTGAATCATCAGCTGCAGCAGCTGTTTCACTTCGGTTTGAAAGCCAAGAGTTTCTTGTTTCGTTTCGGTTGTCATAGCTTAGACCTGAATTCCCAAGTTACTGATTAACACTCCATCAGATATGGGGGATGCCGATCTAATTTCAACCCTTGGCGTTGATATCAGTACTCATCATTAAGGTTCTTAGCGTCGAAGAGCTGAATTCACGACGATAGAGAATCCAGACAACCACTGCACACAAGAACATAAAGAGCCAGGTATTGACCATCCACCCTAGCACTGCGATGGCAAAGTAGTAGGTTCGTAGGCCGGCATTAAAGTTATTTGCCGCCATACTGGCCATGCGAGCCGAGCGTTCTGCGTGCATATCGAGAGTCCGTGGATCGGCATTCTCTTTGGGGTTGGGGCCGCCACCAATCATGACCGAGACAAATCCATACTGGCGAATAGACCAGGTGAACTTAAAGAAGGCGTATACAAACATCACCATCAGCACGATGATGCGCAGGTCCCATTGCAGTCGAGTCATCGGCTCTGTGAACGGCAGTTCAGACAGAAGGTCGATCGCCATATCAGAGCGAGAGAGCAGGGTCAGAAGGCCGGCCAAAATCAGCATGGTGGTGCTGGCAAAGAAGGTGACACCGCGCTCAAGATTGGTGATCGTTGTGGTATCAGCCACCCTCACCTCACGATCCAGCGCCGCGCGCATCCACTCCTTACGATAGAGGTGCATTAGGCTAGCCAGACAGGTAACACGATAACTGGCTCGCTTAGCGTAGATGAAATAGCCGTTAAAACAGAACAAAAACCAGATCAATGCGACCAGGTCCAGATTGAGTGAGATCAGCATCTCTAACAATGAGTTCATGCATTGCCTCCTTGCTTCACTTGACGCTGTGCTGCCGTTAAGGCGCGATCCAACGCGTTGGCAAACTCACGACGATCTGCCTGACTCATACCCGATTGGCCACCAGACTGAATACCGCTAGCGCGCATGGTTTCGTAGAAGTCACGCAGATTGAGGCGCGCTTTGATGTTCTCTTTCGTTAAGGCCTCGCCACGATGGGTAAGTACGCGAGCCCCTTTATCGATCAGATCATTAGCCAACGGCAGATCTGTAGCGATGACAAGATCACCAGCGGTCACTCGATCAACGATCTCTTGATCAGCCTGATCGGCACCCTGAGGGACTCGACGCCAGTTTAAATAGGGGGAATTAGGTAACTGATAGAAGTGGTTTGCAACGAACTCCATCTCTACTTTTCGATTGAGTGCTGCCTTGATGAGAATATCTCTAATCACCACAGGACACGCATCCGCATCAACCCAAACTTTCACACTCATTCCTTGAAATCTAAGAAGCGTTCAGTATCCCCTCTTCCCCGTCGAGAAAACAAGCCTGAAACTGATATAGATGATCAATTTCACACAATTGGTGAGAGATAGGGGAAGTCAGATGGGGCCCTACTCGATTTTTGGGACGGTAACTGGTGTTGTTCATTAACTCAAACACACTCGAATCGATCGTCTCAAAGCGATTCTGACAAGTACCTATTGGACGCCAATGGCGATCGCTAAACCAGTCATACAGCCCACCCAAAAACAGATCATAGGAGTCGTGAGGCAGTTCAAAGTTAGAGGTTTGAGTCTTCACAGACTCAGCATCCAGCTTCAGACCCGAGTGAATCAGTGACTCGCATATCCATTGGCAAGAGTGGGTTGAGAGCGTTGAGTCTGTCCCTCCGCCAACATCCCCATGCGATCCGGCAAACCATCTTTGCTCAACGATCTGATTCTCTTCAAGCTTGGGTGACCAGAGTGTCGGTATGAAATCTGCACGATGCTCATCAATGGCTAGTGCTTGAAAGCCCCGCTTCACATTGGAAGCTAAGCGTGTGTCATGAAAGCCCCACAAATAGTGGTTTAACTGTTTAAAGCTACCCAATGGAATGCCCAACGACCCGACGGTATCCCAAACGGCAATCGCCTCAATCTGTATCGGGGTGGCAAACTGGGCTTTGAATCGATTTTGTTCACGACGGGTGCCGCGTCTGTAGAGCTGGTAGCAGGAATCGAATTGCTCTAGATGCTCAAATTTAAGCAGACCCAATCGATCAATAAGACCCGACAGGCTTCTCGCCGCAAATGCCCCTCGACTGTAGCCGACCAGGTAGACCCGATCGCCCGTTTGGTAGTGCTCCATCAACCATAGATAGGCTTCGGCTATCTTGTCAGAGAGCCCCCAACCAAAGATGCCTCCTCTAATCTGTTGCCAGGCTGAAGTACCAACGCCGGGGAGATAATGAACCTGTTGTGGAATATCTGTGTCTGAATTGTGAAGAGCCTCAACTAAGCGCACAACATGGCTGTTTTGATCGCCATCACTCAAATCCGAATCGGTTTTTTGCCAAGTACCATCAAAGGCCAGCAGTAAATTGCGCACCAGGCTCTCCTATCGTTTTTAAAAGTACTGTGCGCTTTAGGTTGCTATGACGAGCAGGTTAAGAAGATTCCCTCTGCCCACTTCGGTGGAGCATCTGCATAGTCTGCCAGTGGCACATAGTACTTAGTGGGTTCACGAACCATGGCAAGCAGATGATTCACGCGTTGATAGTCACCTTCGTGAGCGTCGCGAATCGCCTCTTCACACATGTAGTTACGTAAAATATAGACAGGGTTTAAGGTTTTTGCGTAATCCAGACGTGATTTTATTGTCTCCTCTTCTGTATGACGTTCCGCATAAAAACGGCTTAACCACTCTGAATAGGATTCGGGGCTATCTACTTCAGCCCCCAAAGCGTCGCCCTTCTCTAGATCCGTTAAAGCTAGAATAAAACGATTGAGATCACCCTGCTGTTTTTCTAACAACGCGAGCATCTCATCGATCAGCGCTTTATGAGTAACCCCTGGATTCGGTAGTGCCAATCGCTGAGAGAACTTAGTGTAGTAGGCGTCAAAATAGAGCGTTGAGAATCTCTCGAGTTGAGCCTCCAAGTCGGATTTATCAATCAGAGGGATTAACGCCTGAGCTAAGGCCGCAAGATTCCACTGCATGATGCTCGGTTGATTACTGAACGCGTATCGACCTCTGTCATCGTTCTTATTTGCGATGTGGTCCGGCTCGTATCGATCCATAAAGGTAAACGGACCATAGTCAAAGGTCTCGCCTATGATCGACATATTGTCGGTGTTCATCACGGCATGAACAAACCCGTAACTCTGCCACTGTGCAACCAGGTAGGCACTGCGTTCAACCACCTGTTGATACATGAACAGGTAGGGATTTTCAGCCTGTTTCGCGTCAGGGTAGTAACGATCGATCACGTAATCGGCCAGCTGTCTAAGGTCCTCATGCTGACCTGAATAGTAGAAGTACTCAAAGTGGCCAAAACGTATATGACAAGGTGTCACCCTAAGCACTTGAGCACAGGGCTCTGCCCCATTTCGTAGGGTAAACTCCTCACTGCCAAAAATAGCCAACGCACGTGTGGTGGGAATACCCAGACCAAACATCGCTTCACTAACAAGGTACTCACGAATGCTGGAGCGAAGTACCGCTTTACCATCAGCAAAGCGCGAATAGGCGGTTTTACCTGCCCCTTTAAGGTGGAAATCCCATCGATTGCCAGCAGGGTCTAGATGCTCGCCGAGCAAGATACCACGCCCATCACCGAGATCTGGGTTATAGACACCGAACTGGTGACCTGTGTATTTCATGGCCAAGGGTTCAGCACCCTCAGGGCCCTGCTCAGTGGTGAAGGTATCCACCAACTGACTGGGCGCCCATTCACAGGGATTTAGCCCTAATGTTTGAGCCAGAGGTGCATTGAAGCTGATTAGATGAGTGTTCTTTAACGGAGTGACAGAGACCGACTGATACCAGTGAGAAGGTAAACGGGCATAGCTGTTATCGAAATTGAGCTTAGACATGGCTAATCCTCAAACTTATGAGCCTCTGAGGTAATGCTCTCTAGACGATTGCCAAGCAAAACAACTTGGCCACGGTAGCGTTGATCGCCGGTCGTGGTGAACTCAAACTGATATCGACGCCAAGGTGCCAAGCGGCCTCTATCATCTCGTTTTAGCCAAAGTGCACGCAGTGAGACGTTTTGGTCCAACAACTGCAGATCCAACTTGTTGCAGTAACTCTCAACTGCATTCAGTGCGCGCTCTCTAACGGCTAGGCCTTTGTACCAAACATAGATAACACCTGCGACTAGAGTCAGGAGAAAGAGATCGGTAAGTTCAATAAACACGCTGATGGCCTATAAAGTGTGAGAATGTCGACAGTCTAATCAAGCATCTTTATTTAGTATAGAGTCGATCGTATCGCCAACGTGCCCAGCGCTTATAAGCCAGATTAGCTATGGGCTTGATGATTGGCCAACCAAGGATGCGCCAAATCCAGCCCCAGCGGGTATGTTGCCAAGCGGCTATGTTCGCGTCGATTCCAGTTACCCACTGTTCACCACGCTGCAGATGAAGAACCTTGAGCATGTTAATGCGTTCTTCTTCTGTCAGTTGATCCGATACCTCATGGATATCTTGGAGTTCTAACTGTTCGCCCTTAATGACTGCCAACTTATCCATCTCGGCAACACAGAGCGAACATTTTCCGTCGTAGTAGAGTGTCTCTTTCATGTAATAAGATACGAAACACTTCTCAAAGCGGATGACCGGATAACCTGTCGATTAAAACAGATTACAGATCGCGGTTGACTGGCTTTTTGCGATTGCCACCAAAACGGCGAGGTTTACGTTTGGGTGTACCATCAGCCGGTCTATTGCGCCTTGGCTGATTTTGACGCGGTGCTGGTTGTGCTGATGCACCCTCCGCTTTCTGCTTTGGCTTTTTAGGTTTTTTCGGCTTCAACGGCGGTTGTAGCTTAGATTCTGGCAGTGGGTTGTTCGGCGCAAATCCCTTCAAGTCGCGACGTTCCAGAAGTTTCTGCGTCAAGCGCTCGATCGCTCGAAGCTGATCAAACTCATCAATTGAGACCAGTGATACCGCCTGACCCACACTGCCGGCACGACCGGTACGGCCGATACGGTGTACATAATCTTCTGCCACGTTGGGAAGATCAAAGTTAATCACGTGAGGCAGCTCTTTGATATCGATACCGCGTGCCGCAATGTCGGTAGCTACAAGGATCTGAATATCGCCCTGTTTAAAGGCCTGCAATGCACGCGTGCGAGCACCCTGACTCTTATTGCCATGGATAGCCGCTGCAGTAATACCCGCCTTATCCAGCTGAACGACTAGACGGTTTGCACCATGCTTAGTTCGGCTGAAGACCAGTACCTGAAACCAGTTGTTAGTCTTGATCAAATCGATGAGAGCCGCTGTCTTGCTCTTCTTATCAACCCCAATGACCCACTGCTCAACGGTGTGAGCGGTCGCATTTTCTGGTGATACCGAGACCTCTACTGGGTTGTTGACGATGTCGTGAGCCAGCTCTTTGATCTCTGGGGAGAAGGTCGCAGAGAACATTAGGTTCTGACGCTGCTTAGGCAGCAAGTTAAGGATCTTACGAATGTCACGAATAAAGCCCATGTCGAGCATGCGATCAGCTTCATCCAATACCAGCACTTCTAGCTGATCAAAACGAACTGCATTCTGCGAGTAGAGATCTAAAAGACGACCCGGTGTCGCGATCAATATGTCCGTGCCAGAGCGAAGCTTTTGCATCTGTGGGTTGATCTTAACCCCACCAAAAACCACATTGCTCTTGAGGTCGGTGTATTTGCCATAGAACTCAGCATTGTCTTGGATCTGAGCCGCCAGTTCACGAGTCGGTGTCAGCACTAATGAACGAACATTGTTGCTTTTTACCTTAGGGCCAGATTGCAATCTCTCGAGCAGAGGCAGAATAAAGCTAGCAGTTTTACCCGTTCCCGTTTGCGCAGCCGCCATAACGTCCTTACCGGACATCACGGCAGGAATGCCTTCACGTTGAATAGGAGTCGCTTCTGAATAGCCTTTTTCAGCTATTGCACGGGTAAGAGGAGCCGAAAGGCCAAGAGATTCGAAAGACATGAGGACACTCAAAATATTAAGGCGCGCACAGTAACATAAAGCGTGGCCAGGCACACGTGAAAAACCATTGTGCTCGTTCTCAGTCGGACGGGGATCAGGGTGCCTGATTCGAATCAGGCACTGTTGGAGCGGTCTTGAAAAGGCCGCGATCCCGCTTTCAATGTCAAAAGCAAATACCCAGCCTAAAGGCTGGCCATTGGCACTTTTTGGTCAGCAAAAAGTACCCAAAAACTGACCACGCTCACTCGGCCTGCGGCACGCTCCGTTCAATGCTTTTTCACTGAAGTCCAATAGGACACTGCAAAGTCGGCTCCTGCCTCCGTTGCAGACTTCGGCCATCCGGGCCTCAGCCGATTGAACTCTTAACCGTGAAAAACCATCGTACTCACTCTCGATCGGACGTGGACGACTGGCACGAGATTAGAATCTGGCACCCTGTTCCCCGTCCGACTGAGAACGAGCTAACTTGAATAGGCGAAGCGATGTTTTTGACATTTCGCTTCGACCTTAGGGCTAGCTCCAGTAGGACTCCGTTGCGGGCTTATCGCGAAGTCAAATTGTAGGAGGGAATTCAGCTCTGCTGAAACCCCGATCGATTTCAACAGCGGGTGACAGGCTGAAAGCCAGTCACCATAGTTCGTAGGAAGATCAGCGCTCCAGTGACTGGCTTTAGCCTGTCACCTGCTTCAATTTAAACCTTTCTCCACGAGAACCAAGCCGCTAGCAGTGCGGTTAGCAACGATACTATCAGGGCATTGGTTGTGACACTTTCGAGAAGCTGTGGATCAGACTCCCCTATTGCGGCGCCAGCAAAGTAGAGTCCTAGTAACAGGGTAATCACCGCCATTCCGATCAACTGGCCACTCTGTCTCGATAGACTGAGGATGGCTGAGCCTATACCCATTCGCTCTGCAGGGAGTGTTGCCAGTGCGGCGGAGTTGTTTGGGGTAGAGAACATGCCATGGCCCGTTCCAATCACCATTATACAGAGCCCGATCACCCAAAGTGGTGTCTCGTGATTCATCAACGCTAACGCCAGTAAGCCAAGGGCTATGGACAAACTTCCTCCCGTCGCCAGTAGACGGTGCCCTATTCGATCAGAGACGCGTCCTGCCAGAGGCGCGATGATCGTCATCATCAACGCTTGAAGCATCATCAGCTGCCCAGTATCCGTTGGCGACAGTTGGCGGTTGTATTGCAGATAAAGTGACAAAATCAGGACAATGCCGTACTGGCTGGCGTACATAAACATGGCCGCGGTTGCAGAGTTGATGAAGGTTTTATTCTTCATCATCAAGTCGATTCTCACCAGTGGAAATGCCTGTTTGCCAGACCATTTGATGAAGAGATAACCCAGACCTACTCCTAAGAGTGCAAGCAACCAACCGTTGAGTTCAATCAGGCGAGTACTGCCAAAATAGAGAGCTGCAATGGCGGCTGAGAAAATGGCTGTACCGACCCAGTCGATCTTATGCTTTTCACTGCTTTTCCATTCACCCGGAATAAACAGTCGAATCGATAAAATGACCCCTAGCAATATCGGTACCGGCAATATAAACACAGATCGCCAGCCAAACAGATCGACCAACCAGCCACCTATTAGCGGGCCTGCAGTCATGCCGAGATAGACGGCTGATGTCATCCAACCCAAAGCGGCCCCTCGTCCACCTGCTGCGTAGATACGGGAGATCATGGCCATACCCGCGCTGGCTAGGATAGCCCCGGCAGCCCCCTGTACTACCCGCCCTGCTAGCAGTATTTCAATATTGGGTGCAAAAGCCGCCATGGCGCCACCCAACGCAAAGAGACCACAACTGATGAGGAAAGCCTTTTTAAGACCGATTAGATCCGATAGACGACCGCCTGGCAGTTGTGAGATCAAGCTCACCAGAAGGAAGATGGCTGGTATCCAACTGATCAATACCGCATTGACTTGAAGGTCTTGAGCAATGGCAGGTAGTGCGACCAGAGATGCCGACACGGCTAAAGGAAATTGCAGAATCGCTAGACTGAGGATAATCAGTGCTTTAAGTCGAGCTTTTGAATAACGCTGATAGTAACGCGCAAACTGTGTCATCTAACGTCCTTGTGAAAAATTTTAGCCATCAGCTAAATGTCAGCTTTGCACACTATTATGAACCCAGCTGTTGTAAACACCCCTTTGAGAGGGTGAAGCCCTTTCCCCTCTCTTCTTTTTTCTTCCCTTAGATGGCTCGGTCTGTGTAGAGCTCAACATTGGTCAGTTTTGCTACTTCATTGATGTAATCTACAACCTGCGTGGGCATCTGAAGATCTTTGATTACGGTTAAGTTGCGCAACATTGGAAAAATCATAACGTCATCCCAGCTAAGCTGCCCACCTCTATCCGAAGGCTTAATCAGCTTAGGCAAATCATTTAAAACCTGCTCTACAAGGGCTTGGTGTTCAGCTGTATTGTCCAGAGCTTGCTCAAAACTGCATTCAATCATTGCTTCCTTGTTTACGCGATAAAAATCAATTGCCGATTGAGTTTCAAACTCAGGCAAACCGATCTGTACATTGCGAGGAAAAAGCAGTGAGAAAATCGCGCGATTAACTGACATCAGTGGTTGTGTGAAACGATCAGAATCACCACCTTCGACAATTACCTGATCAGCACTGCCTAACTCATCCAACTTATGAGCGATATCAAGACTCTCCCCCATAGATTGGCCATCAATCTCTAATATCGGCACCATTTTATTGCCAACACGCTCAATACAGCTGTCGGCATCGTCATTCAGCAGGTAAATCGACTCAAAATTAACCTGTTTGTATTTAGCGACCATGTCAGCACGAACACAGAATGGACAATGATCATATTGGAAAAGCTTCATAACACCTCTCTTACATCGGGGATGGCTTATTAGAGCACAACTTATCCATCAGTATGTATCAACCTAGATAAGATAATTGCTATTCTCTATTCAAAGATGTGAGAAGGAGTCTCAATGAAACAAGCCATTCAAGATCTCTATCCAGAGAGCCATAGCCACTGTTTTGGCTGTGGTCGATCAAACGCGGATGGATGGCACCTGAAAAGTTATGTAACAGGTGACACAACTCTAGCTCACTTCACGCCAGAGCCTCAGTACAGTGGTGGTGTTCCTGGACACCTCTACGGCGGCGCGGTCGCTTCCCTACTCGACTGCCACGGCACTGCATCCGCGGCCGCTTTCAGCTACCTTCAGAAGCATGAAACACTCGAAAAAGATGCAAAGATTCAACGCCACGTTACAGGGCAATTAAATATTAAATACATCGCCCCCACTCCAATGGGCGTAGAGTTAGAGCTGCATGGCGAGCTGCTATCCATCGAGGGGCGTAAAGTGCGAGTTAAGTTGACCTTATCCGCCAATGAAACGCTCTGTGCAGAGGCTGAGATGGTTGCGTTTGGCGTTGAGTAATTGTTGGAGCGGTCTTGTAAAGGCCGCGATTGGTATTCATTAGAGTTTATCTGAAAGCAACAGTGACTGGCTTCAGCCTGTCATCTGCTTTTTCGGTGTTTTCCAGATAGGCATTAAATTCTCACGGCGGATGACAGGCTGAAGGGCAGTCACCGTCAATACCGCTCACACAAAGAAGAAGGCTAGCCGACGCCAGTCGGATAGAAATACTTTTGATCTTAGGAGATATCGCGGCCTTTTCAAGACCGCTCCAGCGCTTTGAATGAATCCTGGATCGATTAGTATCGACCCGCCATATCATCCATTGAGATCGGTTTGATCTTACTGCCCTGTCCGGCACAGCCGAAGGCTTCGAAACGATCTTTGACGATACCTGAGGCTGCATCGCGGGCTGCGGCTAGGAATTTACGTGGGTCAAACTCGCTCTTCTTCTCGGCCATCATACGGCGCATAGCACCGGTCATTGCCAAGCGAATGTCGGTATCAATGTTGACCTTACGAACACCGTTTTGAATCCCTTTAACGATCTCCTCTACAGGGACACCGTAGGTCGGTTTCAACTCGCCACCAAACTCACGAATGATCGCTAACCACTCCTGTGGCACGCTGGAACTACCGTGCATCACCAGATGGGTGTTCGGGATTGCTTTATGAATCGCCGCGACACGATCAATTGCGAGAATATCGCCCGTCGGTGGGCGTGTAAATTTGTACGCACCGTGGCTGGTACCAATCGCAATTGCTAGGGCATCGACGCCAGTTTTCTCAACAAAGTCTTTAGCTTCATCAGGGTCGGTCAGCATTTGATCATGGCTCAAAATACCCTCAGCACCCTGACCATCCTCTTCACCGGCTTCGCCTGTCTCTAGCGAACCAAGACAGCCCAGTTCACCTTCAACCGATACACCGACAACATGCGCCATTTCACAGACTTGTCGAGTGACATCGACGTTGTATTCGTAGGTGGATGGCGTTTTACCATCGCTCATCAACGAACCATCCATCATGACACTGGAGAAACCAGAGCGGATCGACTGCATACAGACTGCAGGTGATGCACCGTGATCCTGATGCAGGACAACCGGAAGATCCGGGTGTGTCTCGATAGCCGCCAAAATGAGATGGCGAAGATAAGCCTCACCGGCGTAGGTGCGAGCGCCAGCAGATGTCTGCAGAATCACAGGACTGTCTGTTGCCTGCGCTGCTTGCATGATCGCTTGCACCTGCTCAAGGTTGTTAACGTTAAACGCAGGAACACCGTAGCTATTCTCTGCGGCGTGATCAAGTACCTGACGTAGGGATACAAGTGCCATTATTTACCTCCGAAGAGTCGATTAAGTTATTGAATTGATGGGTTAATCCACCAACTCTGAAAAGTCTTGAATGACGCGATCGGGGTTAGCCGACTCAATCGGTTCACCCATGTTGTAACCGTAAGGAAGTAACCAAACATCAATGCCTGCATTACGCGCCGTGGCCGCATCGATCGAGGAGTCACCCACAAACAGTGCATCCTCTGCTGAGATTTGCCACTGCTCAAGGCAGTCTAAAATTGACGTTGGGTCAGGCTTCTTCACTGGAAAACTGTCGCCGCTGACTACAATATCGAAGAGTTCCGTTAAGCCGTGAGCCGCTAACACACGATCGGTGTATCGGCTCTCTTTATTGGTAACCACTGCCAACTTGACCCCTTCAGACCCAAGCTTTTTAACCACCTCTAAAACATGTGGATAGAGGTAACTGGTGGTACCGCAGCAGCGTTGATAGTGCTTATCAAAGACAGGTAGTGCGCCTGCCAAAATAGGTCCAGACTCAATCTCTTCAATGGATTGGTTGTGGATGTAAGCCAGGGCTTTAATCAACAGCGCACGTGTGCCGTGCCCTATCCACGAGTTGACCTGTTCTTGAGTCACCCTTGCATAACCACACTCTTCTAAAGTGGCATTGGTGGCATCATAGATCTCCGGCGCCGTCTCGACTAAGGTACCGTCAAGATCAAATAACATCGCTTTATACATTTCTGTTACCCCTAAGCTCGCTGGCGAACAGCATCAGCAACTGCGTTAGCAGTAATGCCGAAGTACTCATAGAGAACAGGAGCCGGTGCTGAATCACCAAAGCTGTCGATGCCTACAACACCACCTTTTCTGCCCACATATTTGCGCCAGAAATCGGTATGCGCTGCTTCCACTGCAACCGCAGGAAGGTCCGATGGAATCGTCTGCTCTTGGTAATCTTCAGATTGGCGATCAAACAGATTGGTACAAGGCATTGAGACAACGCGGGTTGAGATACCCTCAGCCGCTAAAGTCTCTTGAGCTTGCAACGCCAATTGCACTTCAGAACCGGTTGCCATGATCACCGCTTGTGGACTGGCCATATCAGAGAGGATGTAGCCACCTTTACGAACTTTGTCTGCATCAGAGGCCGCCTTCAGTAATTTAGGCATCCCCTGTCGTGACAGCGCTAGAGCAGAGGGACCATCCTGTCGCTCAACCGAGTGCGCCCATGCCGTGGCTGTTTCAAGGGCATCACAAGGACGCCAGACATCAAGGCCTGGAATGATGCGCAAGCTTGGAACGTGCTCGATACTTTGGTGTGTTGGGCCATCTTCGCCAAGGCCAATCGAGTCATGAGTAAAGACATGAACCACACGCTGTTTCATCAGTGCAGCCATTCGAATCGCATTACGAGAGTAATCACTAAAGGTCAGGAAGGTGCCCCCATAGGGTAGGTAGCCACCATGCAGTGCCATACCGTTCATAATCGCAGCCATACCAAACTCACGAACACCGTATGAGAGGTGGTTACCCCAGGTATCCCGACCCGCATAGGTGGCTGTTTTGAAGTTTGTCAGGTTCGAACCGGTCAAATCAGCACTGCCGCCAAAAAACTCTGGAACAAGAGGTGCGATAGCATCTAGCGCATTTTGACTCGCTTTACGGGTCGCTACGTCCCCTTCTGCTGCAGCAATCTGAGCCATGACATCGGCAATATTAGATTGATACTCGTCGCTCAACTCACCGGTCATACGACGTTTGAATTCCGCCGCTTTTTCAGGGAATGCCTTAGCATACTCAGCGAATCGGTGATCCCATTCCGCTTCAGCGGCTCTGCCTGAATCAGTGCAGTCCCAAGCGCTCTTCACGTCACTAGGAATCTCAAATGGCGCATGATTCCAATTCAGTGCAGCGCGTGTCGCAGCGACCTCGTCGGCCCCCAGTGCGGCACCATGAACGTCGTGTGTACCGACCTTATTGGGCGACCCTTTACCGATTTCGGTTTTAGTACAGATCAATGTCGGTTTGCCATCAGCTAATACCGCTTGAGCTTTGGCTGCACGAATCGCTGCATCGACAGCTGACGCATCGTGACCGTTTACATCACGGATCACATTCCAACCATAAGCTTCAAAACGTGCCGGCGTATCATCAGCAAACCAGCCTTCTACGTGGCCATCAATCGAGATACCGTTATCGTCGTAGATCGCGATGAGCTTAGACGTTCTCAGAGTCCCAGCCAGAGAGCAGACCTCGTGACTGATCCCCTCCATCATGCAACCATCACCCAAGAAACAGTAGGTGAAATGGTCCACTATGGCGTGCCCTGATTCATTAAACTCTGCCGCCAACATCTTCTCGGCAAGTGCCAAACCGACAGCATTCGAGATACCCTGACCTAATGGACCCGTCGTAGTCTCCACACCCGCTGTAATGCCCACCTCAGGGTGTCCTGGTGTCTTAGAGTGCAGTTTACGGAACTGTTTAAGTTCATCGATAGGAAGATCGTAGCCCGTTAAATGCAGCAGAGCATAGATCAACATTGAACCGTGACCATTGGAGAGTACAAAACGGTCACGGTCTGGCCAATGTGGATTGGCAGGACTGTGTTTCAAGTGACGGTTCCAAAGAACCTCTGCAATTTCTGCCATTCCCATCGGTGCACCAGGGTGACCCGATTTTGCGGCTTCTACGGCATCGATCGCTAGAAAGCGAATCGCATTGGCCATCTCATTTGCCATAGCGGCATTCGGTGCTGTTCTGTTCATCTGTTGCTCCTAGTTAGCGACGGCCTTAACCACGACCCAAGGCACGATTACGACGTTCCATCATGCGCCATACAAACGGTGTGAAGATCAACTGCATTGCAAGCTCCATCTTGCCACCAGGGACAACAATGGTATTGGCACGTGACATGAAGCTATTGCCAATCATGTTCAAGAGATACTGAAAGTCGATCCCCTTAGGATTAGCAAAGCGGATGATCACCATGCTCTCATCGGCAGAAGGGATGTCCCTAGCGATGAAAGGGTTAGAAGTGTCTACCATCGGTACGCGTTGGAAGTTCACATGCGTATGTTCAAATTGAGGGCAGATGTAGTTAATGTAATCAGGCATGCGACGCAGAATCGTATCCGTTACCGCTTCAGCACTGTAACCACGCTGATTCTTATCGCGCCAAAGCTTCTGAGTCCACTCAAGGTTGATGACGGGAACCACACCGATACGTAGATCTGGGTACTGGGCTATATCGTTCTGTTCAGTTTTCACCGCGCCGTGCAGGCCTTCATAGAAAAGTATATCGGTATCTTTATCGATCTCTTCCCAAGGGGTAAAGGTGCCTGGCTCTTGTCCGTAAGGCTCAGCCTCATCTTGGTTGTGCAGGTAGAGGCGTTTTTTACCGGTACCCGTTTCAGAGTAGCTTTTAAACAGACCTTCGAGCTCATCAAATAGGTTGTTCTCTGGACCAAAGTGGCTGAGATGTTTATTGCCCGCTGCATCGGCTTGCGCCAACTGCTTCTTCATCTCAGTACGATCGTAACGGTGGAAACTATCGCCTTCGACAATCGCGGCTTTAACATTTTCACGGCGAAAGATATTAGAGAATGTCCGAGTAACGGTTGAAGTACCTGCACCTGATGAGCCGGTAATCGCAATAATTGGGTGACGTTCTGACATAATGTTTCTCCAGGTCCAGTAACTTAATCGCGGAATAGACTGCGTTCAGCAAAGAGCGGCATATCTTCGCCTTTCTCTTCAATCGGTTCGTTGTGGTAACGCTCGATGCGCTCGACCTCGTTTTTAGAACCAAACACCAACCCTATGCGTTGGTGAAGCTCGGTCGGTTTCACATCCAGCATTGGGTAGCTGCCTGTACTGGCACGGCCACCGGCTTGCTCGATAATCATTCCGACAGGGTTCGCCTCATAAAGCAGTCTTAACTTACCGGCTTTGCTAGGATCTTTAGTGTCACGTGGGTACATGAATACACCGCCACGCATTAGGATACGATGCGCCTCCGCTACCATCGAAGCGATCCAACGCATGTTGAAGTCTTTACCGCGCGGACCCGTCGATCCCGCAAGGCACTCATCGACATAACGTTTAACGGGCGCTTCCCAGAAACGGCTATTAGAGGTATTGATCGCAAACTCCTGAGTATCCTCAGGTATGGTGATACTTGGGTGAGTCAACATAAACTCACCTAAAGCGGGATCCAGAGTAAAACCAACTACACCGTTACCCACCGTAAGAATCAGCATGGTCGAGGGACCATAAAGCGCGTATCCCGCCGCTACCTGTTGTGATCCGGGCTGAAGAAATACCTCTTCTTGAATAGGCGCTGTTGCATCATCCGGTGCACGAAGAATCGAGAAAATACTGCCCACCGAGACGTTCACATCAATGTTCGATGAGCCATCGAGTGGATCAAATACAATCAGATAGCGACCTTTCGGATTCCCCTCTGGGATATCCAGCGCCTCATCCATCTCTTCCGAGGCCATGCCGAGAAGATGTCCGCCCCACTCGGTCGTTTTGATGAAGATGTCATTACTGAGCACATCCAGTTTCTTCTGAGCCTCACCCTGGACATTGATACTGCCACCAGCATCTTCATTGTGCTCACCATGCAGGCCCGCTAACTCGCCATAAGCGACAGCTTTCGCGATCTGCTTACAGGCCATCGCAACATCCAAAATCAAGGCGTTAAAATCACCGCTGGCGCTTGGGTAACGACGACGCTCCTCAATGAGGTATTGAGTTAAGGTCGTTCTATTGGTTCTAAATGGCATATCAGTTGCCTCTTATTATTTTTAAAAATCGGTATCCTTAAGCGATCAGTTGAGCCAACTGCTCTAAACTCACATCGCTTAATGAAGGAACAATTAAGTCAGCCCCTGTGAAATCATGGTGCTTGGAAAACTCATTAGGGGTTATTACAGTAGCCAATTCGGCGCCTTTGGCCGCTCTCAAACCATTATTGGTGTCTTCAATGGCAATAGCCTCTGTCGCAGAGACACCCAGACGCTCCAGTGCTTGAAGGTAGACACTGGGGTCCGGTTTTTTATTCGGAGCAGTTTCTGCGTTTTCGACAACGGTGAACGTCTTTTGCCAGTCATCGCCCATGGCGTGAGAGAGCAGTGCTTCGATATTGGCAGGAGTGGTTGTCGTGGCGATGGCTAGCTTTAAACCAGCAGACTTCGCGGCTTTAATTAGCTCTAAAACACCAGGGCGCATCGCAACCTCTCCGCAAGCAACCATCTCTTCATAACGAGCAGTTTTAGTGGCATGCAGCTCTGGAATGATTGAGTCGATGCGCTCTTCGCTGACTTGAACACCTCGATCAGGCCGTTGGTTCCAGTAGTGACGAATTCGCTCTTTGCCGCCCGAGACTTCAAGCAGCTCTGTATAGGTCTCTAAATCCCATAACCAAGTGAGGCCCGCTGTTTCAAAGGCATAGTTGAAAGCAGCCATATGCGCCATTTCGGTGTCTGCCAATGTACCGTCGACATCAAAAATTAACGCTTTAAGTGCCATTTAATACCTTCAGTTATATTCTTATGTTTATTTTCTATTAACTAAGAGTATTCAGTGTGCTAAGTAAGCGCAATTAAAATGAGGTTATATTAGGATTAAGAAATCACTTAACTAACAACCGACGTAAAAAAGCCCCGATGCTTTTACATCGAGGCTTACTAAATAAAAGTTAATCTGCCATCAAATCTCTATCCGCGTCCCACCCCTTTGATTTTGCATGAACAATGGCTTGTTCTTGAATATGTAGGTAACGCACTCGGATCTCATCTGGCAACTGACTGACAGAAAATCCATAATTCTCCCACTCATCATTGACCTGACGCCAGAGTGTCTCCAGCCCCTGCACTAACCAACCCTCACAACTTTCCGTTTCCGGAATCAAACCAAAAGCCCAAGCATCCCTGATGATTTTTCCGGTATCGGTCATCCCTCCGTAAAGGTCATTGTGAATGCCGACGTATGTTTTTGATTTTTGCATAACGACTCCTAACAGGTCAGGCTGGCAAATAAGCTGGGTAGCTTTTCTGGCAGACGATCAACGTTATCGACCACCGTATAGTTATTGGCCCCAAAAATTCGTTTAACATAACTATCAGCATTGGGGTCTAAGGTTAAGCAATAGGTTAAAACACCTTGGCTGTACAGCTCTTCGACAGCTTTCTTGGTATCGTGCCTAAGGTGTTGGGGATCACGCTCATCGATATCAGCTGGTTCCCCATCTGTGACCAACAGGAGCAGCTTGCGGCGTTCAGGTTGTTTCATCAAAAGACTTCCAGCATGTCGCATGGCTGCTCCCATACGAGTTGACAGCCCTCCCGTCATTCCTGCAAGACGACTTTTTGCTTCGTCATTAAAGCTCTGATTAAAATCTTTAAATTTAAAGTATTGAACATCGTGTCGACCATCAGAAGCGAATCCATGTATCGAAAAAGGATCACCGATGCCATTGATCGCGCTTGAAACCAGCGTCGCTGCTTCACGCGTCAACTCAAGCACACTTTTATCAGATCCCTCCATGGTCTCATTCGTCGACTCAGATAGGTCCAACAATACAGTCACTGCAAGATCGCGATTTTTGACAACATTACGCATTGTGATTCTGGGGTTGGGTTGTTCACCCATTCTGATGGCAATCATCGCATCGATGGCCGCATTCAGATCAATCTCATCACCATCTTCCATATTTCGCTCTCTTTGAACGCCATCCGGTGAGAGAAGATCAACAACCTGTTTAATTTTCTGCACTATCGGCTTATGTTCTTGAAAGATCCGATCAATCGTTTCTGGATCCCCTTTTTGAGCTCTTTTTTCGTACACCGTTGCCCAATCGGGTCGGTATAACTGCACCTGATAATCCCACTCCTGATAGTGGTATGGATCTGAAATAGGCTCTTTACCCCAGCGGTCATTAAAAGACTCGGTCGCTTCACCTGCATCCTCATAAGGCATGAACTCTGTCGCGCATACCCAAACTTCTTGGGCATCATCGCCCGCTAGCTCACAGTCCACCTCATTCGCCATTTCGACGGCACTGACATACTTTCTTACCTGTCGTTGCGAAGCGGGAATATACTCCAGACCATGCTCAGCTAGATTGAAAGGCTCAAACTCCCAAACAAAACGATTATCATCACGATAAGGTGTGCGCATGGACTGCAGAATACGTAGACTGGGCACCTCTTTACGGTCATCAAACAGAGCAAAAAGCGCCAGTCCTAACTGAAAGCTGATTTCAGAAGAGTCTTTTTTAGCAGAAATTTCATGATGAAACTTAGCCGATAATTCATTCAACTCTGGGTCGTCTGATCTTACTGTTTCATCCATCAGCATCAATGCAAACTGACCCAACCGCTGTAAGGTTGGGTGTTCCTCACGGCCCTCCGGCTCAATTGACAGTAACGCTTGCCAAGTGGAACGCAGTCCAGGAAAGTCTTGCATCGCACAATACTCAACCCTGGCATCTTCGATCAATGCGATAAAGAACATCTGCGCCTGACTAAGGCCGCTAGCATCCATTCGGTCAGTCGTATAACTCATATGAGCAGCAGCGTGTGCCACTTGAGCACGATATAACGAGACGCCATCCACCTGGTTGAGATCATCAACCGCATCTGGCAAATGCATAACATGATGTTCAATGTAAGGTTTAAAGTCTTCGTAATCTGCCGAGGTGGGACGAAGAAAAAAATCTCTTCCCCATAAAGCCCTTAAGTAAAAATTTAATTTGCGTTGCGCATCAATAAACAGCGTACCCTTGCGCTCTTGTTGCAGCATTTTTTGACTATCAGCGGTCTTGAGCTCGAAATAACTGACTAGATTAACAAAATCTCTTCGATAAGCATCCGCCCCAAAGTTAGCCCAACGTCGAAGTCCTGAAAGCGTCAGCTTTGATAGCAGCTCATCCATATGATTCAGCATCGGCCTAAGGCCGCGAGCTGCCTTAGCAGACAATTGATGGATGAGAGTAAGGTACCCTCTCAGCAATTCAGGATCACCAAGACGATTTGCAGCAATCGGCAGGGATTGCAACAACAGAGTAATGACTTCACCAGAGGTCATCGAAGAGAGTTTCATGGCTGCATGAATACAGTCACTCATGACATCCTCACCACACTCTTTCACGACCTGTGGCATGCATTCAATAAACGCGATCACGAGCTCTTTACCACGACCTAGATTCGCCAAACTCTGTGCACCCTCAAGATAGTCTTGTAAGGCAGGCGATGACATCACTCGTGCGGCTTCATGAAAGTGACTCTCTAAAACATCGTTCATTTCTGGAGCGATGCTCTCAAGAGATTGACGATACTGGTCCATGTCGATACTCATCGGTGCTGCCCCTGTTAGCTCACAAAAAATGTGTTGACTGCAGCATCTAGGGTTTCTCGCATATCTGGATCATCGGTCAATGGTGTCACTAGCGTCATTTTGCACGCAGACAACGGATCTACACCTTCAGCGATCATCTGCCCAGCATAGACAAGCAAACGAGTTGATATTCCTTCATCAAGGCCGTGCCCTTTCAAATTCCTCGCACGGTGGGCTATTTGAACCAATTTATTGGCGATATCAAGACCCACACCTGTCTCTTTATCTACAATTTCAGCTTCATCAGAATCTTTCGGATAGTCAAAGTTCATCGCACCAAATCGCTGTTTAGTGGATTGTTTAAGATCTTTCATCAGGCTTTGATAACCGGGGTTATAAGAGATAACCAATTGAAAATCAGGGTGCGCCTCGATCAGTTCCCCTTTTTTATCCAAAGGCAGTGTTCTGCGATGGTCAGTTAAGGGGTGAATCACAACAGTGGTATCTTGTCTTGCTTCAACGACCTCATCCAAGTAACAAATTGCCCCTATTCTGGCAGCTGTCGCTAATGGACCATCCTGCCAATGGGTACCGTCCTTATCGAGCAAAAAACGTCCAACCAGATCTGAGGCCGTCATATCTTCGTTACAGGCAACCGTAATCAGAGGACGCTTCAGTTTCCAGGCCATATACTCCACAAATCTTGATTTGCCGCATCCCGTTGGCCCTTTGAGCATCACCGGCATACGTCTTGCATAGGCGGCTTGATACATATCGACCTCATTGCCTACCGCCTTATAAAAGGGTTCGTCCTTGATAATGTATTGATCCGTATTCACTGCACTCATACTCTTACCTTTTGTATCCATTGAGAGCAAAACCCCCTCATTAGAGGGGGTATCTATAGCGTTATACTGGGTTGCCTCGGTAAACCACCATCTCAGCACCTTTTGACTGAGCATAGTTGTCATAACCGACCAACCTAACGTGGTTATTAGGGTGGGCTTGGTGGCAAGCTTCAGCCTCATTCAGAACTCGATCAACGTCGGTCTCACCGAACAGTGGCAACTTCCACATGTACCAGTAGTGATCGAACGCATTCTCTGGCTCTGTATGCTCTATCGCCGGGTTCCATCCTTTAGACACGATGTACTCAACTTGCTTTCGAATTTGTTCAGCATTCATCTCAGGCAGGTAAGAGAATGTCTCGAATTTACGGCTATTCACATCACTCAGGCTTGATGCGTAATCTTGCATTTCACTCATCATCTATTCCTCAACTCTAATAAGAGCTCAATTTATTAAGGAGGGTTTCTAAGGAACCCTCCTGTTACTTTATTTATGAGAGACGTCTAGCTTATCGACCGTATCGAATTCAAACTTGATCTCTTTCCAGGTTTCCATAGCAACTTTTAGCTCAGGACTGTGCTCGGCTGCAGAGAGAAGGATTTGTTTACCATCTTTCTCAAGTTCAGCGCCGTGATTTCGCGCTTCAACACAGGCTTCAAGAGCCACACGGTTTGCAGCTGCACCTGCGGCATTGCCCCACGGGTGACCCAAAGTACCACCACCAAACTGTAGAACTGAATCATCACCAAATATGTTAACCAATGCAGGCATGTGCCAAACATGGATACCGCCCGAGGCAACAGGAATAACACCCGGCATAGATCCCCAGTCTTGATCAAACATAATGCCGCGACTGCGATCCTCTTTTGTAAAAGAGTCACGCATTAGATCGATCCAGCCCAAGGTCGCCTCACGGTCACCTTCCAACTTACCAACCACCGTGCCAGAGTGAAGATGGTCACCACCGGAAAGGCGAAGCATCTTAGTCAGCACTCGGAAATGGATTCCGTGATTAGGGTTGCGGTCTAGAACAGCGTGCATGGCACGGTGAATGTGCAACAACATGCCATTTTCACGACACCAATTTGCTAGACCTGTGTTAGCGGTAAAACCACCGGTCAGATAATCGTGCATAATGATCGGGGCTCCGATCTCTTTTGCGTATTCGGCACGCTTATACATCTCTTCCGGAGTTGGAGCTGTCACGTTCAGGTAGTGACCTTTACGCTCACCCGTTTCAGCTTCGGCTTTTTCAATGGCTTCCATGACAAAATCAAATCGTTGTCTCCAGCGCATGAACGGTTGAGAGTTAACGTTCTCATCATCCTTGGTAAAATCGAGACCACCGCGAAGACACTCATAAACTGCTCGTCCGTAGTTTTTGGCTGACAAACCCAGCTTAGGCTTGATGGTGCACCCCAACATTGGACGACCGTATTTGTTCATAATGTCGCGCTCTACCTGAATGCCGTGCGGTGGTCCACCACAGGTCATTACATAGGCGACTGGAATACGAACATCTTCCAATCGCAAAGAACGCACTGCCTTAAAGCCAAATACGTTACCAACAAGAGAGGTCAATACATTGACAACAGAGCCCTCTTCGAACAGGTCAATTGGGTAGGCAATGAATGCGTAGAACGCCTCGTCATTACCAGGAACATCCTCGATAGCGTAGGCGCGGCCTTTATAGTACTCAAGATCAGTGAGCAGATCTGTCCACACGGTCGTCCAAGTACCGGTAGAAGACTCTGCCGCAACCGCTGCTGCCGCCTCTTCACGTGGCACTCCATCTTGTGCAATTACCTTAAAACACGCCAGAAAGTCCGTATCTTTTGGTGTGTAATCGGGCATCCAATACGTCTCACGGTACTCCTTTACACCTGCTTGATAGCTTTTTGCCATGGTCAATTTCTCCTGTTGGATTAAACCTTGATTATTGTTGTGCTGTTTGAGTGCCAGGCTGAAATCAACTTAGCAATCGCATAGGAGAGACGTTATGGGAAAGTAATGTTAAGAACAACACAAACTTTCTTATCATAATGATAAGTGATTACTTAACATTAATATTCAATCAGGAATTAAATAGATACTGTTTACATTAAGGTTAAACTTAACTATTTTGAATAAACCACAATAAATAACTCAAAGCATTAATCGGAGGAGCCAGTGCGTAATACAACCTTTCGTCAGCTCAGAGTCTTTAATGAAGTCGCAAAACAGCTGAGTTTCATTAGAGCCGCGGAATCTCTTCACCTAACTCCCCCGGCGATTACCATGCAAATTAAAGAGCTTGAAAGTAACGTAGGCATGCCGTTGTTTGATCGTGCTGGCAAAAAAGTCACGCTAACCACAGCAGGTGAATATATGCTGGTCTACGCTAGAAGAATCCTAGCGACCGTTAAAGACGCTGAAGATGCTGCAGCAAGATTAATTCACGCAGAAGCTGGAACAATTACGATAGGGATTGTTAGAACCGCAAAATACTTCATGATGCACCTTATTTCTGAATTCATTGAAGAACATAAGAGTGTCGACATAAAGCTATCGATTGGTAATCGTGAACAGCTGCTCAAATCTTTGCAAAACAATGAAGTTGATCTCGCTATTATGGGTCGACCACCCAAAGAGATGCGGACCCGAAATGAACCCTTTGCGGCTCACCCTCACGTTTTTGTGGCCGCGCCCACAAACCCGTTATTTTTAAGAAGCCTGGATGAGCGGTTAACACCCGAGGAGCTGCGAGATATCCCGTTTATTGTTCGTGAAGAGGGCTCAGGCACACGAGCAGCGATGGAACGCTTTTTCGAGGGGAGAAGTATTGAACCGCATTATAAGTTTGAACTGGATTCCAACGAAATGATCAAACAGGCCGTAATGGCCGATCTGGGGATAGGATTTGTGTCACAGCACACTGTCGGTTTAGAACTGGAGCACCAAAAATTGGGAATACTCAATGTCGATGGCGCGCCGATTGTTCGAGCCTGGAACCTTGTGCATACACAATCGAAGGTACTCTCCCCTGCTGCAGAAGCGTTCCGATACTTTATGCTTGAGAGAGCAGAGAGTTTCCTAGCTGAGCAGTTTGGGCGCTTAGAGTAAATTTGCGCGATCTTTTCGGTGACTGGCCTTCAGCCTGTCAACCGCATTTCTATCCGACTAGCGTCGGCTAGCCTTCTTCTTTGTGTGAGCAAAGAAGAAGCAAGAAAACACACCCCGCTCCTTCGGCCTTCGGCACACTGCGCGCGATACTCTTTTTCTAACATCAAAAGGCACATTTCAGAGCCTGCTCCGTGCAGGCGCTGAAACTCTCGCCCATCCGGGGCTCGATCCTTTCAACGTCTTAACGAAAAAGAGCACCGTGCTCGTTCTCAGTCGGACGGGGAACGGGGTGCCAGATTCGAATCTGGCACTGTTGGAGCGGTCTTGAAAAGGCCGCGAAGGGTATTAAATTAAGCTTAGCTAGTAACACAGGTGTCTGGCTTTAGCCTGACATCCACTTTCTCAGCGTTTTCCAGATTAGTAGCAAATCTTACCTGCGGATGACAGGCTGAAGGCCTGTCACCGACAAGACCGCTCCAACTCAGATTACTTACGTGCTGCCTTAAGTGTATCCGCAATCATAAACGCTAACTCAAGTGACTGGTCAGCATTGAGGCGTGGGTCACACTGGGTGATGTAGCGCTCTGCCAGGGCTGATTCTGTGATTTGGTAGGCGCCACCGACACACTCGGTTACATGGTTACCGGTCATCTCAAAGTGAACACCACCTGCGTAGCTGCCCTCTGCCTTGTGAATCTCGAAGAAGGATTTCATCTCAGAGAGAATCGCATCGACCGAGCGGGTTTTGTAACCGCTGCTAGCTTTTACCGTATTGCCGTGCATCGGGTCGTTGCTCCAGACAACATTCACGCCCAGATCATTCACAGCACGCACTAGCTGTGGAAGGTGATCGCCGATCTTATCGGCACCCATGCGGGCAATCAGATTGATACGACCCGCTTCGTTCTCTGGGTTTAGAATCTCTAATAGACGTTTTAAATCATCCACTTGAGTGGTTGGGCCCACTTTCACACCGACCGGGTTTTGAACACCACGCAAGAACTCAACGTGCGCATGATCAGGCTGACGAGTCCGATCACCAATCCAGAGCATGTGCGCTGAACAGTCATACCAACCGTTGGTCAAACTGTCTTGGCGCGTCAACGCCTCTTCATAAGGCAGCAACAGTGCTTCGTGTGAGGTGTAGAGCGTTGTCTCAGAGAGCTGCGGTGTATTGTCTGAATTCAATCCACAGGCCGCCATGAACGACAACGCTTGATCGATCTGTGCGGCTAGCGCTTCATACTTTTCATGCGCAGGCGACTGAGACACGAAGCCTTGGTTCCATTTATGAACCTGATGCAGATCGGCAAAGCCACCACGTGAGAAGGCGCGCAGTAGGTTTAACGTTGCTGAGGATTGATGATAAGCCTTCAACATACGCTCAGGATCTGGAATCCGTGCTTCTGCAGTAAACTCGGCCGAGTTGACGTTGTCACCACGGTATGAGGGTAGCTCGACATCATCAATCGTCTCAGTATCACTAGAGCGAGGCTTAGCGAACTGACCAGCAATGCGCCCGACTTTTACTACAGGACAACTACCCGCGAAAGCCAACACAACGGCCATCTGCATTAGCAATTTAAAGGTATCTTTGATCTTATCAGCACTGAACTCGTTAAAGCTCTCTGCACAGTCACCACCCTGTAACAGAAACGCTTCACCACGACTGACACGTGCTAGATCAGCTTTTAAAGATCGGATCTCTCCTGCAAAAACCAGAGGTGGCTGTTGTTTCAGCTCAGCCTCAATCGATTGCAGTGCCGTTAGGTCTGGGTAAGTCGGTAACTGTTTAACCGGCAGATCGCGCCAGCTATTGGGCGTCCATACGCTCATGTGAAAAATTCCTTTAGGTGGTGATTAAAGAGGTTTCTAGTCTACTAAATTAATGCCAACAACTGCAGTAGGTAGAGCCCGAAAGTTATCGTGATCATCGACACAAAGGTCGTCAGAACGATGATGTTGGCGGCAAGTTCATCGTCATCACCTGCAATTTTGGCCATCACATAACTGGCAGCCGCGGTAGGAGATGCTAGGAACAGAAACAGAGTCCCTAACTCCATTCCACTGATACCCAAGTAGGCGCCAATGGCCGTGAACAGCAGTGGTACCCAAATCAACTTGACCAGCGTAGCATTGACGGCCAACCAACCTGACAGACGAAAGGCTTTTAACGACAGCGTTGCGCCAATGCAGAGCAGTGCTAGTGGCAGTGACATAGACCCGAAGAGTTGAGCCGACTCCTCTACCCAGAGTGGCAATCGCAGATGCAAGAGTGACAGCAACGCACCGATTAACACCCCAATAATCATCGGGTTCAGCACCACCTCTTTCGCAACCACCAATGGTGTAGGACGATAGCGTGTACTGAAGACCGAAAAGAGCACGACCGAAAGACCGTTGTTTAGGATTCCCGCTAAACCAGCCATTAATCCGGCCACTTGCAGCCCCTCATTGCCATAAAGGCTCAATACCAGCGCCAGTGCGATAATGCCGTGATTACCTCTGAAACCCGCCTGAATAAAAACAGCACGCTGATCCGGTCGAATCCAACGATAGGCGATAAATCCCATGAGTATGACGACTGCGAAGTTCGCCAGGATGTAGTAGCCAAACAGAACGGAATCAAGCAGTCCAACCACGTCCGCTCGGTAGGTAGCTAAACCTAACAGACTAGGCAGGGTTGCTTTGTAGACCAACATCGAGGCGCCACTGATGAAACCATCACTCAACAGGTTAAATCGTTTTAGCAGCAATCCGATGATGACCAGGGAGAAAATGGGGGCCGTAACAGCAAATATTTGAGCAAACAGCTCGAAGTGATTCATGCGATTCCAAGTCCATGTGGAGTAGACGTCTATTATGGCCGATACCGCACCTGCGAAACAGATAAAAACTGTGATTTTTTCTCTACTTACCTGCCCTAATCACTGATTGATCGCTACAATAGAATCTTTCTCATGCTATTTTCACTGGAGTCCAAGATTGTCAGGTCTAGATCAGTTTATTGCCCCAACTAAAGCCGGTGATTTGCGCCGTATTGGTGATGTAAAAGGGGCCGCCACCGGTTGGCTAATCGATCAGATACGCGACAAGCATCAGGGACCTATACTGATGCTCTGCAACGACAGTGAGAGCGCTAGCCGTATTCGTCGTGAGATACGCTTTTTTGCCGGTGACTCTCTGCCTGTGATGCTCTTTCCAGACTGGGAAACCCTAGCTTACGATAGCTTCTCTCCACACCAGGATATTACTTCCACTCGCTTAGAGACGCTCTACCGACTTCAAGGTTTAAAGTCAGGTGTCATTGTCGTGCCTGCTTCGACGGCGATGCAGCGTGTCGCTCCTAAAGAGTTTGTCAGTGGTAATGTCTTCTGGCTTGAAAAAGGTCAGCAATTAGACGCCGACAGGATGCGAGAGCAACTGATCGATGCAGGGTATAACCTGGTCGACACCGTCTATGAGCACGGTGAATTTGCTGTACGTGGCGCCATTATTGATCTCTACCCTACCGGCACTAGCGCGCCTCTTCGTATCGACCTATTTGATGATGAGATCGATACTCTAAGGACATTCGATCCGGAGACACAACGCTCCATTGAACAGATCGAGCGCATTCGCATTTTGCCGGCGCGTGAATACCCTTTCCACTCCAACGCGATTGATGGCTTTAAACAGCGCTGGCGTCAACGATTTGATGTCGATTATGGCAACTGCCCCATCTACCAAGACATCTCGAGCGGTTTAGCGCCGGCGGGGATCGAGTATTATCTGCCGCTCTTCTTTGAGCAGTGCTCTACCCTGTTCGATTACCTTCCTGAATCAACCCTTGTGATTCAGCAGAAAGGGATACTGGAGGCCGCATCACAATTCCATAGCGGTGTGGTAAGTCGACATAACGAACGCCAAGGCGATATCACTCGCCCAATTTTGACGCCAGATGAGCTCTTTTTAACACCGGATAACTTGGCAAGTGACCTAAAACGTTGGCCTGGAATACGTCTATGCGCTGAACCAGAGGAGGTTAAACCGGGGCGTGAAAATATTGGTGCGACTGAGCCACCCAGTTTAAGCACCTCTCCCACTGCGGCAGAGCCTCTGCGCCCACTGGCCAATCACCTAGAGAAAGCGTCCACTCCAGTTCTCATTCTTGCTGAGTCGGCGGGCCGTCGTGAATCTCTATTAACGCAACTGCAAGCGATGTCGATCAAGCCTGTGCAACTCGACAGCTGGCAAGCGTTTCAAAACAGCAATGAGTCACTCGCAATAAGCGTTGCACCGCTTGAACAGGGTCTTGCCATCAGTGATCAATTTGAGGTGATCTCAGAGGCACAGCTATTTGGCAATCAGGTCTTCCAACGTCGTCGTCGCCAGCGTGAACAGAGCGATGCCGACCAAGCCGTTAAATCACTGTCTGAACTGAGCGTCGGGAATCCTGTGGTCCACATTGATCACGGCGTAGGTCGCTATCTCGGTCTGCAGACGATCGATTTGGATGGATCAGCCACCGAGTTTCTGACCCTGCAGTACGCGAATGATGCCAAACTCTATGTTCCGGTCTCCTCTCTGCATCTGATTAGCCGATACACCGGTGCCAGTGAAGAGTCTGCACCGCTGCACCGTCTTGGCACAGAGCAGTGGTCCAAAGCGCGCCGTAAAGCGGCCGAGAAGGTACGTGATGCAGCTGCCGAGCTGTTAGATATCTATGCACGTCGTGCCGCTCGCCAGGGGTATCAATACAGCATTGATGATGCTATGTACGATCAATTCTCACGTGCATTCCCATTCGAAGAGACGCCAGATCAAGCGATGGCCATTGAAGCGGTGCGCCGAGACATGCAAGCCGTGCAACCGATGGATCGTCTAGTCTGCGGTGATGTTGGCTTTGGTAAAACTGAAGTGGCTATGCGGGCAGCCTTCATTGCGGCACAAGCTGGCAAACAGGTCGCTGTATTGGTACCAACTACCCTACTCGCCCAGCAGCACTTTGAGAATTTCCGTGATCGTTTCGCCGACTGGCCTATGGAGGTTGATCTGATCTCTCGCTTCAAAACAGGCAAACAACAGGATCAGATCGCAGCCAAGGTAGAGGCCGGTCAGGTCGATATTTTGATTGGTACACACAAACTGATACAGGGCGATCTGAAATTCAGCAACCTAGGGCTGTTGATTATCGATGAGGAGCACCGTTTTGGGGTTCAGCAGAAAGAGAAACTCAAGTCGCTTCGCTCTGAGGTTGATATTCTCACGCTGACCGCGACCCCTATCCCTCGTACGCTGAACATGGCGATGTCGGGCATGCGTGATCTATCGATCATCGCGACGGCACCGGCTAAGCGTCTATCGGTTAAAACCTTTGTGCGTCAATCTGATCCAGCGCTGATTAAAGAGGCCATTCTGCGTGAATTGCTTCGCGGTGGTCAGGTCTACTATCTGCACAATGAAGTGAAAACCATTGAACAGACCGCTAAAGAGTTGGGTGAGCTGATTCCAGAGGCCCGTATTGGTATCGGCCATGGCCAGATGCGTGAGCGTGAACTGGAACAGGTGATGAGTGACTTCTATCACAAGCGATTCAACGTATTGGTCTCCACCACCATCATCGAAACCGGTATCGACGTTCCTAACGCCAATACGATCATCATCGATCGCGCTGATAAATTTGGTCTAGCTCAACTTCACCAGCTTCGTGGTCGAGTCGGTCGTTCGCATCACCAGGCTTACGCTTACCTGCTTACACCGCACCACAAGGCGATGACTTCAGATGCCACCAAACGTCTGGAGGCGATTGTCGAAGCGAGCACTCTAGGGGCAGGCTTTACCCTAGCAACCCACGACCTTGAGATACGGGGTGCCGGTGAGCTGTTAGGTGAAGAGCAGTCGGGTCAAATGCAGACAATTGGTTTCTCCCTCTACATGGAGATGCTAGAGCAAGCAGTAGAGTCGATTAAAGAGGGTAAAACACCCAACTTTGATCAGCCTCTTCATCACGGCTGTGAAGTAAACTTGCACCTACCGGCACTGATTCCCGATGACTATCTGCCGGATGTGCATAACCGATTGACGCTCTATAAACGCATTGCCAATGCAGCCAATGACGAGGAGTTGCGTGAGCTTCAGGTGGAGATGATTGATCGCTTTGGTCTGCTACCAACGCCTCTTCAGAACCTAATTCGACAGACTTCAATCAAGTTGCGGGCTGAAAAACTCGATATTATCAAGTTGGATGCTGGCGCTGGGTCAGGACGCTTGGAGTTTGCTGAGGAGACCTGTGTCGATCCTTACACCCTTGTAAAACTGGTGCAGACACAGCCAAAGGTCTATAAACTCGATGGGGCTACCGCGTTTAAGTTCAGTGTACCGATGGAAAACAGTGAAACTCGATTCCAGACAGTTGAAGCGCTGCTTGATACACTGACACCGGCAAGTGATTGATTTGAACCTTCAGGAGCATATTAAAGTGAGAGTGATTGCAACGACCCTTTTGCTATTGGCTGGTATCGGCCAAGCCGTGGCTGACGATGAGGCGGTCAAGCTAGCGGTTGCCCCTGAACTGATCAGTGAAGAGAGTCTCTACACTGTTGAAGTGGTTATTTTCAAACAGGCTGAAGCCGACAAAGAGAGCGAAACCTGGCCTGCCGACTTAGAAAGTATTGAATTCACCAACGCTGAGCTTCCTCTCGTCAATGATGGCGAACCCTTAGCCCTGAATGAAGAGTTGCCAATAACCACCTTTGCATTGACTGAACAAGCCAATCGATTGGCGCAAAAAGGGTATGAGCTGCTCTACCACAATAGCTGGCTGGATCAGTTTAAACCTGGCGCTAACCGCACCACTCTGTTATTGGATGCATTTGGAAACTTCGAAGGTACATTACGCATTGAGCGTCAGCGTTATCTGCATATCTACCCATCGATCAACTACTACCCTAACGGTTTAAGCTTGACCGACGAGCCCGCTGAAACGATCCGTTTTGAGGAGTCACGTCGCATGCGATCGAAGGATCTGCACTACATCGATCACCCCGTTCTGGGAATGCTGGTACTCTTTAGACCGGTCGAAGCGGTTGAGATGGAGGTCACCGATCTGGTGACCTCAACAGAGACAGCAAACACCGTAAACTAGTTCGACGGCGCCTCATTCGGGGCAATATGAATCGTAGAGGTTGGGAAAGCGATCTCTGCGCCACGCGCTTCAACCAGATTGATAATCTTAACCAGTACATCCTGCTTAACCGAGTGGAACTCCACCCAGTTAACCGTTTTGGTAAAGGTGTAGACCATGATATCGATTGATGAGGCACCAAAGTGGTTCAGGTTTACGATCAGAGTTTGGCTCTGATCGATGTCAGCATGGCTCTGCAACATCGATTTAATATCTGCAACAATCTGCTCAACCACAGCCGCATCGTCATAACGAACACCAATGGTTTCATAGATACGACGGTTGGTCATACGCGATGGATTCTCAACGGCAATACTGGCGAAGGTTGAGTTAGGGACGTAGAGCGGTCGTTTATCAAAGGTGCGAATTCGGGTTAAGCGCCAGCCGATCTCTTCAACTGTACCCTCAATCTCTTTGTCGGGGGAGCGAATCCAATCCCCCACTTTGAAGGGGCGATCCATGTAGATCATCAACCCACCGAAGAAGTTAGCCAGTAGGTCCTTTGCGGCAAAACCGACAGCCAAACCACCAACACCACCGAACGCTAGTATGCCTGAGACACTGACGCCCAAATGTTGAAGCAGCACCAAACCCGCAAACAGAAGGACGGTTAATCGCAGTAGTTTTGCGACCGCATCAGCGGTGGTTCGATCAACACCAGGACGACCAGAAACGCCATCCACTAACTGCTGCTCAACCCGCTTAATTAGACGGATCAACGTCCATGCCGCTAACAGAATATACGCTAGTGAGCGCAAAGATTGCGTCAGAACTAGGTCTATCTCGTCCAGTGCTCGAGCGGCAATATCGAGTGAGAGCGTAATACCCACCACCCAGACTAGAAGACTTAAAGGGGCACGCACGGTATCAATGAATACCTGATTCCAAACGGACGAGAGATTGTTGATAAAGGGAATCAGTCGATTCAACAAAGTATTGCTGACTAGAGAGACGATCAGTGTCATCAACAGAATCACAGCGCCTTGTAGCAACCACTGATATTGATTCAAGGCAGGAATAGCATTTAACAGTGGGTTAAGCACCCAACTCAACAATTCAGTCACTTAAAAACTCCAATAAACAATCAGTTAGACCAACTCTTTCGCCATCGTTCTTACGCGAGCCAATCGTTCAGAATCACTCGGGCGCTTAGGTCTAGCACGCATTCTTACAATTCGATCAGAACCAGTGTGCCCAAGGTTGGTTAGGTGCTGCAACACCTCTTGCGCACGCTCGGGTGCGTTGCAGACAAGCACCATGTCACAGCCAGCTGCCAGCGCGGCGTCGGCTCTATCAGAATAACTGCCAGTCTCTGCTGCCCCCTCCATAGAGAGATCATCACTGAAGATCACGCCATCAAAACTTAATCGCTCACGCAGTTGGCGTTGCAACCAAAACTCTGAGAAGCCTGCGGGCTGTGAGCAGACACTGGTGTATTTAATATGGGCCGGCATGACCGCATCCAAGCCGCGTTTAATCAACTTGGCAAAGGGCTGTAGGTCTTGAGCATCTATCTCAGCAAAACTGCGCTGATCTTCTGGAAGACCCAAATGTGAATCCACCTCCACCCAGCCATGCCCTGGAAAGTGCTTACCCGTGGTCGCCATGCCCGCTTCATGCATGCCTGACATGAAGGCTCCCGCCAGTGCTTCAACCTGTTCGCTATCGCTGCCAAACGAACGGTCGCCGATCACCTCTGAGTGGCCGTAATCGAGATCTAACACAGGGGCGAATGAGATATCGATGTCATAGTCGCGCAACTCTGTCGCCATCAACCAGCCAAACTCATGAGCCCAAGCGACCGCTTTGCTAGGGTTCTCTTGCCAAGCTTCACTGAATACTCGCATTGGTGGCAGTCGGGTGAAGCCCTCTTTAAATCGCTGCACACGACCACCCTCTTGGTCGACCGCCACTAACAGGTCAGGACGGACCTGACGGATCGACGTCATGAGCTGTCGAAGTTGTGCAGGGTTTTGGTAGTTACGAGCAAATAGAATCAACCCTCCCACTTGGGGAGACTTGAGCGTCTCAACCTCAGCGGGCGTTAACTCAGTCCCAGCAATATCCAGCATTAGGGCGCCACTGCTCATTACTCTCTCCAATTAAGCCGTAATATTTACGATCATGTTGTTGTTGACCTGATCAAATAGTTCAATCAGATCCTGGTTTCTCATTCGGATGCAGCCGTGTGATTTAGGCACCCCCATCGGCTCACTGTCAGGTGTGCCATGGATGTATATGAAACGACTTAGTGTATCGACCTGACCACCACGATTGAAGCCGGACTCCATACCCTGTAGCCAGATGATTCGTGTCAAAATCCAATCTCGTTCTGGGTACTGCTTGGCTAGCGTTTCTGAATAGATTTCACCGGTTGATCGACGACCAACAAAGACACTGTTGGTCGGTGCAGATTCGCCAATTTTAAGCTTTACTTTGTGCTGCCCAAGCGGTGTACAGCCTGACCCTTTAATATTCCCCGGCCCGTTTAAAGCCGTTGAGACGCTCCAACTCTGCTCACCTGAATCAGTAAGTAACCTTAAGGTTTGATCAGCAATGGAGATCTCAATACGACTCATCAGCGCGCCCAGAAACGGCTCTGTGTCAGGCTCGACCACGCTTTACCAGCAACGCCAGTGACAGCAGAGATACCAAAGTGTTCGAGGCGCTCTTGTAGGCTCTGCTTCACCTGATAGCTCACTTTGTAGATATCAGCGTCATCGGCGGCATTAACCAGATAGTCATCACTGGTCTCTATCTGATCAATAAGACCATTGGCAATGGCGCGACGACCAAACCAGACTTCACCCGTCGCCACTTTCTCAATGTCTAAATCCGAGCGGTAGTCAGAGACAAACTCTTTGAAAAGAGCGTGCGTATCTTCTAGCTCTTCAACAAACTTTTCACGCCCCTTTTCGGTGTTCTCGCCAAACATCGTTAGAGTTCGCTTGTAATCACCCGCCGTTAGGACTTCGTAATCGATGTCATTCTTCTTAAGAAGGCGATGGAAATTGGGAATCTGTGCAACCACACCAATGGAACCGATCAGTGCAAAGGGAGCTGCGATAATCTTATTGGCGATACAAGCCATCATATAACCACCGCTGGCAGCCACTTTATCGACACACACCGTCAGTGGAATCTGCTTACGACGAATGCGCTCGAGTTGTGATGCAGCCAAGCCATAGCCATGCACTAGACCGCCAGGGCTCTCTAGACGAACAACCACTTCGTCGACCTCTCTTGCCAACGTCAGAACCGCTGTGATCTCTTGGCGCATCTTGTCGACTTCAGAGGCTTGGATGTCGCCATCAAAATCGATGACATAGATTCGTTTTCGATCCTCTTCTGCTTGAGCATCGGACTTGGCCGCCTTTTTACGGGCCTTAGCCTCCTCTTTATCCTGCTTCTTTTGCGCTTTATGCATCTGTTTGAGGCGATGCTCATCCAATATGTGGTCTTCTAACGTCTCTTTTAGCTCGGTGAAGTGATCATTCAGCGACTCGACTTCAATCTCTCCGTCGTTAGGCTTACGACGTTTTTGAGCCGCCGCTGCAATCATCGCAAGCACGAGCCCAATCGCAACCACCCAAGTGACCGTTTTAGCCAAGAAAAGACCGTATTCAGAAAAAAATTCGACCACTGATTACCTCGTAAGAAAGTCGATTAACAGAGAGGGGTAGGTTAACATAGCCACTTCTAATGAGCGCTAGGTTTTTATGTCTTCAAACGTCACCCTCACGCAGGTTTTCAACAAGCTGCAAGATCGATTCAATTCTGAAAACGCCAAAGGTCTGAATAAGACGTTTCAGTTCTCGTTGAATGATGCAGATTCATTCTACCTAACGATCGAGGATTCAAAGCTAGACGCCAACTGGGGTGAGCACTCCGATCCAAACATCACACTGATCATGGATGAAGCGACATTCATTGGTGTTATACAGGGTGAGATCGATGGCATGAGTGCTTTCATGAAAGGTCTTCTGCGCGCCGAGGGTGATGTCATGCTCGCCACCAAGCTAGGCAAACTTTTTAGGCACTGATACCCAGCTATAGCTGCAAATCAACTTTGACGTGCAACCCAGTCGTCGATCAACGCTCTTGAGATAGCGAATTTGGGTGGCAGCACCACAGTGTGCAGCTCTTCCTTGGTAAACCAACGCCCTTCTAATATCTCACGACCATCAGGTTTAATGTCGCCACCGGCATACTGAGCAAAAAACGCCAACATCAACGAGTCAGGAAATGGCCACTGCTGGCTTTTGAAGTAACGAATGTTGCTAATTTCAACACCCACCTCCTCTTTGACCTCTCGTGCTACCGCCTGCTCAGCCGTCTCACCGGCATCAATAAATCCAGCTAAAGTACTGAATCGATTAGGTGTGAACTTAGCGTTATGGGCCAACAAGATTCGATCCCCGTCCTCAACGAGAGTGATGATACAGGGAGAGAGTCTCGGGTAAGCGTGATGCCCACAGTCCGTACATTTCAAGACCATCTCGGTTAAACCAAACGCCATACCCCCACCACAGCGACCACAAAACTGATGATTCACTCGCCAATTCAATAACTGCTGAGCTCTGGAGAGCAACTGATACTGGAATGGATCAGACCGTTCAAGTTCAGCTCGAAGATCCACCACTTTGGCACTGCCAGGTACCTCAGACATTCTGACCAACTCATAGCCCGGTAACACAGGGTAACGTTCGATCTCATACTCGCTGTCAAAGGATAGGGAGAGATCAATACGATCCAACACAACCCCTAGTTTTGGGTCAGCCAAGATCAGACGATTTTGATGGGCAATTAAGTATTTCAAGAAGACTCCCTAAAAACGGCAATGCTTATTTGTAATAGTTATATAAAACTAAAGTATTAAAACCGCAGTTTCCAAACTAAAGGAATAACCTTATAATCTTTGCGCTTTTTTGCTTTTGGGCAAATTAAAATAACTGTAAGGACCCTACATGAATCAATCAACCATGTCGGCAATTACCCGAAACTTTTTGGGCAACTCGCCAATTTGGTACAAGCAAGCAATCCTTTTCTTCCTTGTAGCCAATCCTATCCTACTTTTAACAGCTGGCCCTGTCGTAACAGGCTGGTTGCTAATCTTCGAATTCATTTTCACACTGGCGATGGCGCTTAAATGTTACCCACTTCAGCCGGGAGGTTTGATTGCGATTGAAGCGGTCGTGATCGGCTTAACCGATCCACATAACGTATACCACGAGATCAACGCCAACTTAGAAGTCATCCTACTGTTGATGTTCATGGTTGCTGGTATCTACTTCATGAAGGACCTTCTTCTATGGGTCTTCACTAAGATACTGGTTAAGGTTCGCTCTAAGACAACAATCTCTCTCCTTTTCTCTATCTCTGCGGCCTTCCTATCAGCCTTCCTAGACGCTTTGACAGTGACTGCTGTATTGATCAGTGTCGGTGTCGGTTTCTACTCGGTCTACCACAAGGTCGCTTCGGGCAAAAATAACGACTCGGCACACGACCATACGTCTGACCATGACGTTCATGAAGAGCGTCGCCAAGACCTAGAAAACTTCCGTGGTTTCTTAAGAAGTCTCTTGATGCACGGTGCTGTGGGTACAGCACTAGGCGGCGTCTGTACGCTAGTCGGTGAGCCACAAAACCTGTTGATTGCCCAGAAAGCTGAGTGGACCTTTATTGAGTTCTTCGTACGCATGGCACCGATCACTATGCCTGTACTGGCGGTTGGCCTTCTAACCGTTGTAGTACTAGAGAAGACCGGCACCTTCGGTTACGGCGCTAAATTGCCTGAGAACGTTCGCCAAATTCTGGTTGATTACGATAAAGATCAATCGGCTAAGATGACCAAGAAACAACGCGTTAGCCTAATCGTTCAGGCTGCAGTGGCAGTATTCCTAGTCATTGGTCTAGCCTTCCACTTGGCCCCAGTGGGCATGATCGGTTTGACCGTAATCATTCTATTGACCGCCTTTAACGGCATCACAGAAGAGCATCAGATCGGTAAAGCCTTTGAAGAGGCACTCCCTTTCACCGCGCTGCTGGTTGTCTTCTTTACAGTGGTATCAGTGATTCACGATCAGCACCTGTTCCAGCCGATCATTCACATGGCACTTTCACTAGAGCCAAGTCAACAGCCGTCTGTCTTCTTCATTGCAAACGGTGTGCTATCGGCAATCTCGGATAACGTATTTGTTGCGACGGTCTACATTAATGAGATTCTAGCGGCATTGAACGCAGGTGATATCACTCGTGAACAGTTTGACCACCTAGCCGTTGCTGTGAATACCGGTACCAACATCCCATCAGTAGCGACTCCGAACGGTCAGGCAGCGTTCCTATTCCTGCTAACTTCAGCGATTGCACCGCTGATTCGCCTCTCGTACGGTACGATGGTGTGGATGGCACTGCCTTACACGATTACGATGTCGGTAACAGGTCTACTTGCAGTCATTTATGCACTCTAAGATCTGACTTGAAGAAAAGCCTGCCCTGCTCACGCTCGGCAGGTTTTTTTCTTTAAAACTTCCCTCAGTCTTCTGAAGACTATTGGCCGAGTAATGAGATGTGCAATAATATCGTTTTAATTCTCTCATTAAGCAGTTGATATGACAGACCTACCCGCAAAAATCGCTTATCAGGGTGTTCCTGGAGCCTACTCTCACCTCTCTTGTACCCGTGTCCACCCAGAATTAGAGGCCCACGCTTGTGAGAGCTTTGCTGATGCCATGTTTATGGTTGAACGTGGTGAGGCGCGTTTAGCGATGATCCCACTTGAGAACAGCACTGCCGGTCGTGTCGAAGAGATCTACCGCTTAATGCCTAAGACTCAACTGCACATCATTGCCGAGCACTTTGAACCGGTTAATCACTGCCTACTCGCTATTCCAGGCACTAAAGTTGAGCAGCTAAAACGTGTTTGGTCACACCCCCAGGCGCTGGCACAGTGTGATGGCAACATTCGAGCACTCGGACTTGAACCTATCGCGGCACTTGATACGGCAGGCTCTGCGTCGGATCTTTCAGAGAATCCAGATCCAGAGCTGGGTGCTATCGCCTCATCTCTTGCTGCAGAACTCTATGGCTTAGATATCGTCAAAGAGGGTTTTAGAGACGTCGAAGGTAATACCACTCGCTTCCTAATATTGGCACGTGACAGTAAGGTGCCGGAATACGATGCTGACAAAGAGTTCATGACCTCGATCCTGTTCACCGCTCGAAATATCCCAGCGTCGCTGTATAAAGCACTGGGTGGTTTTGCCACTAATGGCCTGAACATTCTTAAGCTAGAAAGTTACATGGCTTCGGATACGATGCAGGTCACCAGCTTCCACCTAGATGTAGCCTCGCACCCTCAAGAGCCAGCCATGCAGCTAGCCCTACAAGAGCTTCATTTCTTTGCTAAAGAGGTTCGCGTCATGGGCACCTATGCCGCACACCCATTCAGAAAGAGCAATCTAATTATCGAAGAGTAGCCTTATTCCGCACCGCAGCATACAGGATTGAGTCTTATAAATAAGTTGACTTAAAAATCAGCTTTTACATATTGTGCACCGCACAAATAAGACTTATATTTAATACATGCCTAATGGATTAGGTAACGAACAAATCCCTTGTGTTCGTTTTCTTCATTTTTCATCGATTGAAGATTCCTTTTTAGCCCCGCAGTGCGGGGCTTTTTTATTCCCAGTGACTGGCTTCGGAATATTTTTGTGGTTTGCCCTACGGGCAATTCACTCCTACAGTAGGACTCCGTTGCGGGCTTATCGCGAAGTCCTATTGTAGGAGGGAATTCAGCTCAGCTGAAACCCCGATCGATTTCAACAGCGGATGACAGGCTGAAGGCCTGTCACCGAAAAGATCGCCACATCTTCGATATGGCTCCAACAGAAAAATCACTCTGCCTCAAAAAAGAAATCGACAGGGTAACTCTCGCCATCCTGTTCGGTAATGATCAAGCGAGCCTTCCAGACCATTAACCCCGTCGTGCAGACTGAAAGCTCGGTGACTCCCGACCAACTCTCACCATTGAATTTAATCGGTGTCTGGTTGATACCCATATACTCAGTGGTCCCTTGCAGATCGAGCCAGGCACTCGCAGGCTGCTGCCCATCGACTGTAAAGCTGAATGTCAGAGGCACTAGAGATTTTGCTGGCTTTGGATTCATGCTGAGGCTTAGCACCCTGCTCTTCTCGTTACCTGAAGGGAGCTCAATTAGGCAGGTCTCCAAATTAACATCGCAATCCGTTGTTATGGGATATCGCTCTAAAAAGCCACTCAACACCGATTGCAAAAGATAGACACTGACGCCCAGCGGCAGAATGATTAACAACGCCGTCAGGAGTGGCTTAATACGCTGCATTGAAACTAGTTTCCAACGTTAGCGGCATCGATATCCGCTTGCATCTCTTCTAGAATCCAGTCACGGAAGGCCATCATTGCAGGCGTTAGTCCATGATTCTTGCGGTAGACCAGATAGAAAGCGTTATGGCTATCCAAACTGATATCAAAGGGCGCGATTAAGCGACCACTCTCTAGCTCTCTGCCCAACAGAGCAGTATCTGCCAGTGCTATACCGATCCCTTCTGATGCCGCCGATACCGCCAACGAGGTGCTGGAGAAGGAGATGGTTTTGTTTATCTCAGTGATGGAGATCCCCTGTTCTTGGAGCAGCTTTGTCCACTCATGACTACGACCTGAGACATTAATCAAAGTGTGGTTTAGCATGTCTTTGGGTGTGTTGAGTGGATCTTTACCCTCAAGGAGTTTGGGACTCATGACGGGTGTCAGAAAGATATTACGCATCATATGCGACTCGATGCCTTTCCAATGGCCAGTACCATAATAGACAGCCATATCAGTCTCGGAGTTATCAAAGTCGATGTACTCAATAGAAGATTCAACTCGAAGCTCAACTTCAGGAAAGCGCTCTTGAAAACGCGTGATGCGTGGTACCAACCAACGTGTTAAGAAGGCTGGCGCGATGCTCACCTTCACCACGTTGGTATTAGGCGCTGCAACCAATCTGCGTGTCGCCTGCTCCAGTTCGTCTAAGGCTATCTGCACCGAGGGTAAATAACGCTCCCCTGCAGCCGTCAACGAAATGGTTCGCTTCTCACGTTTAAAAAGCTCAACACCTAAAAACTCTTCAAGTGACTTCAACTGATGGCTAACCGCCGATGGCGTGACACAAAGCTCTTCACTGGCGCGGTTAAAGCTACCATGGCGGGCAGCAGCATCGAACACACGAAGAGCATTAAGTGGTGGTAAGCGTCGCATAGAAGATTCCTGTAAGTGAATTTAACTCAACAATAAATCAAAAAAGGATCGTTTGTCGAGAGGCTTATACACCTTTAGTATGATCACAAATTGAACAGCGAAACGAATTAGAGGAAATGAACATGCCTTACACATACGCAACTGTAGATCTAGAAGCAGCAATCAAAGAAGCTCAAGCACTTCGCAGCCAAGCACTGGCTGAGTTGGTTGACACTACAAGCAAACGTCTAAGCCGTGTTTTTGTTAGCGAACTTCGCACAACTCGTGAATCAGCGCTAGCACGTCTAACTCAGGCTGCTTAAGCCTCCAAAGCATATTGCTCTTTGGCCGGTCAGACTCAGCTCTGATCGGCCTGTTTTCTCTCTCGGGCGACTCGCTCACTCATCTTGATCAACACTCGGCTTACTGCAACATTTGCGAACGCAGCCGTGACTGAAGTAACTGCTCCTAAGCCTCCAGAACAGTCTAAACGCACATCACTCTCACCAAAGTTTTTTGTTGCACAGACAGATCCATCCAACTGTGGATACCTAGCCTGCTCCTGCGAGAAGACACACTCGACACCAAATCGTTTACCGCTTCGACTGAACCCGAAATGGCGTTTCAATATTGAACGAACCTTAGCGGCCAGCGCATCGTGCTGAGTTTTACTTAGATCAGCTACTTCGATTTTAAGCGGATCAATGAGCCCACCAGCCCCGCCGGTAGTAACGATCGGAATCTTGCGGCGACGGCAGTACGCAATCATTGCTGCTTTAACACCGGCACTATCAATGGCATCGACGACATAATCAATCGGCTCAACCAACAGGTCGGCAAGATTATCTTGCGTCGCAAAACACTCATGCTCGTGAATAATTAAATCGGGATTAATCTCGCGCGCACGATCCGCCATCACCTGAACTTTTGAGGCACCTAAATTTGAGCTAACCGCATGCATCTGGCGATTCGTGTTTGAGACACAAATTTCATCTAGATCAATGAGGCTAAGCTCACCGATACCACTCCGGGCAAGCGCCTCTACCACCCAGGAGCCAACGCCACCTAAACCGACAACGGCAACATGAGCCTTGTGAAACTTTTCGAGTGAATCAGTGCCATAGAGGCGCCCAATACCTGCGAATCGATCAAGGTAATCAGAATTCATCGTCTGTAATCTCAGTCAGAACAACCTCTCCACACATCTGGCATTTCCCTTCCAGAAAGATAATACCGTGCAGTTCGTACTCAACAGGATCACTCATACCCAGATCCACTTTCTGACAATGGTCGCACCAGGTATGCAGTAGCAGCTCTTCACGATCCTCTTTGCTGCGCAGTGTAAAATCTCTAATGACTCGATCATCACTCATAACTTTTGTCTCATTAATTCTGGTTCTTAAGCCAATGTTCTGGCCAATAGTTGCCATTTTCAAGTTGCTTCAGCTTGTCGATAAAAGTGTTTTTGTTGAACCACTCACCTTCTAGAGGGGCTGACTCTATCTGAAAAGCCTCTTTTTGGTACTGAAATGCGATACGCCAAGCATGCAGGTAGGTACGATCAGAGGGCTGGCCATATCGCTGGTCACCGAGTATTGCCGCACCTTCACTTTTCAGGGCGACTCGAATCTGGTGCGTCTTACCGGTTTTAGGTCGACAGACGAAGAGACGTAAACCCGGCTCAATAGAGAGTGAAAAGAAGTCAGTAATAGCAGGGTTAGACTGAGTTTTGAGCAGCTTATAACTTCCATTGCGAGCTGCTGCCATATCACCTTTGATGCGACCCTGCTTTCGTTTCGGCTTCGATTGGCTTAGGGCGAGATAAGTTTTTTGAATCGACTGTTCACTGAACAGGTTTGATAGCTGCGCGGCTGCTTCGGCATGTTTAGCGAACAGAAGCACGCCCGATGTCACCTTATCTAACCGGTGCACCATCCAAAGCTTTAACCCAAACTGTTGTTCAGCAAGCAATTGAAGACCCAACTCTCCTGACTCAGAGTGCATCCCAACGCCTATCGGCTTGTAGATGGCCATAAAATCGGGGTGATCAAAAAGGCGTTGCAGCGTCACAGCCAACCCAACACCTGTTTAGCAAAGGGGATGGTCAGTTTTCGTTGCGCCTGCAATGAGGCTCGATCCAACTGATCAAGGTATTCATACTGTTTCGAAAGATCTCGCTCACCATGATTCAGTAGATACTGTGCAACCTCATCAGCCAACACCAAACCTCTTGCTGCGGCCTCCTGCTGAATCGCTTCTCGCTTCTGCTCATCCGAGAGAGCCTCCAGCTTAAAAGTCAGCCCCCAAGCCAAGCGTGAACGAAGGTCTGGAAGCTCTATTTGACTATTTGCGGGCGAATCCATACCACTGATCAACAATGAGTGGCCAATGTCTCGAATGCGATTGAATAGATGAAAAAGCGCCTCTTGCCAAGCTGAATCACCAATCACAGAGTCAACATCATCCAAACAGACCAACTGAAAAGATTCTAACCCTTCTAGCATCTCTATCGACAGTTCATCGGTTTGACTCAGTGGTAGATAGATCGCCGAAATACCGAGAAGCTCTGCCTCGTTACAGACTGCCTGAAGAAGATAACTCTTACCGGTATTCTCGCGACCGTATAGATAGACAAAGGACTCTTGAGACTGATTCTCTTGTATATTAATCAAACCCTTTAACGCTGGTATTAATGCACTCTGTTGGGACTGTACAAAACGAGATAGCTTAGCGTCACTGCGAAGCTGAACACCTAAAGGGAGTTGCTGAGGAGTATTCTGTGATGAGAGGGACATCAGACTGAGGGTTCATCCTGATCAACTGCGTGATGGTAAAGCGAACTCTGTTTATAGCCACTGTGAAGATGTGACAATAACACGCGAATAATAGCCGCCACCGGCAGCGCCAACAACACACCAATGAAGCCAAACAGCTGACCACCCGCCATAATCGCAAAAATGACCGTAACCGGATGAAGACCGATCTGATCACCGACGAGTTTCGGGGTCAGGACCATACCTTCCAGCAGTTGGCCGACCATAAAGACCGCTGCTACACCCAGAAGAATGGTCGGATCTTGGAACTGAACATAGGCCGCAACCGAAGAGGAGAGAATGCCAATGATCACGCCAAGGTAAGGAACGATACTCGCCAACCCTGCAATCAATCCTAACAGCAGAGCAAGATCTACCCCGAGAAGTGCCAGGCCTATCGCATAGATAACACCCAACACCAGCATGACCACTAACTGCCCTTTCATGAAAGCACCGAGGACAAAATCACACTCTTTTGCCCAGATAGAGACCTTAGGTTCTAGATTTCTTGGCAACAACTCAGCGATGTTTGCGACCATCGTGTCCCAATCTCTCAACAGATAGAAAGTGACGACTGGAATCAATACCAGATTGGCTAACCAAGCAGCGATAGCCAATCCAGACTGTGTAATAGAGGATATAAGAGCGGTCGCGATTGAACCGGTACTCTGCCAGTGTTGAGCCAACACGGCTGTAATTTGAGCCAGATCCGGTTTAGCAATGGACAGACCTAAGTTAGCTTCAATCAGAGGGATCAACTCGTTGTTAACCAGTTCGATAACTACTGGAATTCGCTGAGCGACAATCTGAATTTGATGTGACAACTGTGGTATCAGCAGCAGTAATGCACCCACCAGAACCAAGGCTAAGGAGGTAAATACAACAATGACGGCCGGGGTTCGACCCATGCCTTTTGCCTCTAATCGATCAGCAATAGGGTCTGATATGTATGCCAATAGAGCACCCGCAACAAAGGGACTTAATACCGGTGCCAATAGATATAGAAGGATTGTGATAACAATTAGAACTGAGAGAATAAACCAACGCTGCTGCATTATTCGATCACTTCTTCAATTGATGGAGTGATTTCTGCCTCAGGCACAAGAGTAGCATCACTATCAGTAGACAAAGGCTCTAATAAGGCTTCAAGGGTTGCTGGCTCTTCCAGCTGAAAGGGTTTGTACTGGTAAGCATCAATACCCGTCTCCTCTAACCAAGATTGCTCAACCAATAGAGCACTCAGTTCGGCAAGCCCGAGATCAGAACCCACCACTAAACGGATTTCAACGTCGTTCATCTGTGACACATACAAAAATTTAACACCCTCTGTCTCACGTAGTTTACCTGTCACTCGTAACAGTGAAGAGAGATCATCCAGACCTGTCACGCTGATCTCATGACCAGTGTGTTGATAGTTACTGGAAACAATCGCAGAGCTCTGTGTGGGTAAAACGGGCGCAGCGGTTTCAACAGCCGAGATAACCGGAGGCGCAACCTGATCTACCTGAGCCGTTGGAGCCTCAACCCTTTCCGGTTTAATCGATTCTACGTCTGCGGTGTTAGCATTGGGCTGCTCGACTATTTCATCAGCGGTGGAGCGCTCATCAATGGCCGGACCCGCCTCTAAATCCAGTTGCATTTTTAGCCAACTCACACCCAAGGCAAGCCCATCGCTGGTCACGGAAGTACGAAGATTTTGACCTACACCCTCTTTAATAAATCGCCAATTGATACCACCCTCGTTCAATTGCACGAGCACTGCAGCACCATTTCCGGTGCCGGCCGCACTGCGTTGAAGTGTTTCATCAATGGCTTTGCCCTGAACCAGTTGAGGGTAGAAGAGTGGCCCGACGCCAAATTCACTGGGCAGTGCGACTGAGATAGATTCAGATCGACCTTTTTCGACCAAGAATTGCACCCAACGAGCACTCTCCTGCTCAGCTTTAACCGGCGATTCGCGCCCATCAACTGGCCACAATAGTAGATCTTTAGCCACCGCACTCACTGAGCAAGTCAGTAGAGCTGAAGCTAGAGCTAGAACCTTGATTTTCATTAAATGGCGAGACATCAAAAAACCTAAGAAAAAATCATCGCTAAATTTGCTAAGAACTGTAACACACAATAGCTCAGCGGTGCGCAAACTGATAGAATTCACAACCTATTAAATTCGCTTTCACCCCTGAGGTTAAACACAGATGTCTAGCAATACCAATACCCCTTCAATCAGCTACAAAGATGCTGGAGTCGATATCGATGCAGGTAACGCCCTTGTCGAGAAAATAAAAGGTGTTGCTAAACGCACAGCCCGTCCAGAAGTGATGGGTGGTTTGGGTGGCTTTGGTGCTCTGTGTGAAATCCCGGAGGGTTACCGCCAGCCAGTACTGGTCTCCGGCACCGACGGTGTCGGTACTAAACTGAAGTTGGCCATGGATCTTGGCCGTCATGACACCATCGGTATCGACTTGGTGGCTATGTGTGTTAATGACCTAGTCGTTGCTGGTGCAGAGCCTCTATTCTTCCTTGACTACTACGCAACAGGCAAACTGAATGTCGATATGGCAGCAGACGTTGTATCCGGTATTGGTAAAGGGTGTGAACTGGCCGGTGCCGCACTGGTTGGTGGTGAAACAGCCGAAATGCCAGGCATGTACGAAGGCGACGATTACGATCTAGCCGGCTTCTGTACTGGCGTTGTCGAGAAATCAGAGATCATTGATGGTACTAAAGTACAAGCTGGTGACGCTCTAATCGCACTGGGTTCATCGGGTCCTCACTCAAACGGTTACTCACTGATTCGTAAAATTCTTGAAGTGTCTAACGCTGACCTAAACCAACCAATGGGTAAGGGTACGCTCGCAGATGCACTGATGGAACCTACTCGCATCTACGTTAAATCGGTTCTTGAGCTGATCTCGAAGGTACAGGTTAACGCTCTGTCTCACATCACCGGCGGTGGCCTTCTAGAGAACATCCCACGCGTACTTCCTGAGAGCGCAAAAGCGGTGATCGATACCAATAGCTGGGAGATTCCAGAAGTATTCCGTTGGATTCAAGCCGGCGGCAACGTTGATCAAACAGAGATGTACCGCACCCTAAACTGTGGCGTTGGCATGGTGATCTGTGTTCCTGGCAGCGAAGCTGATAAGGCCATTGAGATCCTATCAGCCGCTGGCGAAGAGGCTTGGTTGATCGGCTCTATCGCAAACGCTGCCGCGGGCGACGAGCAAGTTGAGCTGGCAGGTATGAGCCACTAACGATGAAGAACATTGTAGTTCTAATCTCAGGGTCGGGATCGAATCTACAAGCCATCATAGATGCTACTGCCAACGACCAGCATTGCCGAGTTGTTGGCGTTCTCTCAAACAGAGAGAGTGCCTATGGTTTAGAGCGCGCTAAAAAAGCCGGTATAGAGACAGCTGTGGTTGATCATACCCATTTCGATTCACGCCTTGCGTTTGATAGTGCACTGATGGAGCAGATCGATGCATGGCAAGCGGACCTCGTGGTATTAGCTGGCTTCATGCGGATCTTGACCGACGAATTTGTTCAGCACTTCAGCGGTCGACTTCTTAACATCCACCCCTCTCTTCTGCCTAAATATAAAGGCACCAACACCCATCAGAGAGCATTGGAGGCTGGCGATACAGAGCATGGCTGTACTGTGCACTTTGTCTCAGAAGAGCTGGACGGCGGAGCTGCCATCATTCAGGCTGCTACCTACATCGAGCAAGGCGACACTGTTGATTCATTGATCCAAAAAGTGCATCAGCTAGAGCATAAAATCTACCCACTTGCAGTCTCTTGGTTTGCCTCTGAACGCATCACTCTAGAGAACAACCGAGTCTTTCTAGACGGATCACCTTTGGGTGAAACAGGCTACCTTTACCGAGTGTAAATGAGGATTAATGGGAAGATGAGAAGTTGGGTAGCACTGTTATCGATACTTCTTATCGGCCCATCCTTTGCTCAACCTACCCCTTTTAAAGCCTCTTACAGTGCCAACATCGATCTTTTAATTGATGTTCCGGTGACTGCGACACGAGAGCTCGTTAAAACCTCCACAGGAACCTGGCGATTTACCAACAGAGCCTCAGCGTTTATGGCCAAGCAGAGCGAAACCAGCGAGCTCAAATTCAGTCATGGTGAGTGGTCACCGCTCTTATACAACTACGAGCGCAGTCTGTTTGGTCGCTCACGCTCTATCTCAGTTGACTTTGATGAGGCTGGAGGCCGAATTACGACACTGGTCAATGGGGACCCCTGGAATCAACCTTGGGAGAGTGCAGTTCAAGATAGGCTCAGTTACCAGCTTCAACTCAGAGAAGATTTAAAGTCAGGGCGGCAACAACTTGACTATAGAATCGCTGATGGTGGGCAGATCAAGAGCTATCAGTTTAATCGGCTTGGCGAGGAGTTACTGAAAACCCCTGCAGGAACTTTTCTATGTGAAAAATTGCAACTGGTTAGGGCCGGCCAACAGCATACGACTCTTATCTGGATGGCAAAAGAGCTCGACTACCTCACCATACGTTTAATCCGAATCGATGCAGACGGCAAAGAGCACCTTCTTAACTTAAAATCCGTGGAATTTTATGATTGATTTAAAGACCCTATCCGATCAACTGTTAGAGCTTGAAACCGTCTCACTGGACAACCCTGATCAGCTGTTTGCGATCTCCTATATCAGGGGGCATATCGATCTACTTCATAGCCAAGATGCAAAACTGAATCTAGCTCAATTGATCACTGAGATTACCGAATCATTCAAGGTCGACAAGATGTCAGCAACCGATCAATCACTTGTTTTAGAGCTGTTGAATTCATTTTAATTCTTAGACTCTACACCTTCGAATAAATCCCCTTTACATCCCCCGTCGTAATTGACAATTCGCAAATTAAGAGTAGGATACTTACCTTAAGCTATAAGCATATAACTAAAGTCTAGACAGACCGTTAATTGCACCTTAAAAGCTAGATGGAGCATCCAATGCAGCCTATCGTTAAAACCTTCTTTGATGAACCCACCTTTACCTTCAGCCACGTTGTTTCAGACTCTGAAACGAAAGAGTGTGCAATTATCGATTCCGTTCTCGATTTCGATTACGCGTCAGGTAAAACTGATCGAGTATCAGCCGATCAAATCATCACCTACATAAAAGAAGAGGGACTGCAGACCAAATGGATTCTTGAAACTCACGTTCATGCCGATCACCTATCTGCAGCACCCTATTTAAAGGATCAACTGGGCGGCACCTTAGCCATTGGTGATCACATCACTGTAGTACAAGATGTTTTCGGCAAAGCGTTTAATGCCGGTACAGAATTCGAACGTGATGGCAGCCAGTTTGATCATCTATTCAAAGATGATGAGTCATTTAATATCGGCTCAATCGCTGCAAAAGCGATCCACACACCCGGACACACCCCTGCTTGTATGAGCTATTTAATCGGTGACGCTCTGTTTGTGGGTGACACCTTATTCATGCCTGACTACGGAACCGCGCGTTGCGATTTTCCTGGGGGCGATGCAACAACCCTCTACCAGTCGATTCAGAAGCTATTCACCCTACCGGATGAGACCCGTGTCTTTATGTGTCATGACTACAAGGCACCTGGTCGTGATGAGTACCAATTTGAAACCACCATCGGTGAAGAGCGTCAGCACAATATTCACGTTAGCGTAGAGCATGATCAGGCTGACTTTATACAAATGCGTGAATCACGTGATGCAACACTTGATATGCCTCGCCTGATTCTGCCATCGGTTCAAGTCAATATGCGTGCTGGTCATCTGCCACCCGCTGAAGAGAACGGTCAGCGCTACCTAAAAATTCCGGTAGACCTTTTCTAATTAAGGAAACATTTCATGGATGTAAGAAAACTCACAGATTCAATCAGCGTGTCACCTCAAGTAGCGATTGAAGATATTAAAGCCATTGCTGAAGCAGGCTTTAAAACCGTTATTTGCAACCGACCAAACGGCGAGAGCGAGGATCAACCCGATCTAGCACTGATTGAAATGGAGTGTCAGAAGCTGGGGTTAACCTACGTCTCTCAGCCCGTTATCTCTGGCAACATCAGCGACCAAGATGTTGAGGCATTTGATCAGTTCTTAGCCTCCGCGCAAACCCCGATCTTCGCTTTTTGTCGCACCGGTACTCGCTGCACCATGCTATGGGGCATGGCAGAAGGGTCAAGACAGGAGGCACAAGCGATTATCGATACCGCCGCTAATGCTGGGTATGACCTTAACGGAATTAAAGCGCGAATCGAGGCACGTCAGAAGTAAAGCAGCGTTTTCTGCTTTTCAGGATTAATACTTTGAAGAACTATTTCCCGATTTTAGACTGGGCAAAATCGTACAATAAACTGTCGCTGACCAATGATCTTATCGCGGCAGTGATTGTAACGATCATGTTGATTCCGCAATCACTGGCCTATGCTCTGCTTGCTGGATTACCGCCAGAGGTGGGGCTATATGCAAGTATATTGCCACTGATCGCTTACGCTATTTTCGGAACCAGCCGTACCTTAGCCGTTGGTCCAGTTGCGGTTGTCTCCCTGATGACCGCGACCGCTTTAGGCAGCCTCGGACTTGCCAACACCACCGATTATATTGCTGCTGCCGGTGCTTTGGCGCTCATTTCGGGCACCCTGCTAATACTGATGGGCTTTTTCAAATTGGGCGCGATGGCCAATCTGCTCAGCCACCCGGTGATATCCGGCTTTATTACCGCCTCTGGACTGATCATCGCCGCCAGTCAGCTAAAACACATTCTTGGCATCAACGCGTCTGGCCACAACCTATATGACATTCTCTCTTCAATCATCATTCACCTAGAAGACACCAACATCCCGACTCTGATTATCGGCGTCTCTGCGACAGCCTTCTTGTTCTGGACCCGTAAGAGCTTAAAGCCACTTCTGCTTAAAACCGGGATGAACTCAAAACTGGCTGATGTCATTGCCAAAGCGGGACCTGTTTTGGCTGTAGCCGCCACAGCCTTTGCGACCTACTACTACCGCCTAGAGCTTGAGGGGGTCAAAGTCGTTGGTATCGTTCCAACAGGACTACCCGAGTTTGCACTGCCACATTTTGATGCAGAACTTTGGCAACAACTGCTCATTTCAGCCATGCTGATCAGTATTGTCGGTTTTGTTGAGTCAGTCTCTGTTGCACAAACACTGGCAGCAAAGCGTCGTCAAAGAATTGATCCCAGCCAAGAGTTGATTGGCCTAGGCGCATCCAACGTAGGTTCAGCGGTATCTGGCGGCTTCCCAGTGACAGGTGGATTCTCTCGCTCCGTTGTCAACTTTGATGCCGGCGCAGAGACACCGGCAGCGGGCGCATTCACAGCAGTGGGTATTGCAGTCGCTACCCTCTTCCTAACACCGCTTCTATTCTTCTTACCCAAAGCGACACTGGCCGCAACCATTATTGTTGCCGTTCTGTCATTGGTCGACCTCGGCGCCCTAAAACGCACTTGGAGCTACTCGAAGCCTGACTTCATGGCAATGCTGGCAACCATACTGCTGACGCTGTTAGTCGGTGTAGAAGCAGGCATCATCGCCGGTGTGACCTTATCGATCGCACTGTTTCTGCAGCGCACGAGTAAGCCACACGATGCGATTGTCGGCCGAATTCCCGGTACAGAGCACTTCCGTAACGTCGATCGTTTTGAGGTGGAGTACGATGAGAAGATCATCACACTGCGTATCGACATGAGCCTCTACTTCGTTAACGCGCGTTATTTAGAAGACCGTGTTTATGACCTGATTGCCCAACAAAAAGGGGTCCAGCACTTTGTTCTGATGTGCCCAGCCGTCAACCTGATTGATGCGTCAGCCCTAGAGTCCCTTGAGGCGATTAACCAGCGACTCAAAGACTTTGGCGTCTGCTTCCACCTGTCAGAGGTAAAAGGCCCGGTAATGGATCAGCTTAAGAAGAGTCATTTCCTAAACGAACTGACTGGCCAAGTATTCCTCAGCCAATACCAAGCCTGGTGCACTCTTCATAACGAGTCCGATACGCGCATGAGCAAATGCGCCAAAGCGGCTTTGACTAACTAAATGGTGACAGGCCTTCAGCCTGTCATCGGCTTTATCATGCGGCAGTGATCCGATTCACCCCCCTCAACCTATACCTCTGCATCAACAGAGGTACCCATGCCAACCCCCATCAACATTGTCTGGTTCAAACGCGATCTTCGCCTGACCGATCACCGACCTCTAAAAGAGGCGATTGAATCAGGCTTACCTCTACTGCTTATCTACATTTTCGAACCTGAGCTCATGGAAGATAGCCACTACAGTGAACGTCACTGGCGGTTTGTCTATCAGAGCATCAACGATATCAATCATCAGCTTGCGGCATTTAATTCTGAAATAGTCATGCTCAACGGTGAGCCAACCGAGGTACTCTCTAAAATACTCTCGATCACGAATGTTCACTCAATCTATAGCCACGAAGAGATCGGCATGGCCAAAACCTTTGCCCGTGATAAACGGGTAAAGAGGTTATGCATGAAGCAGGGCATTCAGTGGAATGAGTCACCCTACGGAGCCGTTATTAGAGGGGCTCGCAGTCGTGATAACTGGTTGGATAATTGGGATGCACGGATCAAAGGCCCACTACATCAACCGGACCTAACCCAACTCATCCCTGCTAGGCTAGATCACTCAAACCCACTACCCTATTTTAAACCTCAACCGGATTGGTTAGAGACTGACTCGCTGATGCAATACGGTGGCCCTAGCGCAGCAGCATCTGTGATAGAGAGCTTTTTCACGGAGCGTGGTCAGCTCTATTCCAAAGCGATCTCGAAACCCTCCGCCTCTCGCAAGCACTGCAGTCGACTGTCCCCCTACCTTGCGTGGGGAAATATCAGCCTGGCTGAGGTTTACCAACAATCCAAACCCTCTTGCGTCAGAAGTCAGTGGGAGAAATCTCTTAGAACGTTTCGATCTCGTCTGCACTGGCACTGCCACTTCATTCAAAAATTTGAATCTCAGATCGAGATAGAAACCCAACCGATCAATGCCGGCTACAACCAATTTCCGTGGCGAACAGATAAAAAAGTCGAAGAAGATCTAAAGGCGTGGGAGAGTGGTATGACAGGCGTGCCTCTGGTTGATGCCTGCATGCGAGCACTCAATCGTACCGGTTACATCAACTTTAGAATGCGAGCGATGCTTGTAAGCTTTCTATGCCACTACCTAAAGATTGATTGGCGCCTCGGCTCACCTCACTTAGCTCGACAGTTTCTCGATTTTGAACCGGGCATTCACTTCCCACAGTTACAGATGCAAGCAGGTACAACGGGTATTAATACGTTAAGAATCTACAACCCCACCCTACAGGCCGAGGAGCATGATCCAGAGGGTCACTTCATCGCGAAATGGGTACCTGAACTAGCGGAACTACCCAAAGAGCTCAGACACTCCCCTTGGGCGATGGGTGGACTTGAGAAACAGATGCTGGAGAGTGAGCAGAGCTATCCAGATCCAATTGTCGATCTAAAACATTCAGCTGCTGAAGCCAGAGAGCTGTTTTGGAGTTGGCGTGAACGGCCAGAGGTTCAGATGCATAATCGAGCCATTCTTAGGAGGCATGTGATTGAGTAGCTTGCCGTTCACTCAACAGCGGATGACAGGCTGAAAGCCAGTCACCTTGGTAATACTGACGTGACTGGCTTTAGCTTGTCACCTAACGGAGCTCCCGTGACTGGCTTTAGCCTGTCATCGGCACCAACAGCGTTTCAGAAACTACCTAGAAAGCGCATACCCCAACAACCCAAAGTAATCCTCAAACGCCTTATCTATAACAACCGCCTCCCCCTCCAACGGATAGAGCCCTTTTGTATCCCGAACGATATCTTTAGGGTTTATCAGTAAGCTATTCTTTATCTCCGCTCTCGATATCCAAGCCTCAAATGCACGAGCAAACAACTCTTCGGGCAGGCTCCAATAGAGCGATCCTGCTTGCTTATCTAAGACAACGGATCGAGTGACATAGTCACTTGGACTCTGTTTATCGTTGGAAAGGTAGAGCGCCGTGTAAAGCCGGTCTAAGGCATCATTAAGTGGATGCACTTTGTGGGTAAAGTCAGCCAACCATGCTGTCGTTGCGAAACGTGCGCCAACATCCTCTTCGAAAGAGGTTTTAGCCAGATAGTGGTCTAAAGCGTGCGCCCACTCATGAGCCAAACTGCCAATTCCGGCTTTTTTAGCCAGGGCAAGGGTTCGAGCTGAGGGTTGATAGTGCGCACAGACACCGGGACGTCCACCGGTGCCATAATGGAGTGATAGTTCGCCACGAAGTGACAGCGCAAAATTAGGAAGACCGAGTATCTCCTGAAGATCTAACAGGGCAATAAAGAACTCTTCAGCCCGCATCGCCTGCTCTTTAGCGGTGACCCACCCACCAATGCGCACCGAACGAAAATCGAAGAAATTGCGAATCTCATTAAACCCAGGGTTGTGACCCAGATTTCGGGGAGGGCCTCGTCGCCAAACGCGCTGCATTCGTTCTACAAATCAATCTCGATCACAGGCGTTTTACTGCGTGAACAGCAGACCGTCATTTGTCGATTTGAGGCCTGCTCCTCTTCGCTTTGATACAGATCTCGGTGATCCGGCTCACCGGAAACAACATCAACCAGACAGGTACCACAAACACCCGATTCACAAGAGAGAGGAACAAAGACGCCTGCATCCTCTAGAACTTCAGCAATGGTTTGATCAACCGGTACCAGATACTCATCACCGGTCGATTTCAACTTCACAGTAAATGGCTGATCCCCCTCTTCCACTTCGGGAACGGCCGGATTGAAATACTCTCGATTGATCTGATCCGTGCGCCAGCCAGTCTCTTTAGCAGCATCCAATAACGCATCAATAAAACGCTGTGGGCCACACACATAGAGCTGCTCATCGGCCTGAGGATTTGCCAACTCAACTGCCAGGTCAAGTCCGCCATCACTAGAGAAAGAGAAACGGCAAGCCGCTGAAAAATCACACTGCTGCAGTTGAGAGTAATAGGCTGCTCTCTCAGGTGACTTTGCTCGGTAGAGAAGATCAAATTGACTGCCACGTGCATTCAGTTCACGCGCCATCGCAAGCATCGGTGTTATACCAATGCCTGCTGCAAAAAGACGGTGATTGGACGCTGTTTTCAAGCCAAAGTGATTTTGCGACTCATCCGCCTCAATGATATCGCCGACTTCTAGCGCTGCGACGGCTTTAGAACCTCCGCGTGATTCAGCTTCAATCAACACAGCTAGTTCATAATATGTAGTTGAGGTACCGGGATTACAGATAGAGTACTGACGACTCAAACCGGTACCCAGGTGCAAATTGATATGCGCTCCTGCACTGACTTTTGGCAATGGCTCGCCTGATGCAGATTCCAACGTCAGGCTCACAATCTGATCGGTGAGAAGGGCTTTACTCGCAACCCGCAGCTTAAGCATTACCCGCCTCCCGTTCTAACTTAATCGCACGCTCAATCATACGCCGCGCCTGAACACCGCCGGCATCAATATCCAATTTAAGCAGGTCACGATCTGGGTAGCGATCCAAGTTCTTCTGCTGCGCTTCCAGTACTTCAAGATCTTCAGTAAAGATACCACCCTGCCCTTCACGAATCTTATCGGTTAGCGCGGTATCCTCAGGCTGGAAGTTTCGCGCCATACCCCAGAAGTAGTGCATTGTTGAATCCGTCTCAGGGGTAATAAAATCGACCACCACACTGCTAGCACGCTTCTCAAGCGGCGCATCAATACCGCCGTTACCCGCAAGCGCCACACCCACGTCAATCATGATGTGACTCGGTGCATTAAATCGGCAGATCTGCCAGCGGTCGACGGTCGCATTAGGGTCTAACCCCTGAAACTCCATCGCCATTTGCCAAAACGGAGGGGCTTTAACCTCTGGCATAAAGCGCTCAGAAATGACCTGATCACCCTCCATACGCGTTTTCACCGGCGCTTCATCGATCTCTTTTTGACCAATACTGGTCGAGTGAACGTAGGTTTCGTGAGTCAGGTCCATCAGGTTATCAATCATCAAACGGTAGTCACACTTGATGTGGAACAGGCCTCCACCATAAGCCCAACCAGCATTCTCAGCCCAATGGAACTTAGGCAATTTAGACTCATCCGCTAGTGCTCTATCGCCGGGCCACACCCAGATGAACCCGTACTTCTCCATCACTGGGAACGAGCGCGTGCAAGGGAATCGATCGGTACGCTGTTTTGGCATCGAGATCGTCTGACCATCTGGACCCATACGCAGGCCATGATAGCCACAGACCAACTCACCCTCTTCTACATACCCCAACGACATGGCCGCGCCGCGGTGAGGACAAAAGTCTTCAATACATGCGATGGCATCACCTTTACCACGGTACATAACCAAGTTGTGGTTACAGATGGTGCGACCGAGTGGTTTATCGGTCACTTCAGACGACATAGCTGCGACGTACCAGGCGTTTTGAATATGCATGACGAACTCCTTTTAATTTTATGAACTCAGTATCGCAATTGGCTTAAGAACTCCCAACTCAAAAAAACGCCAATTAATTGCACTTTTCGATCAAATAATAGAGATTATAGGCAAATACTATCTATGGATTTACTTTTTTCGTCATGCAGAGATCTACAAAGTCATCTATGACACCCAACTATGCACTCTACGGTGACAGCCAGAGTGACGCTCAAGCAGGGTTTGTTCATATTGAGACAGTTCAAGAGAGTAGCAGACCCTACCGCGGCATTATCAAACCGCATAAGCATAGCGATCTATTTCAGGTCTTAATCATTGAACAAGGTGAAGCTGAGATTCAACTGGAGGATGATCAAGTTTCAATTAACGAACCCGTTATCGTTACGCTGCCGCCAGATAATAGGCACGGTTTTCACTTTCACAACGGTATAAGAGGAGTCATTTTAAGCATCGCTCTGCCGATTATTCAGCAAGACATCGATATTGTGACCAGCAGCGCCTCTATTCTTCTTCTGGGGGATAAAGAGGAAGCGACGAAACAGATACTGACCATCGCAGAACTTTTAATAGAAGAGCAGCAACAACCTACCGATCAACAGAGCGTTTCACTGCAACTGATCCACACACTGTTCGCAATGATCAAAAGAGTGGATACCGCGTTAACATTGAGTGAGAAGCTACCCGATGCGTTGAAACAGTTTTCTCAACTGATCGAAAGCAGTTTAGAGAACCGATGGGATATTGATGATTACGCATCGCAGTGCGGAGTTTCAACAAGTACCCTCAACCGTCTGTGTAAAAAACACTTTGGAAAAAGTGCTCTACAGACAATCAATCAGCGTTTAGCCATTGAGATCAAACGACGGTTAGCCTTCACTCAGCGATCAATAGCACTGATATCGGATGAGTTAGGGTTCAGTGATCCGGGGTATTTCACGCGATTCGTTAAACGAGAGCTTGGTGAAACACCCATGGCGTTTCGAAAAAGACATCAGTTTGACGTAGAGAGCGGGTGACAGGCTGAATGCCAGTCACCAGTGTACAAATTACGCTACGGAGCCGCCGTGACTGGCCTTCAGCCTGTCATCGGCACTACCAGCAGACTTCCAGAGCCCTATACCAACGCCGCTGCAGCCCCAATCAAACCCGGCTCTTCAGCCGTCATAACATAGGTCGGAATGGTCGACATGTACTGATCGAAACGCCCTTTGGCTTCAAAACGCTGTCTAAATCCGCTCTCGATAAAGAAGTCGAGCATCTTAGGAACGATACCACCGGTGACGAATACACCACCCTGCGCTCCATAAGAGAGAGCCAAGTTACCTGCAACACTGCCATAGATTTTGCAGAACTGCTCCAGCGTCTCTAACGCGAACTGATCTCGCTCCTCAAATGCTAAGCGACTTATCTCCGCAGGTGAGATTCGCTCAACCGGAGAGCCGCGCAATTCCGCTAGGGCTTGGTAGATGTTTTGAATCCCCATACCCGACACAAGACGTTCTGCTGAGACACGTTCATAACGTTTTAACAACCAACGCAGAATCGCAACCTCTTGCTCTGTGGTCGGTGCAAAATCGACATGCCCGCCCTCGGTCACCAGAGGAATAGACGCTCCTCCTGAGCGAACTAACCCTGACACACCTAAACCCGTGCCTGCGCCCAACACAGCAATCGGAAAATCGTCCAGAGGCTCTCCACGACCCACCTGAATCAGTTGATTACCCGTCAGATTAGCCGCGGCATAAGCCATCGCAGCGTAATCATTAATGACAGATAGCTGTTCAATACCAAAATGGTTCTGCAGATCTCGCTTTGAAAATACCCAACCGTTGTTGGTCATCGAAATCCTATCGTTGTGGGTAGGACAAGCAATGGCAATACAGCAACGATCGGGAACATCACTTCCAAGATCACTAAGGTACTGTTTAATCGCCAGATCAATCGAAGCAAAGTCATCGACTGCTAAATTACGAATATTAGTCGGATTAATAGAACCCGTTTCAACCATGGCAAAACGCGCGTTGGTGCCACCGATATCGGCAATCAGAGAGAAGTTGTTCACACTCATACCTATTTTGCTGGGTAACGTGTCTCTTTTAATGAGTCTTTGATGTTTTTGAGGTGCTTAAGGAAGTCCGGTCCGCGACGTAACGTGACACCCGTCGCCAGTATATCGATTACGGTCAGGTGCATAATACGAGAGGTCATTGGCATGTAGACATCGGTATCTTCTGGTGCATCAACCTCAACAACAATAGAACAGTGCTGTGCCAGTGGTGAATTCGGTGCGGTAATGCCAACCACGGTGGCACCACTCGCACGGGCTAGCTCAGCAATATCAACTAACTCACGAGTACGACCGGTGTAACTGATAATGACAATAACATCGCCTGTAGAAGAAGCAGCCGCAGTCATACGCTGCATCAGTACGTCGTCGTAAGCGACGACTGGGATGTTAAAGCGGAAGAACTTGTGCTGAGCATCTTGCGCAACAGGCCAAGAGGCACCCAAGCCAAAAAACATGATCTGCTTAGCCTGAATCAACTGATCCACCGCTAGATTGATCATCTGTGGATCAACGGTCTTCTTAGCAGTGACCAACGCAGCGATGGTCGCGTCGATGATCTTGTTGGTGTAGCTCTCTGAGTCGTCATCAGGTTCGACACTGCGACTAACATAGGGAACACCGTGGGCTAACGCCTGAGCTAGATGCAGTTTAAAATCTGGGAAACCGGCTGTATTGAAACGTTTACAAAAACGATTAACCGTCGGCTCACTCACCTGAGCAGCGCGAGCTAATACGGCAATAGAGGATCTTGTCGCCGCCTGCGGGTCTGCAAGAATGACTTCAGCGACTTTACGCTCGGATCGGTTCAGCGACTCAAGCTCTGCACTGATCTGCTGCATGATGTTAGATGGCATTAGCTACCTCAACAAATTTCATCGAAATCTAATTAAGTTACTTTAACACACCAAAGGTTAGTAAAAAACTTACGAATTAAAAGAAATTACGTAAGTTAATAACTTTTATGAGAGTAGCCTTAAATAGCGTAAACCCTATGAAAATTGGCTATATACGCTATAAATAGGGTCATTATTGCAAAAAAGAATAGGGATTTTATAACCCATACGATTGAACTTTAGACGAAAGTCGGCAAAACTGTACGTAAATTTACAACATAAACTGATAATAAAATTAGTTACGAGGGTTTTGAAATGACAATTCGCGTTGGCATTAACGGTTTTGGCCGTATCGGCCGCATGGCGTTCCGTGCAATCTACCAAGAGTTCAATGGTGATATTGAGGTGGTTGGTATTAACGACCTGCTTGGGTCTGAATACCTGGCTTACATGCTGAAATACGACTCAGTGCACGGTCAATTTAAAGGCGATATCCAAACCGACAACGGCAACCTAATTGTGAACGGCAAAACCATCCGCCTAACCGCTGAGCGCGATCCTGCTGATCTTGCTTGGGGTGATATCGATGTCGATCTCGTCCTTGAGTGTACTGGCTTCTTCCTAACCGAAGAGGGTTGTCAAAAACATATTGAAGCAGGCGCTAAGAAAGTCGTCATGTCGGCTCCATCAAAAGACGGCACTCCGATGTTCGTTTATGGCGTAAACCATGAAACCTACGCAGGCCAAGCGATCGTCTCTGCAGCCTCTTGTACAACCAACTGTCTTGCACCCGTGGCTAAAGTCCTAAACGACAAATGGGGTGTGAAACGCGGTCTAATGACAACGGTTCACGCCGCTACAGCGACTCAAAAAACCGTTGACGGCCCATCGGCAAAAGATTGGCGCGGCGGTCGTGGTATTCTAGAGAACATCATCCCCTCCTCTACTGGTGCCGCTAAAGCGGTGGGAGTAGTACTTCCTGAACTCAACGGCAAACTTACCGGTATGGCTTTCCGTGTACCAACTACAGACGTATCGGTCGTTGACCTAACCGTTGAGCTAAATAGTGAAGCGAGCTACGAAGATATCTGCTGTGCAATGCGTGAAGCTTCAGAGACAGGCGCTCTGGGTGAAACGCTAGGCTTTACTGATGATGCCGTTGTTGCAACGGATTTCCGTGGTTGTAACAAGTCATCGATCTTCGACTGCAAGGCTGGCATCCAATTGGATGACACCTTTGTGAAAGTGGTCGCTTGGTATGACAACGAGTATGGCTACACCTGTAACATGCTTCGTTTTGCTAAAGTCGTTGCTCAATAAAACTGAACAACCATTTCACACAAACGCCATCTAATCGTGGTATAACTTTCTACAACTCTCTACAACTGAGGGCTAACACTAGTTAGCCCTGCTTACCCACCGAAAGCAAACCGCTTAAGGATTTAAGATGCAACGCAGAACCAAAATTGTCGCTACCCTTGGCCCAGCAACCGATTCACCAGAGGTACTTGAACGCCTCGTTCAAGCGGGTGTGAACGTTGTCCGACTAAACTTCTCGCACGGCGAGGCGGATGATCACAAGAAGCGCGCAGCCATGGTTCGTGAAGCTGCCGCAAAAGCGGGTCGATTCGTTGCGATCTTAGGGGACTTACAAGGCCCTAAAATTCGTATTGCGCGATTCACAGACACTAAGATCCATCTCAAAGTGGGTGATCGTTTTGCTCTGGACTCGAGCATGGACAAAACAGCCGGCACACAAGAGGCTGTGGGTATCGACTACGAGCAACTGGTAGAAGATTGTAAACCAGGTGATGTGCTACTGCTTGATGACGGTCGTGTACAGATGCGCGTTGTTGAGAAGAAGCCAAACCGCTTGGAGTGTGAAGTGACCGTTGGCGGCCCACTTTCAAACAATAAGGGCATCAACCTACAGGGCGGTGGCCTTTCAGCTGCTGCTCTGACTGAAAAAGATAAAGCGGACATCATTACCGCGGCAGAGATCAATGTGGACTACCTAGCGGTCTCCTTCCCTCGCTCGGGTGCTGACATCACAGAAGCACGCGAACTGATGAATGCGGCCGGTGGTGACGCAGGGATTGTTGCTAAGATCGAACGTGCAGAGACGGTTAGCTGTGTCGAAAATATCGATGAGATCATTCTGGCATCCGACAGCGTTATGGTTGCTCGTGGCGACTTAGGCGTAGAGATCGGCGATGCAGAACTGATCGGCATTCAGAAATTGATCATCGATCGTGCACGCACACTGGATCGCACCGTAATCACAGCAACGCAGATGATGGAGTCAATGATCTCCAGCCCCATGCCGACTCGTGCAGAGGTTTTTGACGTAGCCAACGCTGTTCTAGATGGAACCGATGCCGTCATGCTCTCAGCTGAAACGGCTGCTGGTGAGTTCCCAATTGAGACCGTTGAGGCGATGTCTCGCGTCATTATAGGCGCCGAGAAGAACCGTCAATCTCAAGTCTCTAAGCACCGTATGAACGAGCGGTTCCACAAAATCGATGAATCGATCGCCTTGGCGGCTATGTATACGGCTAACCACTTAGAGGGTGTCACTGCGATTATTTCTATGACTGAATCAGGGGCTACACCCCTTCTGATGTCGCGCATTCGCTCTGGCCTACCGATCTTCGCCTTCTCGAAGAATCCAAAGACACAGACCCGCGTGGCACTCTACCGTGGCGTTAAAACCGTTCCGTTTGATTCAGAAGCGGTTCCCAACGAAGAGATCAACCAACGTGCTGTCGAAGAGCTACAGCGTCGTAAGGTAGTAAAAGAGGGTGATATCGTCTTGATTACTAAGGGCGACTACGTCAACGCTCAGGGTGGTACCAACACCATGAAGATCGTTCGCGTCGGACCGAATATTAAGTAAATCTTACAAACTCACTGCGGATGACAGGCTGAATGCCTGTCACCGGTATATCCCCTCTTATGAACTAGCAGTGACTGGCTTCAACCCGTCACCTGTTTATCTACCTTACGAAGTGACAGTGACTGGCTTCAGCCTGTCATCTGCCTTCTCAGCGTCTTCCAGACACTAAATTCATCGCGGCCTTTTCAAGACCGCTCCAACGCTTTTCTACGCCACCCTCTTAACGCACCGCAAAAAATTTAAGAAGCCGTTAAGAGGTATTTTTGACTTGTTTCTTAATCGTTCCCTGACTAAATTACGTAGTTACTAAATCGATTAAGTAAAACGTCTGTTTTGCATAATCCTATAACTGCAGGAAGCAGTGTTAATAATAAGCAACTGGAGGTTTTTGGTGGCATCGGTCAATCTGAGCAACCTAAACAAAATTTACGGCGAAAAGAGTAAAACGCCGGTCCACATTCTTCATGATGTTAATCTCGACATCACCGACGGTGAGTTTGTGGTATTCGTTGGGCCTTCAGGCTGTGGTAAATCAACCCTACTTCGTTGTATTGCAGGACTTGAAGAGATCTCTTCAGGCGACCTGAATATCGCTGGTGAGCGCGTCAACGATCACACGCCTAAAGAGCGTGGCATCGGCATGGTCTTTCAGTCATATGCGCTCTACCCGCACATGTCCGTCTACCACAACATGGCGTTTGGTCTTGAACTCTCTGGCATGCCTAAGGATGAGATCCGCAGCCGCGTGACTGAAGTGGCTAAGACTCTGCAACTGGATCATCTACTGGATCGTAAGCCTAAAGCTCTATCAGGTGGCCAGCGCCAACGTGTTGCTATAGGTCGCGCCATAGTTCGTGAGCCTAAAGTCTTCCTTTTCGACGAGCCTCTTTCTAATTTAGATGCGGCACTACGTGTTCAGATGCGTATCGAAATTGCTCGTCTTCACGGTACGCTAAAGAACACTATGATCTACGTGACTCACGATCAGATCGAAGCGATGACGCTTGCAGACAAAATCGTCGTTCTAAGCGCAGGCCGCATTGAGCAGGTGGGTGCGCCACTGGAACTGTACCACCGCCCTGCTAACCGTTTTGTCGCTGGTTTCATTGGCTCACCGAAGATGAACTTCCTAGAAGTGAGTGTCGATGCAGTCGAGAAAAATCAGATCACGATCTCTCTTGATGGTCACTCTCTGACGCTAGAGCGCCAAACTGATGCTTTTGCCTGCGATAAAGCCGCACTTGGCATTCGCCCAGAACACCTAACAGTAGATGGTAGCGGCGATCTCTTTATTGAGAGCACCGTCAGCCATGTCGAGCATCTTGGTGACCAGTGCATGATCTATATGGATTTGGAAGGTTTGGAATCACCCGTTGTTGTTGTCGCTGATGGCGATGTCACTGCAAAGAGCGGCCAAACATTAACGCTCGGCATTCCGGTTGAACGTTGTCACCTGTTTGATCAGAACGATCAGCGTGTGCTTCCGGTTGAATAAGAATTTGAGTTTCGTGCATTCGGCATGATTTTCACGGGTTGAGCACCCGGCATAGTGCAAGCCGCTCACACAATAAAATCAAAACAGAGGTTTACCCTGATGACTCTACGTAAGACTCTTTCGGTAGCAATCGCACTTGCTACTCTTTCAGGCACAGCGGCAGCTGAAGGTCTAAAATTCGACAAAGCAGACAACCGTTTCTCTTGGGACTCACTGTCTAAATTCGAAAGCATGGATCTAAGTGGCAAAACAATTCGCTTTGACGGCCCATGGATCGACGGTGACGAAGCTAACCTTCGCACAGTGATTGCCTACTTCGAAGAAGCGACTGGCGCTACTGTTGAATACAACGGTTCTAACGACTTCGAACAGCTTGTTCTAGTTGATATGAAAGCGGGCAACCCACCCAACCTAGCAGCATGGCCACAACCTGGTACTGTGTCTGAACTAGCATCACAGGGTAACCTAGTGGCTCTATCTGACAGTGTTGAGCAAGCAGTAGCGACTAACTACGCAGCGGGCCAAAGCTGGGTTGATCTAGGTACCTACAAAGGCGCTGACGGCAAAGAGGCGATGTTTGGTCTTCCATACAACGTTAACTTGAAGTCCCTCGTTTGGTACGTGCCAGAGAACTTTGAAGAGATGGGTTACGAAATCCCACAATCGATGGAAGAGCTAATTGCCCTATCTGATCAGATCGTAAAAGATGGCGGCACACCTTGGTGTATCGGCATGGAGTCTGGCGGTGCAACCGGTTGGGTTGGTACTGACTGGATGGAAGATCTAATGCTTCGCACTCAGCCACCTTCTGTCTACGACCAGTGGGTTTCAAACGAGATGCCATTCAACGATCCTAAAGTCATTGAAGTCATGAACACCTTCGGTCAGTTCGTGCTGAACGACGACTACGTTGATGGTTCATCTTCAGCTGTTGCTTCGATCTTCTTCGGTGACTCACCAAAAGGTTTGTTCGATACGCCACCTAAGTGTTACATGCACCGTCAGGCGTCGTTCATTCCTGCGTTCTTCCCTGATCAGTACAAAGAGACGATCGGAACAGATTCTGACTTCTTCTACTTCCCATCGTACGAAAGCAAAGATCTAGGTAACCCTGTTCTTGGCGGTGGTACGTTGATCACTATGATGAAGGACTCACCAGAATCACAAGTCTTCATGGACTACCTAACTTCACCAATCGCGCACGAGTTGTGGATGGCTGGCCAAGGCTTCCTAACACCACACAAAGGCGCGAAGCTAGAAGCTTACTCAAGCGACACGCTACGTAAGCAGGGTGAGATCTTCTTGAATGCAACAACCTTCCGCTTCGATGCGTCTGACCTAATGCCAGGTGCTATTGGTGCCGGTGCATTCTGGACAGGTATGGTTGACTTCACTTCAGGCAAATCGGCTGAAGAAGTGACTACCGACATCCAAAAAGCTTGGGATGCTATCAAGTAATAGCGCCCACCTTCGCTTCATCTGCGATAAAGCTCCTACACTCTTGTAGGAGCGATCTCGCAGAGGTCGCGATTCAAAAGAGGGATCAGACTCAAGGTCTGATCCCACTCTCTGATCGACTCATATTGAGACCACTATGACTGAACAGATCTACTCTGCCCTAATCGCGATCCTTATTGGTGTATCCGCGGTTATTATCTACTTCTGGGGCAGCAACTGGATTCTAGATGCGCTGATTTCAAAATCATCACGCGCTAACAAAGAGGTACTTCGCGAGAAAATCCGCCCATGGCTATTTGCGGGGCCGGCACTCTTCTTCTTGACGCTCTACCTTGTCTACCCTGTTTTCGAAACCCTGTGGCTGTCGTTCCAAAACTCCGACTCCACAGAGTTTGTTGGCTGGTCCAACTACGCATGGCTGTTTAATGATGGACAGTTCCATATTACGCTGCGCAACAACCTACTTTGGCTGATCATTGTGCCTACACTCTCTACTGTTTTTGGTCTGGCAGTAGCTGTGTTAGCCGATCGTGCCAAGTTCGGCACCGTCGCCAAATCAATTATTTTCATGCCGATGGCGATCTCATTTGTTGGTGCCTCGGTTATCTGGAAGTTTGTCTACCACTACAACGGTGAAGGCGATACTCAAATCGGCATTCTTAACGCCATAGTGGTGGCGTTCGGTGGCGAACCGCAGTTCTGGTTATCGATGGAGATCTGGAACTCTGTACTGCTGATGGTCATCCTCATTTGGATTCAGACCGGTTTTGCGATGGTGATTTTAGGTGCTGCACTTCGCAGTGTTCCTGAAGAGACACTAGAAGCAGCGATCATCGATGGCGCTAACCGTCGTCAGCTATTCTTCCGAATCACACTACCCCAGATCATGCCAACCGTCATCGTGGTTTGGACCACCATCGCCATTCTGGTTTTGAAAGTATTCGACATCGTCTTAGCGATGACCAATGGCCAGTGGGAAACCCAAGTATTGGCCAACCTAATGTATGACTGGATGTTCCGCGGTGCCGGTGACTTTGGCCGAGGCAGTGCCATTGCCATCATTATCATGTTGTCAGTGACACCAATCATGGCTTGGAACATCTACCGTTTCCGTAAAGATGAGGCAGGACGCTAATGAGTACACAATCTTCTTTCTTGCCAAGGTTCTTTAACGGCACCGCACTAACCGCCCTGGTTATTCTTTGGCTAGTCCCAACACTGGGTCTGTTTGTCAGCTCTATCCGTGACAAAGATCAGTTGGCGGCATCGGGCTGGTGGACCTCGTTTAATGAGTCAAAACAGGTCACCTTTGCCCGGACCGATCTACCTGAGACACAACAGCAGATTGATGGTCAGTTTGTCTTAAGCGGTCAACTGACGGCTGACGATGGCACTGCATTCACAAACATCTTAGCGTTCGGCAGCAGTTCACGGAATCCAGAAGAGGTTCCAGCCGGTGAAACGGCGACGCTAAAAAATGGCGCACAGCTAACAGTGAACAGTGACGGTAGTTACACCTATGTACAGGATAAAGAGATTACTGGTAGTCGTGGCAAGCGTATCTTCTTCGCCTACGGCCAACCGCCACGATTTACGCTAGAGAACTACGACAACGTGTTGGATAAAGGCAAAATCGGTCAGGCGTTTCTCAATACCCTAGCCGTGACTATCCCAGCGACGGTCATTCCGGTTCTGATTGCAGCTTTCGCAGCCTACGCGTTCAGCTGGATGCAGTTTGCAGGTCGTGAGTGGCTGTTTGCCGTGGTCATTGGCCTATTGGTCGTGCCACTACAAACTTCTCTGGTACCACTACTGCGCCTCTATTCAGATCTAGGCCAGATGTTCGGCTTTGAGAGCAAAGGCTACCCGGGTGTCTGGATGGCACATACCGGCTTCGGTTTGCCACTTGCGATCTACCTAATGCGCAACTACATGAAGAGCCTACCAGGCGATCTGATTGAGAGTGCACGTGTCGATGGCGCAAGTCACTTCCAGGTCTTTACCAGAATCATTCTGCCGCTCTCTCTACCGGCTCTGGCCAGCTTCACGATTTTCCAATTCCTATGGGTATGGAACGATCTTCTGGTTGCGTTGGTGTTCCTAGGACAGGGCGAAGATCAGATAGTACTGACGGCTCAACTGCGTGCCCTACTGGGTACCCGCGGTTCAAACTGGGAAGTCCTAACCTCAGGCGCCTTCATCAGCATTATCTTGCCGCTGCTCGTCTTCTTTGCCCTGCAACGATTCTTTGTCCGCGGCTTGGTAGCAGGTTCAGTGAAAGGCTAAGCGAGCCTTTGGCGGTGACTGGCTTTCAGCCTGTCACCCACTGTAAGGAAATTACTGAGAAAGCAGATGACAGGCTAAAGCCAGTCACTGGTGAATTAAACAAACGAAGGTGACTGGCTTCAGCCTGTCACTGTTGATATGAACTGAATTAGGTGACTGGCTTTAGCCTGTCACTGGTGAATTAAAAAAACAAAGGTGACTGGCTTCAGCCTGTCACCAAAACAGCGAATAAAACATGACCAACAAACCAGACCAAACACTACCCGAGCACTTTAAAGCTCAGCGCGGTTGGATCAACGATCCAAACGGCTTGGTCTATTTTGACGGTCGTTACCACCTCTTCTACCAGCACTACCCAGACGGTCTGACTTGGGGCCCTATGCACTGGGGCCATGCTGTAAGCTCTGATTTGAATCAGTGGCAGCACAAACCCATTGCCTTAGAGCCTGATGAACAGGGTATGTGTTTCTCTGGCAGTGCCATTGTCGATTGGAAGGATGATTCGGGTCTATTTGATGGCCAAGCGGGCCTAATCGCTTTCTATACCGCTCACCGTGACAAAGAGGGTTTTGATCGCGGCTACGAGCAAGATCAATGCATCGCTTACTCTAGCGACAGTGGTGAGACTTGGACAAAATATTCAAACAACCCTGTTTTGAGCAATCCTGGTTTTTCTGACTTCCGCGATCCTAAAGTCTTTTGGCACGAAGAGAGTCAGCACTGGATTCTGTGTCTGGCAACGCGTCAAACCATCTCTTTCTACCGCTCCAAAAACCTACTCGATTGGAGCTTCTGCTCAGAGTTTGGTGAAGGCCAAGGGGCACACGAGTGGCACCCTTGGGAGTGCCCTGATCTATTCGAACTGACCACCGAGAATGGTCTAACCGCTTGGGTATTGGTAGTGGGAATTGGTATGACACCCGACATCCACTACGGTTCGTACACCCAATACTTTATCGGTGACTTTGACGGAATACAGTTTACTAACCGAAACCCGGCCGGCACGGTTTTGCTGTTAGATGAGGGGCGCGACTACTATGCGACACAGAGCTGGTCAGACGCACCCAATAATCAACGACTAGCCATCTCATGGTTTAGCAACTGGAGATACGCTAACGAACTCCCCTGCTCGGTCACCAATGGTCAGATGACACTGCCTCGTCAGTTGAGACTGATAGAGAGCGCTGATGGATTAAGGGTTGCCCAACAATTTGTGAGTCGTTTAGAAGCCGATATCATTCAGCTTACAGACTCTATTAGGTTGATCGAGGGCACACACCAATCCACGCAACTCAATTTGAATGAAGGTGAATCCGCTTATTTTGCTTCAGACGATGATGCACATCGAATTGAGATTAAGCGAATAGAAGAGCGTTACCAGATAAGTATTGGTCGCTCTGTTGATACCGATGATGACGAGTTAAACCGACACTTTTCGCATCAATACAGCCGAGAGTTAAACGTGAACGGGCCACTATACGCTGAGTGGATCTTCAGTGAAGCGGGGCTGGAGATGCTGCTGGCCGATGGATTGATGAGTATTACGCAAAGGTCGTTTCCATAGCGCCCTTAAAAGAGTGTTGGAGCGTCCTTAAAAAGGTCGCGAAGCTTTAAATAGATCTGGGATCGCCTCATCTTCGATAAGGCTCCAACAAAAGCTGGGTGACAGGCTGAAGGCCAGTCACCCCAAAAGGAACACCGGTGACTGGCTTCAGCCTGTCATCCGCAATAATAGAAAACAGTAGAGACAAGACTATGAGCAACAACCCCTGGTGGAAAGGCGGTATCATCTACCAAATCTACCCTCGCAGCTACATGGACTCCAACGGCGACGGGATTGGTGATCTCCCCGGTATCACATCTAAGCTGGATTACATCGCCTCCTTAGGTGTCGATGCCATCTGGCTCTCCCCTTTCTTCAAGTCACCGATGAAAGACTTTGGCTACGACGTCTCTGACTACTGCGATGTCGATCCTATGTTTGGCACGCTCGATGACTTCAAAGCGTTGGTTGCTCGTGCACATGAACTCGGTTTAAAAGTGATGATCGATCAGGTGCTGTCACACACCTCGGATCAACACCCCTGGTTTACCGAAAGCCGATCTAATAGAACCAACCCGAAAGCCGACTGGTATGTCTGGGCCGACCCAAAACCGGATGGCACGGCTCCCAATAACTGGCTATCGATTTTTGGCGGTTCTTCATGGCAGTGGGATACCCAGCGCCAGCAGTACTACCTGCACAACTTCCTAACGAGCCAGCCGGATCTTAATTTCCACAACCCAGAGGTGTTCCAAGAAAACTTGGATAACATGCGCTTCTGGTTAGATTTGGGTGTTGATGGCTTCCGTTTGGACACCGTGAACCTCTACTACCATAGCGCTGGGCTAGAGAATAACCCTCCTCATCCAGAGGGCATGCCGTACATTAACAGTGTTGACGCTTCGAACCCATATGTTCGCCAAACTCACCAGTACGATTTAAGTCAGCCGGAAAACCTGAACTTCCTGAAAGCGATGCGAGACCTGCTCAATGAGTATGACGATCGTGGAATGGTCGGTGAGATCGGCGTCGACCATACTGATCCACTGCAACGTATGGCTGAGTATACGGCCGGTGGTGATAAGCTGCACATGGCCTACACCTTTGACCTGTTGTCATCAGAACACAGTGCTGACTACTTCCGTCAAGTGATAACTACCTTTAAAGCGAACGCGGGTGATGCTTGGCCCTGTTGGGCGGCATCCAACCATGACGTGAAGCGCAGCGCGACACGCTGGGGTGAGCAAGAGGATCCAAACCAATTCCCACTCGTTTCCATGGCCATGCTAATGAGCCTGCGCGGTAGCGTCTGTCTCTATCAAGGCGAAGAGCTTGGGCTACCAGAAGCGGATGTCCCCTTTGAAGCTCTACAAGATCCCTATGGCATAGAATTCTGGCCCGAATACAAAGGCCGTGATGGCTGTCGTACCCCAATGGCTTGGGATAACAGCGAGCAAGCGGGCTTCTCGAACACTAAGCCATGGCTACCAGTCGATCCAAGACATCTACCACTGTCTGTTGAGACGCAGGAACAGCAGAACGACTCATTGCTTCAGAAAATGCGTCAGTTCATTCAATGGCGCCAGCAACAGCCGGCACTGATTCAAGGTGATATGGAGTTGGTTGAAGAGACAGGCGAAGCCTTTGTATTCACGCGTCAATCTGATGAGCAGTCACTGTTGGTTGCGATCAATATGACCGGTACAGAGTTAACAGTACCTTACAGCGGAACGCTCAAATCAGTGTTAACTGGGCACGGTTTTAGCGGACGATACGAGAATGGTGCGATGGTACTGCCGCCCTATCAGGCGTTGTTTGCGGAGGTTTGAATAACGTAGATGTGCCCTTAGCAGACTGTTGGAGCGTCCTTAAAAAGGTCGCGATGCTTTTAACTTAAATGGGATCGCCTCATCTTCGATAAGGCTCCAACGGGTAGAGGCGATAAGGCTCCAACGGGTAGAGATGATTATGAAAAAAATGACAATAAAAGAGGTGGCAAAAGCGATCGGTGTCTCTACGGCCACCATCTCAAACGCCTTTAACCGCCCTGATCAGCTCTCTGAAGCGCTTCGCACCAAAATCTTGGCGCAGTGCCAAGAGTTGGGTTACGTCGGTCCTAGCGCGGCTGGGCGCTATCTACGCACCGGTCGCTCTGGTGTAGTTGGGATTGTGCTAACCGATCGTCTCGCCTACTCCATGAACGACTACGTCGCTAGCCACTTTCTCTCTGGCCTTGCCGATGAGTTCGACAAGGCTCATCTCAATATGCTGCTGCTCTCGGCAAGGGACTTGGATCACGCCAACCGTCAACGTTTGCATGAATCGATGGTTGATGGTTTTATTGTCTACGGCTTTATCCCACCTGGCCCAACGCTAGAACACCTAAAACGTCAGCAGAAGCGCCTGATTGTTGTGGATCATAAGATAGAGGGCTATGGGTCGGTTAACATCGACAACCGCGAAGCGAGCTACCAGATCGCTAAACACGCACTTCAGCAGACACCGAAGAACCCAGCGATTCTTGCGCTGCGCATCACCTCCGATGATGGTATTAGCCAAGCCAATGAAGAGACCCTAAAAACCGTTGGCTTGCGCCTCTCTTTGGATCGTCTAAACGGCTACTTTGATGCGTTTGATGAAGTGGGAATCGAACGCCCCATGGATCAAATCTGGAACCTTCACGTCAACGATTACGACGAAGCGTTCAAACTCGCTTACCAAGTACTAAACCAACCCAACCGACCTGACCTACTGCTATGCCAATCCGACGTCATGGCCATCGCCGCCATGCGTGCCGCCCTGCAGATGGGTATACAGTTTCCAGAAGAACTAAGAATCACCGGCTTCGACGGTATCCCAGAAGCACAAGCTATGCCCAAAGCGATCACCACCATACAACAACACTCGTCCGAGAAAGGCAGAATGGCTGCAAAACTGTTTATAGAGAATCGTATGAGTGAGGATGTAGTGATGCCGACGGAGTTGATGATCGGCGAGTCTTGTCCGTAAGACTGTTGGAGCTTTATCGTAGATGAAGCAGTCAGTGACTGGCTTTCAGCCTGTCATCTGCCCTAACAGCCATTACCAGACTTTCAGCCTATCATCTGCTGGTATACTTTTCAAAATATCTAGAGAAAGCTTAGAGAGTGGACGTCAGGCTGAAGCCAGATAAGGCCATGGATGGTCTGTATGCAGTAATTGCAGGAGCAAATTGCTGTCACCGTTGGCTCCATCGCGACCTTTTCAAGGACGCTCCAACAAATTTTAAGCAAAAAAAGAGGAGCCCGAAGGCTCCTCTCTGCTTTAATAAACTGCTGACTTAAGTCAGCAATTAATTAGAAGCTGATAGACATTAGGACAGAAGTCTTGTCTTCTGATTCGCCAGATGCAGCATCATCCCATGAAGCTGTTTTAGCGTTAACAGATACGTTAGAGCTTAGTGCATAAGTAGCACCAACAGAGTAGCCATCTACATCGTTAGCGCCAGTAGTGTCTTCAGACGTACTGTAAGCAGCTGATAGAGATAGTGCACCCATAGGAACAGTTACACCCAATGCAGTTTCTTTACCAGATATGTCGTTATCTTCGTAACCAGCTTTGATAACAACAGAACCAGCATCGTATGCACCACCAACACGAACACGCTTGTCACCAGCATCGTTATCGTAATCGCGGTAGTTTGCGTAAGCTGTTAGAGCACCGAAATCTAGTGCAAGTGTACCCATGAAAGTACGACCTTCATCGCCGTCACCTAGACCTAAAGTTTCATATGCTACTAGACCAAGAGTTGCAGGGCCCATAGCTGGAAGTGTGTAAGAAACGGTCTCATAATCGGCGTCTTCAGCGCCCCAGTAGTTAACTTCACCAGAAAGGTCTTCAGCGTCAGCAGTAACATCAGAGATACCAGAACCACCGTTAGCAGTAGCAATTTTGAATGTACCCATGTCAGCAGAAGAGATAGATAGTGAAGCATTTTCACCGCCTACTGAACCGCCACGAGTGAAACCGCCAGCAGACATAGAACCAGCAACTGTTAGACCGTTTTCAAGAGTCTCTGAACCAGAGATAGTGATAGCAGCAGTATCAATACCGAAGCCACCTTGGTCAGTATCTGCATCTTTTGAAGTGTTAGTGTAACCAGCAGCAACTTCACCAGAAATAGTCATGTCAGCCATTGCTGGCGCTGCGATTGCAGATGCAACTGCGATAGCAAGAATTTTTTTCATTTGGAAATCTCCAGAATTTTTAATTTAAGCCTCAAATATCCGGCCAACTCATCATTTGTTGTACGAATACACCAAACCCGTTTGGCTTTGGACAGGTTGCACTCTATCCCCCACTACAACAGGGGTCAACACTAATTTTTTAAAAAGTTCCCTGTTTTTAACTTTTTTTTCGTTAATCTTTTGTTCAGAAAACTCAATGATATATAAAATCATTTAATTTCAATAACTTAAAGTGAGCGTTCAGGTTTCGTTAATTTTGAGATGATTTTGTTATATGTAACCTTTTATATTGGAATATGCCTATATTTCTTGAGTTTACCCGTAATTTTAAAGCGGATGACAGGATAAATCCTGTCACCAACGGAGTGGGTCATCAGCATGCTGAACTCAACTACGGAGCTCCCGTGACTGGCCTTCAGCCTGTCACCGGCTCTACCAAGCGACTTCCAGAGATTTGGGCAAAACTGTCCAACAGCGTTTTCCAGAGTCCCTGCCAACTACAGAAGCGGATGACAGGCTAAAGCCGGTCACCGGCACGCTGAACTCAACTACGGAGCTACCGTGACTGGCCTTCAGCCTGTCACCGGCTCTACCAAGCGACTTCCAGAGATTTGGGTAAAACTGCTCAGCAGCGTTTTCCAGAATCTCTGCCACTTGCAACAGCGGATGACAGGATGAATCCTGTCACCATCTTTAAGTAAGCAACAAAGTATGTAGTAAACTTACGTAAATATATTCATTTAATCTCTTTATTCCAGTAGAATTGACGTAACTTAAACAAAAAACCTTATTTAGAGGCCAAAAATGAATCTTCTTACCTCATCTGTGACTTGGAAAAAGCTGCAGCAGCTCGCGCAAGAGACCCAAGAGGACCGTATAAGCGACTACTTTAAAGAGGACGCTAAACGATTCGACAAGATGAGTGTACGTCTGGGCGAGCTATTTTTGGACTTCTCTAAGAATAAGATTAACGACGATGTCTTCAAAGCGTTGATCGATCTGGTTGAGCACTCTTCTCTACGCCAGCGTCGCGCTCAGATGTTTTCGGGTGACATCATTAACGTTACTGAGAAAAGACCTGTGCTCCATACCGCACTGCGTAACCGCGGCGATGAGCCGGTGATTGTCGATGGTGTAGACGTGATGCCAGAGATTCGTTCCAGCTTGAATAAATTAAAGCTATTCAGCGAACAGGTTCGAAACGGCGATTGGAAAGGTTATAAAGGCAACCGCATCACGGATGTGGTTAATATTGGCATTGGGGGTTCGGATCTTGGACCTAACATGGTGGTTCGCGCCCTACTGCAATTCCGCCACCCAGATATTAAGTTTCACTTCATCTCTAATGTCGACGGCCAGCATATTAAGAAGACGCTGAAAAACTTGGATGCCAAATCGACACTGTTTGTTGTCTCGACTAAGACCTTCTCTACTCAAGAGACACTACTGAATGCTAAAACGGCTCGTCGCTGGTTCCGCGAACAGACCGGCGGCCACGAAGATATCAGCCAGCATTTTGTTGCGGTATCGACCAATCAAACGGCTGCAATGGAGTTTGGTATTGCAAAAGAGAACATCTTTGAATTCTGGGCCTGGGTAGGTGGACGTTACTCACTTTGGTCGGCGATTGGTCTGCCGATTGCCCTATCGATTGGCTATGACAATTTCATTGATATGCTGGAAGGCGCCTACGAGATGGATCGCCACTTTGTGGAAGCACCAATGGATCAGAACATGCCGGTGATCATGGCGCTGATCGGTATCTGGTACATCAACTTCTTGGGTGCTGAGACTCAGGCAGTGATTCCTTATGACCAGGCTCTTCACCAACTGCCGGCCTTCTTACAGCAGTTAGATATGGAGTCAAACGGTAAGTCGGTGGATATCAATGGCGACCCTGTCGATTATGCAACGGGACCTATCGTCTGGGGGCAGACAGGCTCGAATGGCCAACACGCCTTCTTCCAGCTACTGCACCAGGGCACACGATTCGTACCGATCGACTTTATCGCCTCGCTTGAGGCTGACGAGCAGACGGAAGAGCACCACTTCGCACTGCTAACCAATATGCTGGCACAAGCTAATGCCTTTATGAACGGTGACGATTCAGACGGCCTGTTGGAATATCAAAGCTGCCAAGGTAACCGCCCGAGTAACGTATTACTGATGGATCGCATCAGCCCACGTAACCTAGGCGCGCTGATTGCCCTTTACGAACATAAGGTCTTTGTCCAAGGCGCGATCTGGAACATCAACTCATTTGACCAGTGGGGTGTTCAGCTAGGTAAGCGTTTAGCCAATGAGATCAGCCAGCAGATTGGTGAGTCGACGCAGGGGTATGATCAGTCGACTCAGGGGTTGATGGCGTTAGTTCGGAAGCATATGGGTTAAAGTCCAACTGAAGTTGTTGGAGCCTTATCGAAGATGAGGCGATTAAAATCGCTTCGCCTTTGGCTAGCTCCAACAATTGTTGCTTTACAGAGAGTTTATCGCGGCCTTTTTAAGACCGCTCCAACCAGAGGGGTTACTACTTCCCATACAATCGATCTATCGCCGCTTGGTTATCTTCAATCACCTTAGAGCGTTTGATCTTCTGGGTCGGGGTCACATAACCATTCTCAATCGAAAACAGCTCCCGTTGTACGATGAACTTACGGATGCGCTCGGTACCATTAAGTTCTTGGTTCACTCGCTTCACCGCTTTCGAGATGATTTTTTCTAGCTCTTCATCCGAGTCTGTCGCTTTTTGCAGATCTTCAGATGGCACAATAATGGCAGACAACCAAGGTTTGGCATCACCAAGTACCACGGCTTGATCCACCTCCTCTTCCAGCGTCAGCTTCGCTTCTAGCTTGGCAGGCGCAACGTTATCACCACCTGAAGTGACGATAAGGTCTTTCGAACGCCCTACAATAGAGACAAAGCCCTCTTCATCGATCTCGGCGAGGTCACCCGTATGCAACCAACCATCGATGATGGTGACTGCCGTAGCTGACTCATTCTGCCAATACCCTTTCATGACGTTGTCGCCACGAACTAACAGTTCACCATCGTCCGCTAGCTTCAATTCACAATCGAGCGGCAAACCGACGGTCGACATACGAATGTTTCCTGGACGGTTCACGGTAATCAGTGGCGATGCCTCTGTCTGACCATAACCTTGGATAATGCCGATGCCTAAGGCAGCAAAAAAGTTACCGATCTCTGGGTTCAGCGGTGCACCACCTGAAACAAAGTATTTAATCTTGCCGCCAAAACGATCACGCAGTTTTTTACGAACCAATTTCTCTAATAGAGGATCAAGAATGGCTTCTATTAGCGAGAGTTTTTCATCATTAAGCTTTTTCGTACCGATCGACAAAGCCTTAAAAAAGAGGCCCTTTCTAAAACCACTGGCGCGATCCACACCCGACTTGATACGCGCATAGAGCATGTCGTAGAGGCGAGGAACCGCTGTTGCTATAGATGGAGAGACCTCGGTTAGATACTGCGCGAGCCTATCGGTTGATTCGCAGTAGAAGATCTCAGCCCCTTGTGTAATCGGCATGTGCAGGCCAGCTGTATGCTCGTACGCGTGAGCAAGTGGCAAGAATGAGAGGAATCGATCCTCCTCATTAACCGGAATGGTATCCAACACTCGCGCAGCAGCTTCGACGTTATGAATGATGTTCTTGTGGGTCAGCATCGCCGCTTTAGGATGACCGCCCGTGCCCGAGGTAAAGATCAGGGTACAGACATCGTCGGTTTCTATGGATGATAGATCTGGACGTTCGACTCCTTGTTGAACCTCTGGCCAAGACAGGATTTCTGTGTGCCAATCCGGTTTATCATGCTCACCCTGGTCGATAACAATCATATGAGTGACACATTCATGGCTGACGTTGGCCTCTAAGACTCTATCGGCCAACTCCTGAGACGAGACGATGGCGAATTTAGGGCTGGTCAAAGAGAGAATATGGCGAAGATCGTCAACAGTGTGTGCTGTATAAGCTGGAACCACATAAGCACCCACGGACATGATCGCTAAATCACTGACGGCCCACTCTGGACGGTTTTCAGAGAGGATCAAAACGCGATCGTCTTTACCGACACCATACTGTGTTAGATAGTGACTCAATGTTGAAATTTGATCGGCCGTCTGTTTCCAAGAGAGCGTCTTCCACTCGCCTTCAGTTTTGTAGCCAAGGAATGTGCGATCTTGGAAGCGATCAACCTGTTTGTAAAAGCGGGATACTAGGTTCATGTTTGTCTTTTTTCTTATAAATTTAATGGAAATACGCGTTTAGTGTTAACTTGGTGCTTTGGTTTTATTAAATTGATAACGTGATAGATATTTTAGAGCGGATGACAGGCTGAAGCTAGTTAGGGCCATGGATGGCCTGTATGCAGTAATTGCAGGAGCAAATTACTGTCACCAGAGTACTCGACCATCATCGGAGCGGCAGTGACCGGCTTCAGCCTGTCATCCGCTCTATCATAATCAAGTGTACGGAACCAACTACGGAGCTACCGTGACTGTCTTTAGACTGTCATCGGCTCTACTAGTCGACTTCCAGAGAGTGGCCTAGTCGCGGTGACTGGCTTCAGCCTGTCATCTATGGATAGACTAAATAATGAAATTATTTAAACGCACTGCAGTCCTGCTAACTCTCACCTACCTATCCGCTTGCGGGTACATGTACTTTGCGCAAGACTCTTTGATTTTTAAACCGACCTACGAAACAGAGTCGGTTGAGACGATATTCCCAGGTGCTAGCGAGCTCTTTATTAATACCCCGCATGGCAACCGCCTTCAGACTTGGTATAAACCAGCTAAACCTGGGCAAGATACGCTTGTCTATCTGCACGGCAATGCTCGCAACCTGAGCACGCGTGGGCGACTGATCAATATCTTGTCAGAGAATGAACGGGGACTATTAATCTTCAGCTGGAGCGGGTTTGGGCAAAGCAGAGGTACACCAAGCGAGGTTAGCTTTTATGACGACGCACGTGCGGTGTTTGATTGGTTAGCCAAAGAGCACAATCTAAATTCATCAGACCTGATCATCTACGGCGAGTCATTGGGAACTGGCGTGGCGGTTCAATTAGCCACTGAACGCGATTTTAAAGGGGTGATTCTGGCCGCGCCCTATACCTCTATTGCGCAGATGGCGGCTGATGACTACCCCTGGTTACCGGTTAACTTACTGCTTAAACACCGATTTGATTCGATTGATAAGATTCAAAATGTCGATGAGCCAGTAGTAATTATGCACTCCGCCGATGATGACACCATTCCCTACGAGCAAGGTGTAACGCTTTTTGAAGCTGCTGAAGAGCCGAAGCTGTTTATGGGGTTTGAGGATCGAGAACATACGCGGTTTCGATCGGAGGATGTTGATCGGGCAATTCGCTGGGTATTGGAGCGGGAGTAAAGAGTGGATGACAGGCTGAAGCCAGTTAAGGCCATGGATGGCCTGTATGGAGTCATTGCAGGAGCAAATTACTGCCACCGGAGCGCTGAACCAACTACGCAGCCGCCGTGACTGTCTTTAGACTGTCATCGGCTTTATCAGTCGACTTCCAGTGAATGGAGCTAAACTGCTAGGCAGCGCTTTCCAGAAACTTTCCCGTAACAGCAAAGCGGATGACAGGCTGAAGGCCTGTCACCGGTGCGCTGCACAGGCTACGGAGTCGCGGTGACTGTCCTTCAGCCTGTCATCAGCCCCATCAGCGTTTTCCAGAGTTCCCGCTAGACCACCGATACTCCGAAGGCATTCCACAAATCCCAGCCCGCACTGGATTTTGTTCGATATATGCTTTGATCTGCTCTAGGTGGCTCTGGTTTGTAACAGGAATATTCCTAAATCGCCCTTCCCAGATCGTTCCAGTCAATCCATAACGCTTATTGAAGTAACGACCGTAACTTCCTGCGATACGTTTCATCATCTCTGAAATGCCATCATCAGAACTAGGCGTTAATAAAAAGTGAATGTGGTTGCTCATCAGTACCCAAGCATGCAGTTGAACTTCGTATACCTCTGACCAATACTCAAGTTTACTGAGGTACATTTCAAAGTCGGCACTGGCTTTAAAGATGTATTGTCGGTTGTGGCCGCGGTGAATAATGTGCTGGGGCACACCTGCTGGACATAATCTTGGCTTCCTTGCCATGGTTAAACTCCTTTTTCTTTGGAGTATAGATCATGGTTGGGAGTTTACATTGACAGCGGATGACAGGCTGAAGCCAGTCACCGGAATACTTAATTAACTACAGAGTCGCGGTGACTGGCCTTCAGCCTGTCATCCGCCCTATCCCCGTCTTCCAGAAAACACAAAAGCGACCCAAGGGTCGCTTTTCTTTAACGCGAGAAACGAATTACTTCATTGCCCAGCCAGTCACTTCAGATAGGGCTACGCCGATATCTGCTAGTGAACGTACAGTCTTAACGCCTGCGTCTTCTAGTGCTGCGAACTTCTCGTCTGCAGTGCCTTTACCGCCAGAGATGATGGCACCAGCGTGGCCCATGCGTTTGCCTGGAGGCGCTGTTACACCCGCGATGTACGATACAACAGGTTTAGTTACGTTTGCTTTGATGTAAGCAGCCGCTTCTTCTTCTGCTGAACCACCGATCTCACCGATCATAACAATCGCTTCAGTCTGTGGATCGTTCTGAAACATCTCTAGGATATCGATGAAGTTAGAACCAGGGATTGGGTCACCACCGATACCAACACAAGTAGACTGACCGAAGCCTGCGTCAGTTGTCTGTTTAACCGCTTCGTACGTTAGCGTACCAGAGCGTGAAACGATACCAACTTTACCTGGTAGGTGGATGTGACCTGGCATGATACCGATCTTACATTCGCCCGGTGTGATAACACCTGGACAGTTAGGACCGATTAGACGTACACCTAGCTCATCACATTTCACTTTACATTGAAGCATGTCCATGACTGGGATGTGCTCTGTGATGCATACGATTAGCTTGATGCCTGCGTTAGCCGCTTCAAGGATCGAATCTTTACAGAACGCCGCTGGTACGTAGATTACTGATGCTTCTGCGCCAGTCTGCTCTACTGCTTCAGCAACGGTGTTGAATACCGGAAGACCTAGGTGAGTTGTGCCACCCTTACCTGGAGTCACACCGCCAACCATTTTAGTGCCGTAGGCGATCGCTTGCTCAGAGTGGAAAGTACCCTGACCACCCGTGAAACCCTGACAGATTACTTTGGTGTCTTTGTTAATTAGTACTGACATGATTAGTTGCCTCCTGCTGCTTTAACTGCTTGCTGTGCAGCGTCAGTCAAGCTGGTAGCCGCGATGATATCTAAACCAGATTCAGATAGCAGTTTAGAGCCGAGGTCTGCGTTGTTACCTTCAAGGCGAACAACCACTGGAACTTCTACGCCCACTTCTTTAACAGCACCGATGATGCCTTCTGCGATTAGGTCACAACGTACGATACCACCGAAGATGTTAACCAATACCGCTTTAACTTTGCTGTCTTCTAGGATGATCTTGAACGCTTCAGTAACACGCTCTTTCGTCGCGCCGCCACCTACGTCAAGGAAGTTAGCTGGGAAACCGCCGTGTAGAGAGACGATGTCCATAGTACCCATTGCAAGGCCTGCACCGTTAACCATACAACCGATGTTGCCAGTTAGTGCTACGTAGTTAAGATCCCACTCAGCCGCGCGAGCTTCACGCTCGTCTTCCTGTGATGGATCTTCCATTGCTTGGATATCTTTGTGACGGTAAACCGAGTTGCCATCGATAACGACTTTCGCATCTAGACAGTGTAGGTTGCCTTCGTCAGTGATCACCAGTGGGTTGATCTCTAGAAGGGCTAGATCTTTCTCTTCAAACATCTTCGCAAGACCCATGAAGATCGCGACGAACTGTTTGATCTGTACGCCTTCAAGACCCAACTTGAATGCTAGCTCACGACCCTGGTATGGCTGTGCGCCAGTCAAAGGATCGATGGTTGCTTTAAGAATCTTCTCAGGTGTTTCGTGAGCGACTTTCTCGATCTCTACACCACCTTCAGTCGATGCCATGAAGACAATGCGACGTGATGAACGGTCAACAACCGCACCTAGGTATAGTTCGTTTGCGATGTCTGTGCAGGTCTCAACAAGAATTTTAGAGACTGGCTGACCGTTCGCGTCAGTTTGGTAAGTTACCAGATTAGTACCTAGCTTATCTTTTGCGAAAGCTGCTGCTTCTTCTGGAGAGTCTACTAGTTTAACGCCGCCCGCTTTACCGCGGCCACCTGCGTGTACCTGTGCTTTAACAACCCACTTATCACCGCCAATTTGTTTGGCTGCTTCTGCGGCTGCTTCCGGTGTATCGACTGCAATGCCTTGTGACACTGGCAGACCGTACTGTGCAAACAGCTGCTTGCCCTGATACTCGTGAAGATTCATTCTATAGTCCGTTATTTAGGTCGGTTAAACGAACACGGGGTTACCCGTGCCATCGATCTGAACAAAAGCGCTTCAAGCTTTTGGCCTGAAGCGCTCCCTGTTCTGCGATTAACGCTTTTTGCGATTCGCAATGTGGATAGCGTGATTATCCACAGCTAGAGCTGCTTCGTGGATCGCTTCACTCACGGTTGGGTGAGCAAATACGGTCAACTGCAGATCTTCCGCGCTTGATGCAAATTCCATTGCGATAACACCCTGAGCGATCAGCTCAGAGGCGATACCACCAACGATGTGTACACCAAGAATACGGTCGGTAGCTTCATCAGCGAGCATCTTAACGAAGCCCTCTGTCGCATTCGCTGCCATGGCACGGCCAGACGCTGCGAATGGGAATTTGCCACTCTTGTATTTGATACCTTCCGCCTTAAGCTGCTGTTCGGTCTTACCGACCCAAGCCAACTCAGGGAAAGTGTAGATGATGTTAGGGATGCAGTCGTAGTTCATTGCAGCTTTGTGACCCGCAATGATGTCTGCAACCATGATGCCCTCTTCGGATGCTTTGTGTGCAAGCATCGGGCCACGTACTGAGTCACCAATGGCGTAAACGCCTGGTGCACCGGTACGACAGTTCTCGTCAACGAAAATGAAGCCGCGCTCATCCAGAGAGACACCTGAATCTTCAGCTAGAAGACCGTTGGTTTGTGGACGACGACCGACAGCAACAATTAGCTTATCAACAACAAGCTCTTTATCGCCTTCAGAATCAGTGTATATAACTTTTACCGCTTTACCATCAACGATCTCAGTGCCAGTACAACGCGCACCCAGTTTGATGTCTAGACCCTGTTTAGTCAGAAGCTTTTTAGCCTCTTTCGCTAAGTCTTGGTCCGCTAGGGCTAGGAAGTCATCCATCGCTTCTAGCACGGTCACTTTAGAGCCACAACGAGCCCAGATAGAACCCATCTCTAGACCGATAACACCAGCACCGATGATACCTAGGTGCTCTGGTGTCTCATCGATATCAAGTGCACCTGCGTTGTCTAGAATTAGACCCTCTGTAAGAGGTGCTGGTGGGATCTCTACGGGTACTGAACCTGATGCAAGGATCACGTTGTCAGCTTGGTATGTTGATACTGAGCCATCAGCCGCAGTCACTTCAACCTGCTTACCCGCTAGCAGTTTACCGGTACCCGCAAGGGTAGTGACACCGTTGGCTTTGAACAGCCCAGCGATACCGCCAGTAAGGTTTTTAACGATGCCATTCTTACGAGCAACCATCGCTTTAGGGTCGATCGATACGTTTTCAGCAACGATACCCTGAGCCGCGAAGCCGTGTTGTGCTTCGTGAAGTTTGTGGGTTGTCTCAAGCATCGCTTTCGATGGGATACAACCTACGTTAAGACAGGTACCACCTAGTACAGTACCGCCCTTCTCATCAATCCACTTCTCAACACAAGCTGTTTTCAAACCAAGCTGTGCTGCACGAATCGCTGCTACGTAACCGCCAGGGCCAGCACCGATTACAATTACGTCAAACTTATCAGACATTACTCTTTCCTATCTCAGTAACTTTTTAAAGATTCCTAGAATGCGATTCGCATTAAACGTCTAGGAGCATGCGCGCTGGATCTTCCAGCAGGTCCTTAATTGTTACAAGGAACTGTACCGCCTCTTTACCATCGATCATACGGTGGTCGTAAGAGAGTGCTAGGTACATCATTGGTAGGATTTCAACCTGACCATTCACCGCCATTGGACGCTCTTGGATCTTGTGCATACCCAAGATAGCTGTCTGTGGTGGGTTAAGGATTGGTGTCGACATCAATGAGCCGAACACACCGCCGTTAGTGATTGTGAATGTACCGCCCTGCATATCTTCCATGCCAAGCTTACCTTCACGACCACGCTTACCGAAGTCTGCAATAGTGCCCTCTACTTCTGCAAGGCTCATCGCATCCGTATCGCGCAATACTGGCACCATTAGGCCTCGGTCAGTCGATACAGCGACACCAATATCTTGGTAACCGTGGTAGACCATGTCGTTACCGTCGATCGATGCGTTAACCGCTGGGAAGCGTTTTAGTGCTTCAGTCGCCGCTTTAACAAAGAAGGACATAAAGCCTAGACGTGTACCGTTGTGAGTCTTCTCAAACAGATCTTTGTACTGTTTACGAAGCTCCATGACAGGCTTCATGTTCACTTCGTTGTACGTTGTTAGCATCGCAGCATTCTGTTGCGCTTCAACTAGACGCTTAGCGATGGTTGCACGTAGACGAGTCATTGGGACGCGTTTCTCAACACGCTCACCTGCTGGAACATTTACCGATACAGCTGGCTGGGCTGCAGCAGGAGCGGCTGCAGGTGCTGCTGCAGCAGGAGCAGAAGCCGGCTTGTTCGCCATGAAGTTCATTACGTCTTCTTTAGTGATGCCACCGTTTTTACCCGTGCCAGGGATCTGGCTAGCATCAAGACCGTTCTCATCAATCAGTTTACGAGCGGCTGGGCCTACCTTCTCAGCGTCACCTGCTGGAGCCGCTTCAGTCGCTGCTTCTGCTGCTGGAGCTGCTGCACCGGCTGCACCCGCTTCAAACTTAGCAAGAATCTCTTCGCTAAGAACCGTTTCACCTTCGCCTTTTAGGACTTCAGTGATCACACCGTCGGCTGGAGCGACAACTTCAAGAACCACTTTATCGGTTTCGATGTCGACAATAAGTTCATCGGCAGAAACCGCTTCACCTGGCTGCTTGTGCCAAGTTGCAACAGTTCCGTCTGCTACTGATTCTGGAAACGTAGGTGCTTTAATTTCGATTGACATGATTTTTCCTTTCTTGCCTTCTGCTCGTCGTACGAACGAATTCTTTATTAACCGTTTAGGGCGTCGTTAACCAATTTCTCTTGCTGCTCAACGTGAACAGAGATGTAACCTACTGCAGGCGCTGCAGCGTGTGGACGACCCACACCGTCTAGGTGAATCTCTGGCTTCACTTTACGTAGAGCGTTGCGCATGTGGTGCTGACTGCAGTACCAAGCGCCCTGGTTCATTGGCTCTTCCTGACACCAAACAACCGATTCAAGATTAGGGTATTGGCTCAACTCATCTACCAGATCCGCCTCTGGGAATGGGTAGAGTTGCTCAATACGAACGATCGCAACATTCTGCTTCTCTAGCTCTTCGCGACGGTTGTATAGGTCGTAGTAAACCTTACCGCTACACATCACAACACGATTCACTTTCGACTTATCAAGCTGATCCACTTCACCAATAACCGGTTGGAAGGTGCCATCCGCTAGCTCTTCTAGAGTAGAGATCGCCTGCTTGTGACGAAGCAGAGATTTCGGCGTCATGACCACCAAAGGTTTGCGAAGTGGGCGAACTACCTGACGACGCAATAGGTGGAAGATCTGCGATGGAGTTGTAGGGACGACAACCTGAATGTTGTGCTCAGCACAGAGCTGTAGGTAGCGTTCCAAACGAGCAGATGAGTGCTCTGGACCTTGACCTTCGAAGCCGTGTGGCAACAGCATAGTCAGACCACATAGACGCTGCCATTTCGCTTCGCCTGATGTGATGAATTGATCGATCACAACCTGAGCACCGTTGGCGAAATCACCGAACTGCGCTTCCCAGATCACCAACGAGTTTGGCGTTGTGGTTGCGTAACCGTATTCGAATGCCAATACCGCCTCTTCAGACAGGTATGAATCGTGGATCGTGAATTTTGGTTGATCCTTATCCATGTTCTGAAGGGGTACGTAAGTCGTCGCATCTTTCTGATCATGCAGAACCGCGTGACGGTGTGAGAAGGTACCACGACCGACATCCTGACCCGTCAAACGGACTGGGTGACCCTCTGCAAGAATTGACGCGTAGGCCAATGTCTCTGCAAAGCCCCAGTTAGCGGCCATTGCACCGGCTGCCATACGCTTACGGTCGTCATAGATCTTAGAAACCTGACGCTGCACGCTGAAGTGCTCAGGGGTTTCAGCAATGTTCGCCGCAAGCTCTTGAAGCACTTTGATGTCGACACGAGTATCACACTCAAACGACCATTGGTGACCAAGGTAAGGCGCCCAATCGACAAACATCTTAGTGTTTGGTTCAAGCACAAGAGAGTGAGCAACGTGTTCGCCATTTTCTAGCGCCGCACGGTAAGCTTTTTCCATCTCTTTGCTCTGTTCAGCAGTGATCACACCCTCTTCGATCAGCTTAGTCGCATAGAGATCGCGCGTAGTCTTCTGCTTTTTGATGACGTCGTACATCAATGGCTGAGTGCCGCTTGGCTCATCGGCCTCGTTGTGACCGCGACGGCGGTAACAAACCAGATCGATAACAACGTCTTTCTTAAACTCGTTACGGTAATCAACCGCCAACTGCGTCACGAAACGAACCGCTTCTGGATCGTCTCCATTAACGTGGAAGATTGGCGCTTCGATCATCTTAGCGACGTCGGTACAGTAATCTGTAGAGCGAGCGTCTTCTTGCTTAGAGGTCGTAAAGCCAACTTGGTTGTTGATCACGATGTGAATGGTACCACCCGTCTTGTAAGCACGTGTCTGAGACATCTGGAATGTCTCCATAACAACGCCTTGACCGGCAAAGGCCGCATCACCGTGGATGTTGACAGGGACAACCGTGTTACCAACTGGATCTTCACGACGATCCTGGCGTGCACGAACTGAACCTTCGACAACCGGTGCTACGATCTCAAGGTGAGAGGGGTTGAAGGCCATCGCAATGTGCACTTCACCACCGTCAGTATTGACGTTAGATGAGAAGCCTTGGTGATACTTAACGTCACCTGATGAATCAACCAGTTTCTTACCTTCAAACTCACCAAACAGGTCAGCAGGTTTTTTACCAAAGATGTTTACCAGCGTGTTAAGACGGCCACGGTGTGCCATGCCAATCACGACCTCTTTAGCACCCTGCTTACCAGCACGCTGAATAAGAGTGTTCAAAGAGACGATTAGAGACTCACCACCTTCAAGGCCGAAGCGCTTAGCACCAGCAAAGCGGGAGCCAAGATACTTCTCAAGGCCTTCCGCTGCCGTTAGGCGCTCTAGGACCATGAGTTTCTTCTCTGGCTCAACCGTTGGGTGTGCACGAGTGGGTTCTATGCGTGACTGAAGCCATAGACGCTCTTCAGTGTTAACGATGTGCATGTACTCAGAGCCGACTGAGCTGCAGTAAGTCTCTTGTAGATCCTGAAGAATCTCACGCAGGGTCGCTTCTTCGCGTCCAAACTGCAGACTACCGAGCTGGAAAGTCGTATCAAAATCAGCTTCTGAAAGTTCGTGGTAGCGCAGATTAAGGTCGGCCACTTCTGCACGCTCTAGCAGATTCAGTGGGTCGATCTTAGCGATCTGGTGTCCACGCATGCGGTAAGCATCAAAAAGGGCCAGCGCGCGAACTTGCTTACGCTCGTGTTCAGAGCTAACAGACGATACCGCTGCAGGCTGTGCACGTTTTTGATTCTTAGCAATGTATTGGAAATGTTCACGAATCGGTGCAAGAGGAACATCAGGAGTAATGTTTTCACCGACTTTAGGGAGTTTATCAAACTCTTCACGCCACTCTGGGGGAACTGAGTTTGGATCTAAAAGGTACGTTTCGTATAGCTGTTCTACGTAAGAGAGGTTGCCGCCGTATAGATGAGCATTCTTCCACAGCTGCTCCATCAGACCGTCTTGCATTATATGTTTACCCTCGTTGTGGGGTACGGGACCTCCGAAGCTCTTGTGAAGCCTCTTCATCCATCGCCCTTCTGCTTCTAATTTCCATTTTTCAGCGCAATATTCGGTGTTGCAACCAAATAAAACTCGCGTAGTTTACGCCTTTTATTCAACCCTGAACACCGCAGTTTTAGCGATTTAATACTAAAGTAATCAATGTTTTATCGCGTTTTGGAATAAGTTAATTCTACGGGCTTTTAACAGCCGTTTTTAGTTCTTTTAGGCTATTAAGTAAGAGCTTTTTAAACGTTTTTTTGCACTTTAGTCGTAATGGGACAACATCTCTTGCTTTAGAGTGTTGCGCCAGTAGATTGGAGTGTAATTGGAGAGCGGGTGACAGGCTGAAGCCAGTCACCAATGTATTATTTTCGCTACGGAGTGACGGTGACTGGCTTCAGCCTGTCATCCACCCTTACAGCGATTTCCAGAAAACAAAAAACCCGCCAAGGCGGGTTTTTTTTGAGCTTCAACCTAATCTTAGGTTGCGCGTGATATCAGCATGTTACGGATCTTACCAATCGCTTTGGTTGGGTTAAGACCTTTAGGACATACGTTCACACAGTTCATGATGCCGTGGCAGCGGAATACGCTGAATGGATCATCAAGCTCTGCAAGACGCTCGTTCGTTGCTGTATCACGGCTGTCCGCTAGGAAACGGTAAGCCTGTAGAAGACCTGATGGGCCGACAAACTTATCTGGGTTCCACCAGAACGACGGACAAGAGGTTGAACAACAAGCACAGAGGATACACTCGTAAAGACCATCTAGCTCTGCACGCTCTTCAGGAGTCTGCAGGCGCTCGATCGCTGGAGCTGGAGTATCGTTGATCAAGAATGGTTTGATCTTCTCATACTGCTTGTAGAACTGACCCATATCTACAACCAAGTCACGGATAACCGGAAGACCTGGAAGTGGACGAAGAACCAGCTTGTCGTTCTTAACCACTTCAGAAAGAGGGGTAATACACGCAAGACCGTTCTTACCGTTCATGTTCAAACCGTCAGAGCCACAAACGCCCTCACGACAAGAACGACGGAATGTCATTGATGTATCTTTCTCTTTGAGAAGGTGTAGAAGATCCAACACCATGATGTCCTTGCCACCAGGGATATCGATCTGGATATCCTGCATGTAGGGAGCATCATCAATCTCAGGGTTGTAACGATAAACACTTACTAGCATCGTAACGACTCCTTAATATGTACGAACTTTAGGTGGGAACGCTTCCATGGTCTTCGGAGCGAAGTTCACGGCACGTTTGCCCAGCGTTTTCGTTTGTGGGTAGTAAACTGAGTGACACAACCAGTTTTCATCATCACGCTCAGTAAAGTCGTTACGAGCATGTGCACCACGAGACTCTTTACGCTCGTATGCAGCAATGGCAGTTGCCTCAGCTACTTCCATTAGGTTCTCAAGCTCAAGCGCTTCAAGACGTGCAGTGTTGAATGACCCAGTCTTATCTTCGAGGTATACGTTCGCTACACGCTCACGGATTGCCTTAAGCTTAGTCAAACCTTCCTGCATCGCATCGCCGTCACGGAATACACCGAAGTAAAGCTGCATGCACTGCTGAAGATCTTTACGGATATCCGCTACTTTCTCACCGCCAGTCGAGTTATTTAGACGGTTAAGACGAGCCATTGCTGCCTCGATCTCTTCTTCAGTAGCATCTTTAACTTCGTAACCTTCGCGCATCTGCTGTTCGATCTGAAGACCTGCAGCACGACCGAAGACAACCAAGTCAAGCAGTGAGTTGCCACCTAGACGGTTAGCACCGTGTACTGATACACAAGCAACCTCACCACAAGCGAATAGACCTTCAACGATCTTATCTTCACCTGACTCAGGATCCGGGTTAATCACCTGACCACCGATGTTAGTGGTCACACCACCCATCATGTAGTGACAGGTTGGCACTACTGGAATTGGCTCTTTCACAGGATCAGCCGCTGCGAATGTCATTGAAAGCTCACAGATACCAGGCAGACGTGAGTGAAGAACCTCTTCACCTAGGTGATCAAGCTTCAAGTAGACGTGATCGCCGTCTGGACCACAGCCACGACCTTCAAGGATCTCTAGGATCATTGAACGCGCAACAACGTCACGACCGGCAAGGTCCTTCGCGTTAGGAGCGTAACGCTCCATGAAGCGCTCGCCATCTTTGTTTACAAGATAGCCACCTTCACCACGACAACCTTCAGTTACAAGCGTACCCGCACCAGCGATACCGGTTGGGTGGAACTGCCACATTTCCATGTCTTGCGCAGCAATGCCAGCACGAAGTGCCATACCCATGCCGTCGCCAGTGTTGATCAATGCGTTTGTAGTTGATGCGTAGATACGACCTGCACCGCCAGTAGCCAATACAGTCGCTTTCGCTTTAATGTAAACGGTTTCACCTGTTTCGATACAGATCGCAATACAACCGACAACGGCGCCGTCTGCATTTTTAACGAGATCGACTGCAAACCACTCATTTAGGAAAGTAGTACCTGACTTCATGTTCGCTTGGTAAAGCGTGTGAAGCAGCGCGTGACCAGTACGGTCTGCCGCAGCACAAGTACGAGCAGCCTGACCACCTTCACCGAAGTTCTTAGATTGACCACCGAATGGGCGCTGATAGATACGACCTGTCTCTGTACGAGAGAAAGGAAGACCCATGTGGTCAAGTTCGAATACCGCACGTGGACCTACAGAACACATGTATTCGATCGCGTCTTGGTCACCGATGTAGTCAGAACCCTTAACGGTATCGTACATGTGCCAGCGCCAATCATCGTTTGGATCCGCACTCGCGATCGCACAAGTAATACCACCCTGTGCAGATACTGTGTGTGAACGTGTTGGGAATACTTTCGTAACACACGCAGTGTTTAGACCTGACTGTGCAAGTTGAAGGGCTGCGCGCATACCTGCACCGCCACCGCCGACAACAATTGCATCAAATGTAAGCGTACGTAGCTTAGACATCTATTAAACCCCCCAAAGAATCTGAATACCCCACACCACGTAAACGAACGCGAGCAGGCCACAGGCAGATTGGAATACGAAACGAATGCCAGTTGGTTTAATGTAGTCGGTAGAAATTGACCACATACCGATCCAAGCATGCGCAACCAATGAAAGCAGCGTTAACAGTGTGAAGATACGCATTGCAGTACCTTCAAACAGTGCTGACCACTGGTTGTAATCTAGTTCAGGGTTAAGCAGCATGTAGCCGATCATGAAGATCGTGTAAGCTGCAAGGACAACCGCAGTTACGCGCTGCATCATCCAATCGTAAAGGCCGCTACGGCCAAAGCTTGTTACCGAAGTTACCATACCCAAACTCCTGCTAGCACAATGGAGATAGCTGAAATCGCAAGCGTTGCTTTCGCAGCCGCATTGCCAGATTCAATCTCTTCACAGTAACCCGCATCCATAACAAGGTGCTTGATACCTGCGAAGAAGTGGTACAGAAGTGCAGACAACAGACCCCAAGCGATGAACTTGGCAATGAATGATTCTGTTAGAAGTGCAGCTGCTGCATCAAAACCCTCTTGAGACTCAAGAGAAAGGCTCAGTGCGTACATCATGAAAATGGTACCGACAAATAGAATCAGACCAGTGACACGGTGCAGAATTGAAGTCACAGCCGGTAGAGGCTGCTTAATGGTTCTCAAATCGAGATTTACAGGTCGTTTTTTGTTCACGGCTCTAGTTCACACTTATGTGCCCTCTCCGGGGCCTCGTTTACTAGTAAGTACCTGATTCGGTAGTGACAGAGTCAACTACTCAGGACGACGATTAAAACTGCACGTTTATGACAAATATTCATATGAATATTCACATATTGCAGCGCGCAATTTTCGGAGGCTGATTATAACAATTGATAGGCTTTTGACAATCAATCTAAGGCCCTATTAGCCAATGGTTTAATAGGGCCATGTACAGTTCCGACGCGATTCATACGCCAGAGCGCATAAATTCGACTTATAGCTTTTTGTCCTTACTTTATAGCTTTTGCACTGCAACAATTGACGATTGACAATCACTTTGGGCTCACTATAGTGATCAGGCCTTAAAGAGTTCTGAGCCAACCTCAGAAGAGCTCTAAGATGCTTAAATACCCATATTAAGCAGTAACGGAAATAGATAGGAGCCAACCATGGCTGATAAGAAAGCTCGTCTCGTAGTAGACGGTGTAGATAAAGAGATCGAACTGCCGGTTTATCACGGCACAGAAGGTCCAGATGTTGTTGACGTTCGCCCACTAACAGGTGAAGGCCTGTTTACTTACGACCCAGGTTTTGTATCAACAGCCTCTTGTGAATCAAAAATCACATACATTGACGGCGCTAATGGTGTTCTTCTTCACCGCGGTTACCCAATCGAAGAACTGGCCGAGCACTCAGACTACCTAGAAGTGTGTTACCTCCTTCTAAATGGTGAACTCCCTACTCCAGAGCAGAAAGCTAAATTTGACTACACTGTGAACCAACACACTATGGTTCATGAGCAGCTTCGCTCTTTCTACAACGGTTTCCGCCGTGACGCTCACCCTATGGCGATCATGTGTGGTGTCGTAGGTGCGCTATCCGCTTTCTACCACGACTCACTGGACATTAATGATCCTCACCACCGCGAAGTCTGTGCATACCGTCTCATCGCTAAAATGCCTACGCTAGCGGCGATGTGTTACAAATTCTCAATCGGTCAGCCATTCATCTACCCACGTAATGATCTTGGCTACGCTGATAACTTCCTACGCATGATGTTTGCGACACCTTGTGAAGATTACAAAATCAATCCAGTGCTTTCACGCGCGATGGATAAGATCTTCACACTTCACGCAGACCACGAACAGAACGCGTCTACCTCAACTGTTCGCCTTGCTGGTTCATCAGGTGCTAACCCATTTGCCTGTATTGCAGCGGGTATCGCAGCACTTTGGGGTCCGGCTCACGGTGGAGCAAATGAAGCTGTATTGAAGATGCTTGCTGAGATCGGTTCTGTTGAGAACATCCCTGCGTTCATCGAGAAAGCAAAAGATCCAAACGATCCATTCCGTCTAATGGGCTTCGGTCACCGCGTATACCGCAACTTTGACCCACGCTCACGCGTTATGAAACAGACCTGTGATGAAGTATTGGCTGAACTGGGCATCACGGATGATCCAATGCTAGACATCGCTAAAGAGCTTGAGCGCATCGCGCTAGAAGATGAATACTTCGTTAGCCGTAAACTCTACCCTAACGTTGACTTCTACTCAGGCATCATCCTGAAAGCTATCGGTATCCCTACCTCTATGTTTACCGTTATTTTCGCTCTGTCACGAACGATCGGCTGGATCTCACACTGGAACGAGTTCCACTCAAGCCCGAACAAGATCGGTCGTCCACGCCAGCTTTATACTGGTGCGCCTAAGCGCAAGCACCCACGCGCTTAATCGCTAATAGCGCCCCATAAAAAAACCCCGCTGTAGCGGGGTTTTTTATTGTCTAGCACAAGACAGTTATTAGTGCTGTGTACGCATCAACGGTGAGCTGAACACCTGCTGGATAGCACGATGATTAACAACCTGCGCAGCTACTTTAGACGCTTTTTTCTGAGCCTGAACAACAAGCGCTGCCAATTCAGAGCGACGAATCTGTTTTGCATTCCACTCAACCAGAGCGATCTTTTCTGACTCGCTTAGGTCGTTGCTGTCTAGAAGTTCTAGAAGTGTTTTTTGATCAAGGATCTGTGACATGAGGTCATCCTCCACTGTTTAATTAAGTTGGCGCTAATATATTCGACCAAGGTATTGGTCAGCAAGAGAGGCTTTTTCACAGAATAGGTGAGTTTAGTTCAACAAAAGGTAGAAGAACTGTAGGAGCCTTATCGAAGATGAGGCGATCCATCATCGCGACCTTTTCAAGATCGCTCCAACTATTCACCTGCGCTCAATAAACAAAAAAGCGAGCCTGAGGCTCGCTTTTCATTCACAAGGTAAATTCAATTACCCAGCAATCATTCCATTCTCACGCATGATGCCTTCGATCTCTGGCAAGCTGGCTGGATCATCGATGGTTGATGGTACTGTGTACTCTTGGCCATCAGCGATCTGACGCAGTAGCTTACGTAGGATTTTGCCTGAACGAGTTTTAGGCAGACGTTTAACCACTGCCGTGCGCTTGTAACAGGCGATTGGGCCAATCTCTTTACGAATGTTAGCAACCAATTCCGCTGAAAGTTGCTCATCTGAGATATCAGCTCCGTCTTTCAGAATGACAAGACCAACAGGCTCCTGACCTTTTAGCTGCTCAGAAATACCGATTACGGCACACTCTGCAACGGCTGGGTGCGCAGCTACGATCTCTTCCATCTCACCCGTCGATAGACGGTGACCGGCAACGTTAATCACATCATCGGTACGACCCATGATGAAGACATAGCCATCTTCATCTTTATAGCCACCGTCGCCCGAGGTGTAGAAACCTTCGACATCTGACAGGTAACCCGACTTGAAGCGATCGAAATCACCCCAAACGGTTGGCAAACAGCTTGGTGGTAGTGGCAGTTTGATAGCGATAGATCCCTGCTGACCTGCTGGTAATTCATTACCCGCTTCGTCAACAATCTGCACATTAAAGCCTGGGCTTGGCAGCGTTGCTGATCCGGCTTTTGGTGGCATCGGCTCGACACCCATCAAGTTGCCACAGATCGCCCAACCGGTCTCCGTCTGCCACCAGTGATCAATAACGGGTTTACCGGTTTTCTCAACGGTCCAATCATAGGTTGGTGGATCGAGACGCTCACCCGCCATGAAGATAGTTTGCAGTTCAGACAGGTCGTATTTACCCACTTCCTGAGCTTCGGGGTCTTCCTTCTTAATCGCACGAAAAGCGGTCGGTGCAGCAAATAGAATCTTAGCTTTGTACTCTTCACAGACACGCCAGAAAGCGCCAGCGTCCGGTGTACGAACCGGCTTACCTTCATAAACAATCGTACTACAGCCAGCCAGAAGTGGTCCGTAAACAATATAAGAGTGACCAACAACCCAACCTACATCCGAAGCGGCCCAGTAAACATCACCCGCTTTCACGTTGTAGATCGCTTTCATTGAGTAGTTCAGTGCGGTCGCATGACCACCATTATCACGAACAACACCCTTAGGCTTACCCGTAGTACCTGATGTGTACAGAATATATAGAGGATCAGTACCTTTGACCGCCACTGGCTCTGCTGGTGTCGCGTTAGCCATCTCTTCAGCCCAGTCGCAATCACGTGGAGCCGTTAGCTCGGCCGTCACCTCTTCACGCTGGAAGACAATAACAGACTCAGGCTTATGCTCAGACAGGTTAATCCCTTCATCTACCATCGGCTTGTAAGGAAGCACTTTAGCGACTTCTACACCGCAAGAGGCTGTCACAATCGCCTTAGGTTGTGCATCATCGATACGTACAGCTAGCTCGTTAGGTGCAAAGCCACCAAACACAACTGAATGGATAGCACCCAAGCGTGCTACCGCCAGCATGGCAACCACTGCTTCAGGGATCATTGGCATGTAGATAACGACACGATCGCCCTTCTCGACCCCTTTAGATTTCAAAACGCCTGCAAAGCGTGACACCTGATCTTTCAGTTCAGAGTAAGTCACAGTGCGTTTAGTGTTGGTTACTGGTGAATCATAGAGTAGAGCCGCTTGATCACCGCGACCCTGTTCGACATGATAGTCAACAGCCATATAAGAGGTGTTCATCTCACCATCAGCAAACCAACGATCGATACCGTTCTCATCTTTCGAAAGAATCGTTTGTGGTGCTTTGAACCATGGCAGATCAGCCGCTTTCTCAGCCCAAAACGCTTCTGGTTGTTCGATCGACTTCGTGTATTCGCTTAGGTAAGACATACTCATTCCTCATTAACTGACGAGATGTGATTATTTTTAGACGCTCGATATGAGCACTTTTCTAAAATAAGATTGTCGACACTTTACCGGAAAAGATTGCGGATTTATTTACGACTTATGGCGATATTGTCGACAATCCTATCCATCCTTATAACCAGATAAGTAGATTTAAGGTGCTTTTATCGCCAGCATGTAGTTCTACTACAGCCCGATTTGGGTTGGATTTGTTCGAAAGCATAGGCTACTCTGCGTCCACATTTTGAAAAGTTACATACCTTTTGCCAATGCACACCCCATCCATAGAGCTAAGCCACGTCACTCTGACAAGAGAAGGACGTACTATCTTCGATGATCTTTCGCTGTCACTTAATGAGTCACGCATTGGTATTATCGGGTTTAATGGCAGCGGCAAAAGCAGCCTGATTCGCCTGCTTAACGGTTTACTTACCGCCGACAGCGGCACCATCAGCATCAACGGTAAAGACCCATCGAAAGGGCCTGCCGCCATGTCGACTGAAGTCGGCTTTGTATTTCAAAATCCAGATCACCAACTGATCTTCCCTACCGTACTTGAAGAGTTGATCTTTGGTCTGCAAAACCAGGGCAAAGATAAGTCAGAGTCAGAAGCCGAAGCACTCGCACTATTAAAAGAGCATGATCGACTGGATTGGAAAGATCTTCCGGTCCACAGCCTGTCTGAAGGGCAAAAGCAGTTGATCTGTATTTTCTCGGTGCTTCTATTGAAGCCTAAAGTCATTGTCTTCGATGAACCCTTCTCTGCACTTGATCTACCCACTCGATATCAGCTTCAGAAAGTGATCAGCAGTCTGTCCCAGCAGGTCATTATGATCAGTCACGAGCTAGATGGTTTTGACGGGTTTGATCGACTGGTATGGATAGGTGATCAAGGAGTCGTAAAAGATGGCTCCATTGAAGAGGTGATCAATGACTATAAGCGACATGCTGTTGAGACTGCAGAGTCATGATGAGCCTATACCTTGCACAAATATCCTGGCTGCACCGTCTGCCGGCCGGGTTTAAGCTTTTATGTTTAGCCATCACCACGGTTCTGCTCTATCCCGTAAAAGAGGTAGGAATCATCTCATTAGCCGTTGCTGTTACGCTGGGGATCTACGCCAGCTTGGGTAGATCTGGCATGGCGCAACTGAAACTTTTGAAACCGCTATTCTGGATGATGCTGGCAATCTTTGCCTTGCAGTATTGGACCATGGGGCTTGCCGAGGCTTGGATACTACTGGGTCGCATGTTGGTACTAATCCTACTGGCCAATGCCATCAGCATGACTACGCGCATGGATGAGATGAACGCGGTTTTTCAATTTTTGCTAACGCCACTTCGATGGCTGGGTGTTGAGACCCAACGAATCGCGTTTGCACTCTCTTTACTGATACGCTTTGTTCCTGTGTTGGTCTCGTTTATGCATGCCCTGTTAGCGGCATGGCGAGCACGTGGTGGACAACGTCGTTATTGGCAAATTATAGCCCCATTAGTGGTACAGGCACTAAGAATGTCTGATCAGGTGGCTGAAGCGGTCGCTGCTCGTGGCGGCATACCAAAAATTAAAAACTAGAGAGCCATTTCGGCTTCAAGCAACTCAAAAGGAGTCACTGTGAGTGAAATAACGAAAGACAAACAGATTGTTCAAATTGCAATCTTCGCGGCGCTGCTAGCAGCACTGGGCTTTATCCCACCGATCCCATTTGCGACGGGTGTTCCCATCTCAGCTCAATCGCTGGGCGTTATGCTAGCGGGCACGATCTTGGGCGCACGTAACGGTGCTCTATCGATGATTCTGTTCCTAGTCGTCGTGGCTCTGGGTGCTAACCTCTTGGCCGGTGGTCGTGGCGGTCTTGGCGTCTTTGCAGGCCCTACTGCTGGTTTCCTGTTCGCCTTCCCATTTGCTGCGTTCACAGCGGGTCTTCTGACACGCTCACTCTCAGGTAAATTCTCCCTCACCATTGCAGCCGGCATTGGTGCTCTGGTGGGCGGTATTGTCGTGATGTACCTATTTGGTATTGCTGGATTCAAACTGGTCACTGGACGTACATGGCTTGAGTCACTGATGATCATGTGGGTCTACATTCCAGGTGACGCAGTGAAGGTCGTTCTTGCAGCGGTCGTAACAGGTGCAGTCGCTCGAGCGCTTCCGGGCACTTACGCCAACAAGTAACACCAACATTGAACACAAAAAAACCCGCTACTTGGCGGGTTTTTTTTACTTCTAGAAACGACTTACATTGAAGCAGGCTGAACAGGAATCGCTTTTTTCACACCGGTCAACTTGTTACGAGCGCGGATCTCTTCATCGGAGACTCCGTCTACCTCATCAAACTTAGCGCCTTCAAAGTAACAGAGCGTTGGTTGGAAGCCATCCAGCTCTGAACTATCTAGCTGGACGTAAGCGGCAATAATAAGTAGGTCGCCCTTGTTCGCTTTATGAGCCGCAGCACCGTTCACAGAGATTACACCGCTGCCACGCTCTGCACTGATAACGTAGGTCGAAAAACGTTCGCCGTTGTTGATGTTATAGATCTCAATTTTCTCATACTCATGAATACCTGAAGCATCTAAAAGGTCCTGATCAATGGCGCAAGAGCCTTCGTAGTGCAGTTCAGCATGAGTGGCTGTCACGCGGTGCAGCTTCGCTTTTAAGAAAGTTTGTAGCATATCTATAACCCATGAATTGGTTGGGGATTCTATCCCTGAGTCGAACGAGGTCGCGATTTTACTCTTATCATCTAAATTTTGCACCTGCGTAATCGTTCTAACAATATTCAACGTCAATTCAGGTTAAACATGAGCTGATTTCAGTCAAAGATGAAATGCAATCAAAACCATTCCAATCAACTTGTTATAGAATATGCGCCTCAAAATTCGTTTAGATAAAAGGCGTGACAGCGTGCGTGACTATTCTGCAACAGATCAACTACTAAAACAGCTACTCAAAGAGCGCATCCTTATTCTGGATGGTGGCATGGGTACGATGATCCAGGGGTACAAGCTAGAAGAAGCCGACTACCGTGGTGAGCGCTTTGCAGATTGGCACTGTGACGTCAAAGGTAACAATGATCTATTGGTGTTAACGCAACCCAAGATCATCGAAGATATTCACTACGAGTACCTCAAAGCGGGCGCCGACATTATTGAAACCAACTCATTCAACGCGACCACCATCGCGATGGCCGACTATGAGATGGAATCGATCAACCACGAGATCAATGTCGAAGCGGCTAAAGTGGCACGTCGTGCTGCGGATCGCATGACGGCCGAGACACCAGACCGCCCTCGTTTTGTTGCAGGTGTACTTGGCCCGACCAACCGCACCGCTACCATTTCACCCGATGTAAACGATCCCGGTTTTCGTAACATCACCTTTGATCAACTGGTTGAAGCGTACACCGAGTCGCTTGATGGTTTGATCACCGGTGGTGCAGACCTGATTCTGATCGAAACCATCTTCGATACCTTGAACGCTAAAGCGGCCGTTTTTGCCTGTGAGCAGTACTTTGACGATCACAATCTAAGACTCCCATTGATGATCAGTGGCACCATCACTGACGCTTCAGGCCGCACGCTCTCTGGCCAAACGACCGAGGCGTTCTGGAACTCTCTTCGTCACGCTAAACCACTCACCATCGGTTTGAACTGTGCGCTAGGCCCTAAAGAGTTACGCCAGTACGTTGAGGAGCTCTCTCGTATAGCGGATACCTATGTCTCTGTTCACCCTAACGCGGGTCTACCCAACGCCTTTGGTGAATATGACGAATCTCCTGAAGAGATGCTGAGCGAAATTGCCGAATGGGTCGACTCTGGCTTCGTCAATGTGGTGGGTGGCTGTTGTGGCACAACCCCAGATCATATACGCGTCATTCGCGAAGGGATCATCTCTAAAGCGCCACGTCAGATTCCAGATCTACCGATAGAGTGTCGCCTAGCCGGCCTAGAGCCTCTAAACATTGGAGCTGAGACTCTGTTCGTTAACGTCGGTGAACGGACCAACGTCACCGGCTCTGCTCGTTTCCGCCGACTCATTAAAGAGGGTGACTACGAGACAGCACTAGAGGTCGCTCGTCAGCAGGTAGATAACGGTGCACAGATCATCGACATCAATATGGATGAGGGGATGCTGGATGCCGAAGCGGCCATGATTCGCTTCCTCAATCTGATTGCATCCGAGCCAGATATCTCACGTGTGCCGATCATGCTCGACTCCTCTAAATGGGAGATCATCGAAGAGGGTCTAAAACGCATACAAGGTAAAGGCGTTGTTAACTCCATCTCACTCAAAGAGGGTGAAGAGAAGTTCATAGCTCAAGCCAAGCTGATTCGTCGCTACGGTGCTGCGGTGGTCGTGATGGCCTTTGATGAAGTGGGTCAAGCCGACACCTATGAGCGCAAGATTGAGATCTGTGAGCGCTCTTATCGCGTGCTGGTCGATACCGTAGGTTTCCCACCAGAAGATATCATTTTTGATCCGAACATCTTTGCCATTGCTACCGGCATCGAAGAGCACGACAACTACGCAGTCGACTTTATTGAGGCGACTGGTTGGATCAAAAAGAACCTACCGCACGCTATGATCTCGGGCGGTGTCTCCAACGTCTCGTTCTCGTTCCGTGGTAACGACAAGGTCCGCGAAGCGATCCACTGTGTATTCCTCTACCACGCCATCAAACAGGGCATGGACATGGGTATCGTCAATGCGGGTCAGTTGGCGATCTATGACGACCTACCTGAAGCGCTGCGTGAGCATGTTGAAGATATCGTACTTAACCGTCGCGAAGACGGTACCGAGCGAATGCTCGAGCACGCTGAACAGTATCGAGGTGATGCGGCCACTCAAGCGAACGGGGCTGATTTGGCATGGCGTGAACTGCCTGTCCAAGAGCGCCTATCGCACGCCCTAGTCAAAGGCATTGCCGATTACATCGATGAAGATACCGAAGAGTGTCGTCACCTGTACGATCGTCCACTGCACGTCATCGAAGGTCCATTAATGGATGGTATGGGCGTTGTAGGTGATCTGTTTGGCGCCGGTAAGATGTTCCTGCCTCAGGTGGTGAAATCGGCCCGCGTTATGAAGAAAGCGGTTGCCTATCTGATGCCTTACATTGAGGCGGAGAAAGATGGCAGCGAGTCGAGTTCAGCCGGCAAAGTGATCATGGCGACCGTAAAAGGTGACGTGCACGACATCGGTAAGAATATCGTTGGGGTGGTACTGCAGTGTAACAACTTTGAGATCATCGACCTCGGTGTCATGGTCCCTGCAGAGACCATTCTGAAAACAGCCCGCGAAGAGAACGCCGATATTATAGGTCTGTCTGGACTGATCACACCGTCACTGGATGAGATGGTGCATGTTGCTAAAGAGATGCAGCGCCAAGGCTTTGACATACCGCTGTTGATCGGTGGCGCAACCACGTCAAAAGCACACACTGCAGTTAAGATTGAACCTAGCTACCAGAACAACCAAGTGGTGCACGTAACCAACGCATCACGTTCGGTCGGTGTTGCCTCTGCCCTACTCTCGAAAGAGCGTAAAGAGCAGTTCATTGCCGACACTCGTGAAGAGTACCAGGCGGTTCGTGAGCGTCACCTGGCCCGTCAAAATGAGCAGCGTCGCGTCAACATCGATGCGGCTCGTGCAAATGCAGAACCGGTAAACTGGGAAGGCTACCTACCGCCAGTACCCAACAAACCTGGCATCCACACCCTCAATAATATTCCACTGGAATCACTGCTTGAGTTCATTGACTGGACACCCTTCTTCCAATCTTGGGAGCTGGCCGGCAAATACCCTCGCATCCTGACCGATGAGATTGTTGGCGAACAGGCAACTAAACTGTTTGAAGATGCCAAATCGATGCTAAATAAGATTGTTTCGGAAAAACTGTTAGAGGCACGCGCTGTCGTTGGGCTATTCCCAGCTAACCGCGTCGGTGATGACATCGAACTCTACAAGGACGAGAGTCGGACTGAGCTATTAACGACGGTTCACCACTTACGTCAGCAGACGCAAAAGATTGAAGGTCGATACAACCACTGTCTGTCGGACTACATTACGAGTAAAGAGAGTGGTACACCGGACTATCTAGGCGCCTTTGCCGTCACGGCGGGCATTGGTGTTGACGAGATGGTGGCCGAGTTCGAAAAAGACCATGACGACTACCAGTCGATTATGGTTAAAGCCCTCGCTGACCGTCTTGCCGAAGCGCTTGCCGAGAAACTCCACGCAGATGTCCGCAGGGATTATTGGGGCTATGCTTCTGAAGAGTCTCTCGATAACGAAGCGTTGATTCGCGAAGAGTATGTTGGCATTCGCCCAGCACCTGGCTACCCAGCCTGCCCTGACCACACCGAAAAAGGGTTACTGTGGGAGCTTCTGGATGTCGAGCAGCAGGTCGGCATGACGCTGACTGATAGCTTTGCCATGCTACCCACCGCCGCTGTCAGCGGATGGTACTTCAGCCACCCTGAGGCGAAGTACTTTGGTGTTGCCAAGATCAGCGAAGACCAGGTAGAGGACTACGCTCATCGTAAAGGGATGGAGTTGTCAGAAGCTGAGCGCTGGTTGGCACCGAATCTAGGGTATGAGCCGGAGTCGTTGTAAAAGCACGTGATTTGAATGCGGTGACAGGCTGAAGGCCTGTCACCCGTACCTTGATCGGCACCATTATGATTATTCGCGGTTTTTCGCTTCGCTCAAATTCGCTCCTACAACACTGCCTTGTAGATAATCTGCTACAAAACCCGAGTGTAGGATCGAATCCCCCGAAGGGGAAACCGCGAACCTAAGGCCTCTCAACGTTGTGATGAACTTACACCAAAGTGCCCGTGACTGGCTTTAGCCTGTCATCGGCATCACCAGCGTTTTCCAGAACCTCTGCGAACACCAGACAGCGGATGACAGGCTAAAGCCAGTCACCCGGTCTTAGCAAAACCTCTGGATAAACCACGCCAAACCACCTTATAACTTTCCCGACTTAACTTGATCCAAATCGACCTAGCACTCCTACACCTTAAGTCTTAGTCCCGCTCTGTAAAATAACTACACACCCCAGTATAATGCGCGCTGCGAAACTATCACCGCAGATTCCGAAGGAAATAAATTGAGGTCACAAACTTCAATTTGATGGAATCCTACCGTTAACATTTGGGGACTAGAATGGCTAAAAAACCAAGTACCATCGTCTACACACTCACTGACGAAGCACCAGCACTTGCGACAGCATCACTACTACCGATCGTACGTAAGTTTGCTAAAACCGCAGACATTAATGTTGAACTCTGCGACATCTCACTAGCAGGACGTATCCTCTCCTCTTTCCCCGAGTACCTTAACGATCAACAGAAGGTTGAAGACGGTCTAGCACAACTAGGTAACATGACCTCTGATCCAAACCTTAACCTGATCAAACTACCAAACATCTCAGCCTCTGTACCTCAGTTGAAAGCTGCAATTGCTGAACTTCAGGGCCAGGGCTACCACGTACCTGAATTCCCAGATGAGCCACGTAACGACAAAGAGATCGAGATCCGTGATCGTTACTCTAAGATTCTAGGTTCCGCTGTTAACCCTGTACTACGTCAGGGTAACTCAGACCGTCGTGCTCCAGCGGCTGTTAAAGCCTTTGCACGCAAGCACCCACACAGCATGGGGCAATGGAGCAAAGCGTCACGTACGCACGCTGACTACATGAACGGCGGCGACTTCTTCTCAAGCGAACAGTCTGTAACGATGGAGAAGGACACTAAGGTCCGTATCGAGTTCATCTGTGGCGATGGCAACATCACCGTTAAGAAAGAGCTAGACCTTCAGAAAGGTGAAGTGCTTGACGGCATGTTCATGAGCGCTAAAGCGCTTCGCAATTTCTTCGAAGAGACTCTACAAGACTGTAAAGAGTCTGGCGTTATGTGGTCACTTCACGTAAAAGCGACCATGATGAAAGTCTCTCACCCTATCGTATTTGGTCACGCTGTGACTGTCTTCTACAAAGAGGTATGGGACAAGTGGGGCGAGCTGTTTGAAGAGCTAGGTGTTAACCCTAACAACGGTATGGGTAACATTCTTGATAAGCTTGAAACACTGCCTAACTCTAAGCGTGAAGAGATCCTAGAAGATATCCACGCAGCTGCACTGCACCGCCCAGAAATGGCGATGGTTGATTCCGTTAAAGGCATCACTAACCTTCACGTACCTTCAGACGTTATCGTCGACGCCTCTATGCCTGCGATGATCCGTAACTCAGGTAAGATGTGGGGCCCTGACGGCAAGACTAAAGACACTAAAGCGGTCATGCCTGAATCGACTTACGCTCGTATCTACCAGGAGATGATCAACTTCTGTAAAACGCACGGTGCGTTCGATCCAACGACTATGGGTACCGTTCCAAACGTCGGTCTAATGGCGATGAAAGCGGAAGAGTACGGTTCGCACGATAAGACCTTCGAAATGGAAGAGGATGGCATCATGCGCGTCGTTGCTGAAGACGGCACTGTATTGATGGGCCACAAAGTTGAGAAAGGTGATATCTGGCGTGCGTGTCAGACCAAAGATGCTGCGATCCGTGACTGGGTTAAATTGGCTGTGACTCGTTCACGTCAATCAGACACTCCTGCGATCTTCTGGCTAGACGCTGAACGTGCCCACGACCGTGAACTTCGTAAGAAGGTAGAACTCTACCTACAAGAACACGACACTGAAGGTCTAGATCTTCGCATCATGTCTTACGTACGCGCGATGCGCTCTACTTGTGAGCGTCTAATCCGTGGCATGGATACCATCTCTGTTACCGGTAACGTACTTCGTGACTACCTAACCGACCTATTCCCAATCATGGAGCTAGGCACTTCTGCTAAGATGCTATCCGTTGTTCCAATGCTTGCGGGCGGCGGTATGTACGAAACAGGCGCTGGTGGTTCTGCACCTAAGCACGTACAGCAGGTTGTCGAAGAGAACCACCTACGTTGGGACTCTTTAGGTGAATTCCTTGCAATCGGTGTCTCACTAGAAGAGCTAGGCATCAAAGAGAACAAACCACGTGCTAAAGTTCTTGCAGCAGCACTCGATCGTGCAACTGAAACACTACTTGAGCGTGGTAAGTCACCCTCTCGTCGTACTGGTGAACTGGACAACCGCGGAAGCCACTTCTACCTAGGCCTTTACTGGGCACAGGAACTTGCACAGCAGGAAGAAGATAAAGAGCTAGCAGCAACCTTCGCTAAAGTTGCTGAAGATCTAAGCGCTAACGAAGCGAAAATCCTAGAAGAGCTAGCAGCCGTTCAAGGCAACCCAGCGGATCTTCAGGGTTACTACCATGCACCGCTAGACGTTGTAACTAAGGTTATGCGCCCAAGTGAGACTCTAAACAGCATCATCGATGCCTAAGGGTTAGCGTGAATAAAAAAACCGCGGCTTGCCGCGGTTTTTTTGTTGGAGCGATCTTGAAAAGGTCGCGAAAAAAGATCGCCTCATCTTCGATAAGGCTCCAACGTACTGGTGACAGGCTTTAGCCTGTCATCCGCTTTTAAATTACGTGCAGAGCTTGGCAGTAAACTAAAAGAGCGGGTGACAGGCTAAAGCCAGTCACCGGCAATCTGCCCAAACTAGGCTTTCGCTTTCAACGTCATCACCCCACCCAACACAATCAACCCCATACCGGCAATCGTTAAGGTTGCTAGAGTCTCATCCCACAACAACCAACCGACCAGACTGGCTATGATGACTGAGCTGTAGGTGAATGGCCCAAGATAACCAGCGGGGGCGCTATGGTATGCCTTAGTCATTGAGAGTTGCGCCAAGGTCGATAGCGCAGCGATTCCAATGACCCCCGCTAACTCAAACCAACCCAGTGCAACCCAACCCTGCAGTGCAAAGGGCGCACTGAATAGAGACGCAAATAGCGAGAAGTAGAAGACCACCCTGCGAGAGGGTTCTGTATCTTTCATTTTACGCACGAAGATCTTCGCTTGAGCGCCAAGCACTGCACCAGCAAGACCTATCAAAACCGCCAGTTGCAGACCGGCATTGGCTGGATTAAGGACCAGTGCTACCCCAATAAACCCGATCGGCAGGGACCAAAACAGGATGGGGTGGATCTTCTCTTTCAAGAACCAGAGCGCCAGCAGTGGCATGAACAGCGGTGCCGTCTGTTTTAACAGGGCTGCCGTACCTAGTGGAAGATGAGTCCAGCCATAGTAGAGACAGGACATGGCAGAGACACCAACCAGAGCCCTACCCAAATGAAGGTTGATGCGTGAGGTTTTCAGCGAAATCCCCTTCGCACCCAACACCAGTGGCAGCATAATGAGCAGACCAAAAGCGTTTCGTAAGAAGACCAGCTGCGCAACCGAGAGCGCCTCAGCGACGGTTCGAATTAACACACCGGTAGCCACCAAGACCGCTTCTGCAAAAATAACTAACAGAACCCCTTTTAAGAGCTGGTTTGCACCCTGCTCACTCACAATGAGAATCGCTGGTAGTTGTCAGAGAGAGTCTCTGCTGTTTTAGCGCTGGTCACAATCGCTTCATAGCCCTCTTCAGGGTTTGATAGATACTGATTAACCACTCGCTCAATATCACCCAAAGTCACAGCTAACACTCTTGAGCGATACTCCATGCGTTGTTCTGGTGTACGGCCAAAGAGTGCATTCAGGTAGGTCGCTTTGGCTTCGCCTGCCGGTGAACCCGGTTTATCGATCGAACTGATCACACCCAAGATAGCCTCTTCCAACTTCTCAGAATCCGCACCACCGTCAAGCAACCAAGCCACTGATTGATCGAAGTGGTTGATCGTCTCGATGCTGTTGGGATCACGGTAGCTGTAGAAGCGGAATAGCCCGTCACCACTGTCTTGGCTGGCACCTGAACCGTAAGCACCGCCCTGCTCTCGAATGGCACGGTGCAGGTAACCGTTTCGTAGAATCTCACCTGCAACGGTCAACGCGGCGGCATCTGGATGCGCTACGGTGACGGTCCTGAAGACCTTGGCACAGAAGTTAACCTGTGTATTAACGATCCAAGCCTGCTGCTTCACTGGCGCTTCAGTCGATACCTGGAAAGGCTTATCGATCGAGCCAGAGGATAGACGCGCAAACTCTTTTTCAAACTGGCGCAGACAGCTCTCTTTATGCTCTGAATCCGCCACTAATAGCGCTTTAGGGCTAGAGGCCATAATCACTTGGTGAATGCCTCTAAGCTCTTCAGCCAAGGCGTTCAACTGGCTTTCATCACTGGATTGATCAGCCAACTCACGGGCCAATTTAATCGATGGCAAACCTCTAGAGGCGTGAGAGAAACCAGCCCCAGGTGCCAAACCAGCACTGGCGGCCAAAATCGCTAACGAGTGCCCCTGACCGGTAACAGACTGCTCTTTTCGAGACGCGTTCTGATTGAGCAACTCAGCAATACGAGCCGTCTCATTAAAAGGTGCTGAAACCAACATATCGGCCATCAACTCAGAGAGTGCCGCTTGATTAACAACTAACCCTTTGCCAGATAAGGTCAGAATAGCGCGCAGTTGTGTCGCATCATCGGTCGCTGCTCGGGCATTGATAGAAGCAGAGATACCACCACTAATGGCGCTCTCCAATGCCTGGTGCTCTTTGTAGGTTCGGCCAGCACTACCCAATTCCGTTAGACACTGAGTGTAGAGTGGTAGAAGGGTCTGCTGCCTTGCCGTTAGTTCTGGCAGATCAAACAGCAGCTGTTGGTAGACGATGCCATTGGTGCCGGCTGTAAACCAAGTAGTGGAATCATTGACCTGATCACCTACCGGGAAGTGACATTCAACAGGAACATCCTCTAAAGTCACTTTTGGCAGCAGTGAAGGGTCATCGGCTTGGGTTTGACGCTCTTCGAGCTGTTTAGCGAGCGCATCGATCGACTCTAACGCTTCACGACTCAAACTCTGTTTGTATTGGGCCAGACGATCCGCCTCAGCCTGATCTTTACGCTGACTCAATTCGGTATCAGGCCTTAGAGTGAGTAGCACACGGTGCGGGTTATCGAGCAACCAAGTTTTTACTAGATTCGGAATGAACTGAGGGTCTTTAATCTCCTCTCGTAGTTGATCCAGAACAGAGTCAATATTGAGGCTCGCAATGGCATCACCACGGTGAATCGCATTTGATAGGGAGGCTAGGATTAGCGACATACCAAAGGGGTAGTGATCACCAGTAATTTCTCGTTGTTGAAGCTCCAACTGGTGCAGTTGGGCGGCCACAACGGATGGATCAACACCCTGATCAACCACCTCTTGCAGCGTATCCAACACCAGCTGCTCAAACTGCGCCGCTCGCTCAGGCTCACTCCCCTCGATACCACAGAGGAATGACATTTCGCGATTAGAGTCCTCGATACCACAAAGCGGTGAAGGTGCAGCTCCTAAATCTGTTGACTCTAGAGCGGCTCGCAGGGGTGAACTGGAATTATCCAACAGAACGCGTGACAGAAGTTGCCCCTCAAGCTCTGCCTTAAGATCGATCGACGGTTTGGTCAACCAACCAATGACATGATGGGTCTTACCCTCTGTCTCACCCTGATCGAGTGGGTAGGCCTCTTCTACCTTGATCGGGGCAAAGTAACGCTTCTCATCAGGCACACTTAATTCAGAATCGAGTCGTTCAAAACGATTAAACGCCTGCTCTTCAAAGCGACGCTGTAATTCGTCAACGGGAATATCACCAAAGGTCATGACAATGGCATTACTTGGGTGATAGTGGGTCTCATGAAAGGCTTTTAACTGATCGTATGTCAGATCTGGAATATCCGCAGGTTCTCCGCCCGAGTTGTAGTGGTAGGTCGTCGTTGGGAAAAGGTATTTAGAGACGGTTTGCCACAGCACCGATGTGGTTGAGCTCATGGCCCCCTTCATCTCGTTGAATACGACTCCTTTAAAGAGCAGGTCCGACTCTGGATTACCCGCTTCCGCTAGCTCTACACGGTGTCCCTCTTGCGCAAAATCTAATGGGTCGAGACGCGGGAAAAATGCAGCATCAAGATAGACATCCAAGAGATTGAAAAAGTCTTTACGGTTCTGGCTGGCAAAGGGGTACGCAGTCCAATCGCTGCTGGTAAACGCGTTCATGAAGGTATTCAGTGAACGGCGAGTCATCATGAAGAAGGGATCACGAACAGGAAAACGCTCACTACCACAAAGCGCTGTATGTTCGAGGATATGAGCCACCCCGGTTGAATCTTCAGGCATGGTTCTGAAGGCCACTAAGAAGACGTTTTCATCATAATCAGTTGCAAGGTGGAAGTGCTTAGCCCCTGTCGCCTTGTGCTCATACTCGCTCATTTCGATTCCGAGCGAGTTGATCATTTCTGAACGGATAAATTGAAAACTCTCGTGTGCTTGTGCCAAACCCAACAACCCTTTAATAAAAATTTATTGCAGAATTGTACCGGCATTGAATCATTTAAGCATCCACTTCGAACCAATCGATATTACTTAAAAGCCCCATATTTACTGGGGGTTAAGGTTAAAAATCATAACTAAAAACTTGAAATCTTGAGTAAAATGCTCAACATTATAAAGAGCTATAAAACTAAAGCGTTCAGGTTGTAATAAACCGAACCAAACCAGCAACGAGAAGAGGACATTATGGCCACTTACGACAGTATCAACACACAAGCACAGGGTGCCGTACGCGATACCAATAAAATGATTCGCAACACATACATGCTGCTTGCGATGACCATGGTATTCAGTACCGTCACTGCCGTTATCTCTATGGCGATCAACCCACCGTTTATCGTCTACCTAGGAAGCATCATCGTCAGCTTCATTATGCTTTTTGTCATCAACAAGAAGCAGAATACAGCCGCTGCACTTCCATTGACCTTCCTTTTCACAGGTCTAATGGGTTTTGGTCTAGGACCAATCCTTAACTCCTACCTAGCACTACCGAATGGCGGTCAAATTGTAGCGACGGCTCTGGGTATGACTGCTGTAACCTTCTTCGGTCTAACGGGCTACGTCATGTCTAGCCGCCGTGATTTTAGCTTCATGGGTGGATTCCTGGCTGCGGGCTCTATCGTACTGATCGTAGCAATGCTTGCGATGTTCATCCTGCCTCTCTTCGGTGTGGATGTATCAGGCATGCAGCTTGCTTTCTCTGCTGCGGTTGTTTTCCTAATGGCAGGCTTCCTTCTGTACGATACAAGCAACATCATCAACGGTACCTACACCAACTACATCATGGCGACGGTGGGTCTCTACCTAAACGTCTACAACTTGTTTGTTCACCTACTGAGCCTAGTGGGTGCGTTTAACGACGACTAATTTGTTGTTTGAGTTTCTTTTAAAATCCCCGCAATAGCGGGGATTTTTTGTTGGAGGCATATCGAAGATGTGGCGATCTTTTCGGTGGCAGTAATTTGCTCCTGCAATGACTGCATATAGACCATCCCTGGACTTAACTGGCCTTCAGCCTGTCAACCGCAGGTAGGCTTTATTACCAATCTGGAAAACACCGATATAGCAGATGACAGGCTAAAGCCAGTCACTGGTGCTAATAGCTAGATTCTCATTTATAAAGAGCCTGCTCCGTGCAGGCGCTGAAACTCTCGCCCATCCGGGGCTCGATCCTTTCAACGTCTTAACGAAAAAGAACACCGTGCTCGCTCTCAGTCGGACGGGGGCGACTGGCACGAGATTCGAGTCTGGCACTGTTGGAGCGGTCTTGAAAAGGCCGCGATTGATGTTCATAAAGATATATCTTCAAGCACCAGTGACTGGCTTTAGCCTGTCATCTGCTTTATCGGTGTTTTCCGGATTATCTGATAAATTCTACCAGCGGATGACAGGCTGAGAGCCAGTCACCGGCAACATTGCTGAAAACAGAAGAAGGCTAGCCGACGTCAGTCGGATAGAAGTGCTTTTGATCTTCAATAACAAAACACCCACAAAGATGTGCCTATCAAAAATAAGTTGTTAGAATTCTCACCATGAAATACACCCTCATCATTCAATCCGCGCCGATCGATCATCAGAGCAGCCATACCGCTTTGCGCTTTGCTCGTACGCTTTTGAAGGCGGGTCATAGCATTGAGCGCCTATTTTTTTATGGTGCTGGGGTTCACAATGCGACGAGTCACAGTGTTGCTCCACAAGATGAGTTAAACCTGCCTGAGCAGTGGCAGCAGTTTGTTACTCAACACTCACTGGATGCTGTTGTCTGCATTGCGGCGGCGGTACGGCGTGGGGTTATTAACTCAGCGGAGAGTAGCCGCTACAGCAAGACGGGTGACAATTTAGCGGACGGCTATGATCTATCGGGTCTGGGGCAGCTAGTCGCCAGTGCGGTGGAATCTGACCGTGTCGTTACCTTTGGGGCTGGTTCATGAAACAGTTTCTTGTGATCACCTCTTCAGCACCTTATGGAAGCGCTCAAGCCCGAGAGGCAACTGACCTTGCACTGGCTGCCGCTCTGTTTGATCAGAAGGTCTCTCTTCTGTTTCAGGGTGATGGCGTGTTCCAACTGCTACCGGATCAAAACCCAGCAGTGATAGAGCAGAAAAACCTTTCCGCCATGCAGCAGGCGCTTCCGCTCTACGATGTAGAGGATCTGTTCTATTGTGCTGACTCTTTAGAGGAGCGAGGCATTACTCAAGACAAGCTTGCTCTGCCGGCAAAAGCGTTGAGTCGTTCTGAGATCGCACTACTCATTCGCCAACAGGATCATATTTTCCATGTCTAGCTCCAACGACAAGATCAGAGGCACTCTCTACATCGTCAATACACCGCCTAACAGCCCCAACAAGCTTCAGGCATGCCTTGAGCTACTGCAGGCTGATGATCATCTACTTCTTATCGAAAATGGCGTCTACTGGGCTTCTGAAGGCTTAAGCCGTTCATTACAAGAACTACCCTGCCCCGCGACGGTTTTAGAGTGCGATTGCCAGGCTCGTGGGGTCCTTAGTTCATTACCGACCTGTAGCGATGGTGGGTTTGTCGATCTGACGATTCAGTATCCGCGCTCTGTGAGTTGGTTCTAATGAGTGATCTGCTGGTTAACGGTGTTAGCTACCCATTGGATGCCGAAGGGTACCTAGAAAATTTAACTCAGTGGAATGTTGAGCTGGCTGAGTCCTTTGCAGAGAGCATTGATCTAGAGCTTACAGAAGCTCACTGGGAATTGATTGACCTGATGCGTCAGTTCTATCAAGAGTTTGAACTATCCCCTGCGATGCGTCCGTTCATCAAATACACCACACTGCATCTGGGGGCTGATAAAGGGAAAAGTATCTACCTAATGCAGCTCTTTCCTGGCGAGGGTAGCCCGGTAAAGCGTATTGCCCTGATTGCAGGACTGCCTAAACCGGACAACTGTCTGTAGGTTAGCTAAGCCTAAGCCGCTTTTTTGAACAAACGGTGGAAGTTAGCCGCTGAACGTTCAGCCACCTCTTCTACTCGTAGCCCTTTAAGATCAGCAACGCACTGTGCGACTTCTGCGACGTAACCTGGTTGGTTCGGTTTACCGCGATAAGGTACAGGCGCTAGATAGGGTGAATCGGTCTCAATGAGGAACTTATCCAGTGGGACCGCTTTAACGACCTCGCGAAGATCTGCGGCGTTCTTAAAGGTGATAATGCCTGAGAAAGAGATCATAAAGCCGAGCTCAATTGAGCGCATCGCCATCTCCATCGTCTCTGTAAAACAGTGCATCACCCCAGCAGTCTTTGGATCCGCATGCTCCTGCATCACCTCAAGCGTCTCTTCTCTCGCTTCACGTGTGTGAATGATGACGGGGAGATCCAACTCACTTCCCAGCTTTAAGTGGTTAGCAAAACTCTCTACCTGCTGCTCTTTGGTATCCGTCTTATAGAAGAAATCGAGTCCAGTCTCACCTAAGGCGACGACACGCTGATTTGCCGCAACCGCTTGGCGAATCTGAGCCTCATTCCAAGGACTCTCTTCGACGTGGCATGGGTGAATGCCAACCGAAGCGTAGACATCAGACTGCCCCTCTATTGCCTCTAACATCGCAGGGTAGAGATTCATATCGATACCGACACAGAGCATTTTAGAGACACCGCGTTGACGTGCATCATTAAGCAGCTCAGTCAGTGAATCGTTATGTTTGGAGAGATCTAAACGGTCTAAGTGACAATGAGAATCGATGAACATGATTGTAAACTTTGAAAACGATGAAAATTAAATGGTAAGCGTTTGACGGCCTGATTCGTGTGCACCCGCAAGGTAGGTATCAATCTTCTTAAGCAGCTCAGTCTCGTCAGATGAGAGTTGAATACCAATCCCCGGCACTTTACCGCCCTGCGCATTCTTAGGTGTTTGCCAAACCACTTTGCCGGTGACAGGGATCTTATCAGGCTCGCCCATTAGCGATAGCAGCAGGAAGATCTCTTCGCCTAGCTCGTACTGATCTTTGGTTGGTATAAACAGACCACCACGCTCTAAAAACGGCATGTAAGCACGATAGAGATCCTCTTTCGTATGTATAACGAGTCCGAGGATGCCGTGATTTTCTGATTTAACTGTCTCAACCATTACTTAACACTCAACTCTTTCCAATCAAAAAACAGTTTCTCTAATAGTAGCTGCTTATTGGGGTTTAGGTGGCGTTGGATCGCGTTTAATTCAACTTGAACTGACTCATAGAGTTTCAGTACACGGCTTGCATTCGCCTGTTTTGCAACTGAATCCACCATCTTACGCATATCCAAATTGATGCGAGGCTGTTCATCCTGCGCAATCTGAATTCTTACAATATCACCCAACAGAGATTGCCACCAAATTAGAGGCAGACGCAGATCCTCTTTTTGGTATTTCTCTGCCAAGGCGACTGGACTGACTCGAGCACGCAACAGATCGGCCAAGCCACCCAAAAAATTGGCACGAAGATCAATCGCACCACCGGACTTCCATTCGTAAGCTGTTAATGGAGCTCCTTGCGCTAACCCCAAGTAACCTTTGGCTTTTTCAGGAGGTAGCTGAAGCTTTTCGGCCAGCCAATCAGTCGCTAAACCAGCTTCAGGCAGACTAAATTCAATTCTTTGACAACGACTACGAATGGTCGGCATCACCTGACCTAACTGGTGAGCAATCAACAGGATGAGTGTGTTATTGCCAGGCTCTTCGAGGGTTTTCAACAGAGCATTGGCCGCAGAGATATTCATCTCTTCTGCAGGGTCGATGATCAAGACGCGATAACCACCCTGCTGCGCAGTGCCGTGTAAGCGATCAATGGTTTCGCGCACCTGATCAACTTTAATCACCTTACCAGCCTCTTCAGGTGAGAGGTGAAGCAGGTCCGGATGCGTCTCGTGCTGAATCAGCTCACAGGTTTTACATTGACCACAGGGTTCTGAACCCCTAGGGTTATTACAGAGCAAGCGTTTAGCGAGGTGCTCAGCAAAGGCACGTTTACCCACCCCTTTATGCCCAGCCAATAACAGCGCATGAGGTAACTTATTATCAGCGATCAACTGATCAATACGCTGCCAATACTCTGCCTGCCAAGGAAGAATGCTCACAATGCAACTCCAAACTCACGCAGCACCGCCGCAATTTGAGCTTGAACCTGAGGAATGGCAGGCTCTGCATCAATAATTCGAATGCGTCCGTTTGAAGTTGCTGCACGCTCTAGGTAACGATCGCGTACACGACCAAAGAAGCTCATCTCCTCTTGTTCGAAGCGATCGAGCGCAGCTCGTGCACGCGCACGGCTCATACCTACCTCAACCGGTAGGTCTAGCAGTAGGGTTAAGTCGGGTTGAAGATCGGACAACACCAACGACTCTAGCTGATCAATAGTCGTTTGATTCATCGCTCGGCCACCACCCTGATAAGCATGAGTCGCATCGATAAAACGATCACAAAGCACCCATTTACCTTCAGCCAAAGCGGGTTTAATGAGGGTCTCAACATGCTGTGCTCGAGCAGCAAAGACAAGAAGGAGTTCTGTCATCTCGGACATCGATTCAGATCGCGGGGTCAAAAGCAGCTCACGAACCTGTTCAGCCAATTCAGTTCCACCCGGTTCACGTGTCACGACCAGATCGATACCGGACGATTCGAGACAGTCTTGAATGTAGTCTAAGTTGGTCGTTTTACCGACCCCTTCACCACCTTCGAGTGTAATGAACTTGCCTTGCATTAGTTGGCCTCTGGTGTAGAACGATAATCTTTGCGACGTTTCAATTGATACTCTCTTACGGCGCGATTGTGTTGCTCTAGTGTATCTGAAAACTGGTGCGAACCGTCACCTTTGGCGACAAAATAGAGCGCCTTACCAGGCTCAGGATTAAGCGCTGCGACAATCGCATCCTCCCCTACCAATGCAATTGGCGTAGGAGGGAGCGCTGGAATTCTATAAGTGTTATAGGGTGTCGACTCTTTTAAATGCTTACGTGTCAGATTGCCCTGATAACGCTCACCTAAGCCATAGATCACGGTTGGATCGGTCTGCAGTCGCATACCCCGATTCAGACGACGAATGAAGACACCCGAGATCTGCCCCCGCTCACTACTCAAACCCGTCTCTTTCTCGATGATAGATGCCAGAATAAGGGCTTCGTAGGAACTCTCAAGCGGCAATGTTATATCACGACTCTGCCAATGCTTATCTAACACATCATTAAGCATTCTGTGTGCACGAAGCAGCAGTTCTTTGTCCGTTGTACCCCGCTCAAAATAGTAGGTCTCGGCTAAAAATAGGCCTTCAGATGAATCGACATTGAGGCCCAGTTCAGTCGACAAACTGGCGGCATCCGTAGCACTCAATGTTTTCTCAAGCAGTTCATTGTCTGCAAGAGAGGCCAGCATCTCTTTAACGGTTGCCCCCTCAATAAGGGTCACTCGATACTGCACAGATCGACCCGATATGAGACGATCAAGCAGGGTCTCTAGGGTATCACCCACCCTTACCTCATACTCGCCGCTGCGCAACTTGGTGAGTTCTGGCTGAAGCTTAAACAGTAACTTAAGTTTGAACGGCTCATCCAACCAGTGACGATCGGATAGCTCTTGAACCAAGCGTGAGGCCGTATAGCCAGTAGGAACCGTCAAGGTGGTTGGTTGCTGGAGCGCTAGACGCTGTTTAGGAAGATCAAGAACGGACTGATATTGGCTCCACCCAACAGAGGCAAGCACCATAAAAAAAGCAACAAATACTATGACTGTTCGTTTTAACAAACCTAAACCCAATGAGTATTAGCAATCAGTATGAGTCGGGGCCGATAGGCACCCGACTCAACGGTCGCTAGATCTTGTTAAAGACGAGTGTACCGTTGGTACCACCAAAGCCAAATGAGTTGGACATAGCGGCAAATAGCTTCGCCTCTTGGGCCGTGTGAGCCACATAGTTAAGGTCACAGCCTTCACTTGGGTTATCCAAGTTGATCGTAGGCGGCGCTACTTGATCACGAAGAGCCAGCACACAGAAGGCTGCTTCGACAGCACCTGCAGCCCCTAATAGGTGACCTATCATAGATTTAGTCGAGCTCATACGGACATCTGAAGCAGCGCTTCCCAATACCGCTTTAGCCGCATTGGATTCCGCAATATCACCCGCCGGAGTCGATGTGCCGTGTGCATTGATGTAGTTGATTTGATCGACGTTCAGACCGGAATCTTTAATCGCATTAGTCATCGACAGAGCAGCACCGGCACCATCCTCTGGTGGTGAAGTCATGTGGTAGGCGTCATCACTCATACCAAAGCCACTCAACTCACAGTAGATCTTCGCACCACGCGCTTTAGCATGCTCATAGGACTCAAGTACCAACATTCCGGCACCATCACCCAGCACAAACCCATCACGATCACGATCCCATGGACGACTTGCTGCTTGTGGATCGTCGTTACGACTCGACAAGGCACGCGCAGCGGCAAAACCACCCAAACCAAGTGGCGTTGTCGCCATCTCAGAGCCACCTGCGATCATCACATCAGCATCACCGTATTGAATCATGCGCATCGCATGACCAATGTTGTGGGTACCGGTTGTACAGGCGGTTGTGATCGCAATATTCGGTCCACGGAAGCCATATTTAATGGCTAGGTTACCTGCGATCATATTGATGATACTGCCAGGAACGAAAAATGGAGAGACTCGACGAGGGCCTGACTTATTCAGTATGTCGTGTGTGTTTTCAATCATTGGTAGACCACCGATGCCGGAGCCAATGGCACAACCAATGCGTGGTGCATTCTCTTCTGAGACTTCAATACCGGAATCTTCAACTGCTTGAATAGCAGCCACCATGCCGTATTGAATGAACAGATCCATCTTACGAGCCTCTTTAGGGTTGAGGTAAGGCTCTAGTTGAAAATCTTTAACAGATGATGAGAAACGTGTGCTGAAAGCCGAAGCATCAAAATGCTCAATTGGGCCTGCACCACTCTTTCCCGCAAGAATATTTGACCAAGTGTCATCGACCGTTTGACCAACAGGTGTTAATAGACCAAGACCTGTGACTACAACTCGATTGCGCGACATCTAAAACTCTCCGATGGGCTAATAAAAGAAAAGCCGCAACTACTCTAGGCAGGTGCGGCTTTTCGAACGTACGTAGAACCGATTACTGGTTAGCGTTAACGTAGTCGATTGCTAGCTGAACTGTAGTGATTTTCTCAGCTTCTTCATCAGGAATTTCAGTTTCGAATTCCTCTTCAAGAGCCATTACTAGTTCAACAGTGTCAAGTGAATCAGCACCGAGGTCTTCTACGAAAGAAGCTTCGTTAGTCACTTCTTCTTCTTTAACACCAAGTTGCTCGGCGATAATTTTCTTAACGCGATCTTCAATATTGCTCATATCGATTCCTATAATGTTTCAACGCCCACTGTATCTATACTGACACTTTGGGAATTTTAGAAAACCGCTGCTTACATAAAAGATAAGCAACAATTGTTAACTGGGTGCAATTATCCGCTATCTGATGGAAATTACAACCTTTTATACGGTAAAAAACCACACCTAAACGGGGGTTTTAACCCATGTACATACCACCGTTGACCTGGATCGTTTCACCGGTCACATAACCGCCAGATTCGCTGCATAAGAAACCAACGACTGCTGCGATCTCTTCAGGCTTACCTAGACGTGACAGTGATATCTGAGACTGCAGCATCTCTTTATGTGCTTCAGGTAGATCAGCCGTCATATCGGTATCGATGAAACCAGGCGCAACACAGTTGACCGTCACGTTACGACTACCTAATTCACGAGCCAATGCACGTGAGAAACCTTCCATACCTGCTTTAGCTGCTGCGTAGTTTGCTTGACCCGCGTTACCCATAGAGGCCACAACAGAGCTGACGCTGACCACACGACCCCAGCGCGCTTTTGTCATGCCGCGTAGAACACCTTTAACCATGCGGTAGACTGACGAAAGATTGGTATTCAGCACAGAATCCCACTCATCATCCTTCATACGCATCATCAGGTTGTCTTTAGTAATACCAGCATTGTTGACCAGAATGGTAACCGCACCGAACTCCTCTTGGATCTGTGCCAGTACCGCATCAACCGACTCTTTATCAGAGACGTTTAGTACATAACCTTTACCCGCATTACCGGCTGCAGCTAAGTATTCAGTGATTGCACTAGCACCACCTTCACTCGTTGCTGTTCCAAGAACGGTAGCGCCCTGTGCAGCGAGATTCTCTGCGATCGCTTTACCGATACCGCGGGTAGCACCTGTTACTAGCGCAACTTTATTTTCTAAACTCATCTTTTAATCCTTAGCTATTTTGTGCTTCTAGGGCTTTGTCTAGACCCGCAGAATCACCAATATTCAAAACGGTTAATGCGCGATCGACTTTCTTATTCAGACCCGACAGAACTTTACCTGGACCACACTCAACGGTGCGATCAACACCCAGTGCTAACATTGCTTGTACGCTCTCAGTCCAACGCACTGGACTGTACAGCTGCTGCACCAACAGATCACGCAATTCAGCAACATCTTCACAGGTCGATGCATTGACGTTGTGAATGAGTTTAATCGCTGGCAGTGTAATCTCAATCTTTGCCAATGCTTCAGCCAACTTCTCAGCTGCTGGCTGCATCAAAGCACAGTGAGAAGGCACCGATACAGGTAGCTCTACTGCACGTTTAGCACCCGACTCTTTACAAGCTTCCACACCACGCTCAACCGCTGCTTTCTCACCGGCAATTACGACCTGACCTGGGCAGTTAAAGTTAACTGCAGAGACCACTGCACCTTGAGCGGCTTGCTCACAAGCAGCCACAACAGCCGCGTCATCAAGACCAAGAATTGCCGCCATCGCCCCAGTACCAGCAGGAACCGCAGCCTGCATCAATTCGCCACGAAGGCGAACTAAACGCACACCGTCAGCCAAAGAGATAGCACCAGCACAAACTAGTGCAGAGTATTCACCCAACGAGTGGCCTGCGACTACTGATGGAGCTTCACCACCCTGCTGTTGCCATAGACGCCACAGAGCAACACTCGAAGTCAGCAGAACAGGTTGTGTATTCTCAGTGCTATTAAGAACCGCTTCAGGCCCCTCTTGAGCAATAGCCCAAAGATCCTGACCTAAGGCTTCAGAAGCCTCTTTAAACGTATCCGTGATAATAGAGTGCTGTGCAGCTAGATCACTCAACATACCGAGTGATTGTGAACCTTGGCCTGGGAAGACCAATGCAAGTGATTGAGACATGTTGTCCTCGATTAACTAGCGGAGATTAACTCCATAAAAAATCCTAGTACGGAGTTTACATCATATGAGGAATATCTGAACCCTTAAGGGGAACTGTTTAGATCGCGAGCAACCTGATCCGCTAACTGCTTAGACAGATTGGCTTTGAGCATATTCAAAGTGTTTTCCAAAGCCGCCTTAAAGTCATTAGCGTTCGCAGCACCATGACTTTTAACGACCAGACCATTCAAACCTAAAAACAGTGCACCATTTCTTTGACCTGAATCGAGCGATTTAGTCAGGGCTGTCAGCATTGGGCTAGCCAGCCATGCGATGACTTTACTGTAGAGTGAACCTGCAAACACCTGGCGCAGTCGATGAGCTAGCAGCTTAGCGACCCCTTCGCTACTCTTTAGGGCCACGTTACCGACCAGACCATCACAGACGATCAAATCCGCTTCACCAACAAACAGATCAGCGCCTTCAACAAAGCCGATGTAGTTCACCTCTGGAAGTTCCGCTATCTGAGCACTCGCTTCACGAAGCGTCTCGTTGCCCTTGGTCTCTTCAGAGCCTACGTTAAGCAGACCAATTTTTGGATCTCTACTTGTTGTAACCCGCACCAAAGCGCGCCCCAACACAGCAAACTGCTTTAGCATCTCTGGGGAAGAGTCTAAGTTAGCGCCCAAATCGACGACCTGACACTCGCCTTTCAAGGTCGGCATAGCTGCAGAGATAGCGGGACGATCGATCCCCTGAATCATTCCCAAGGTGCGTCTCGCAAGGGCCATCAAAGCCCCCGTATTGCCAGCACTCACAACGGCACAGGCCGAACCTGATGCGAGCTGATCCAGAGCTAACTGCATTGAGCTGTCCGAGCCTTCACGCAGAGCGGAAATTACCCTCATATCGGCCGTAATAACCGATGAAGCATGCACAAGGCTTAACTGTGAATTAGCGTCTTTAGGAAGATAGGGAGCGATCTGCTCTTGATCACCCACAAGGGTAATCGATAGATCAGGGTGATCTTTAAGAACTGCGAGGGAGGCCTCAACAGTAATACGGGGACCGAAGTCCCCGCCCATTGCATCAACAGCGATGCAATAACTGTGTTGCACGGCTAAGACTTACTCGTCGCCTTTTGCAACAACCTGACGACCGCGGTAGAAACCGTCAGCTGTCATGTGGTGACGACGGTGAGTCTCACCAGTAGTCTGTTCAACTGAAAGAGTTGGGTTGCTAAGTGCATCGTGTGAACGGCGCATATCGCGACGTGAACGAGACTTTTTGTTCTGCTGTACTGCCATGGTTTTTACTCCTGGATCTTACTTTACTAGCGCTACTTCTTAAGGCTCGCTAGCACACTAAATGGATTCGGTTTTTCAATCTGCTCCGCAGGTATCTCATCTTCGCCGAAGGACATTTTTACTGAACAGTCATCATGATAACAGACGGCTGGTAAACTCAGTATCAACTCTTCTCCGACCAAATCTGCAAGATTTACATCATCCTCTAACAGTAGAGGATCATAGTAACGGGGCAAATTCTTGGCCTGCTCTTCGTTTAACACAACGGCTAAACTGAACTCTGCTTCCAATTGCAATGTCACTGGCTCCAAGCAACGTTGACACTGTTGCTGAACTTCAACGTTCGCTTGTCCGGTCACAGTTCTTAGCTTCTGCTCATCAAGGGCAAAAGCCAGTTCTACATTGACATCACCACAGGGACTGACCAGCAAGGAGCAGAGCTGAGGCATAGATTGCAATGCAATAGTGCCTGTTAAAACTGCTTCCCGCTCGGCAAGTTTCCGAGGGTCGACTTTTTTCGGAAGAGGGCCGTTCGACATAAGCGCGCAATTCTAGGGATCTGAAGCCCAACTGTAAAGGAATATATGCCATTAATTGAGGATATTTGTTAGGTTAGAGCCTCTTTAGCTAACAAAAGCCCAATCTGCACAAAATCGCAGCGGAATATCGATGAAAAGCCACCAATTACCGATCGTTTTAGCCTCAAGCTCAAAATATCGCCGCGAACTACTGTCTCGCATTTTAAATGAGTTTGAACACGCCTCTCCCGACATCGATGAGACGCCAATAGCCGGTGAGTCTCCAGAGGCTTGTGCGGCTCGTTTAGCCCAACTGAAAGCCAAGGCGTTAGCTAAAGAGTTCCCTGCACACTGGATTATAGGGTCTGATCAACTGGCTACGCTTGACCAGCTGATTCTTGGCAAACCTTTAACCAAAGAGAGAGCGATTACCCAGCTCTCTTTGTGCAGCGGTCGGCGTGTCAGCTTTCTAACCTCTTTGGCGCTTTTCAACAGCCAAACTGAGGAGACTAGAGAGTATCTAGAAGAGGTTGTCGTGACCTTTAGAGAACTGTCAGACGCAGAGATCACAGCTTACATTGATCGCGAGCAACCGCTGGACTGCGCAGGCAGTTTTAAATGCGAGGGGTTAGGTATCACTCTGTTTGAGTCGATTGAGAGCAGAGACCCTAATACTCTAATTGGCCTGCCACTGATTGGGTTAAACCATCTATTACTAGAAGCGGGCATCAACCCGCTTCTAAAATAGACGCTATTAGCGATCTATTTGAACTGGATAGAGCTCGTTATACCGAGAGTGTTCATAACCTGACTGGCCACCCCAACACCTAGACGCTCTGCCAAGCGTTCAACCGCGTTTGGACGGTAGCTGTAATCAATTAGATGATCGGTATTAAACTGTTCGCGAGCAACAGAGCTAGCACTGCCTAACCCATCAATCAAACCCAATTCAACGGCCTGTTCACCTGTCCAGATTAGTCCAGAGAACAGCTCAGGGTTATCAGCAAGACGATCACCCCTACCCTGCTTCACAGCGTCAATAAACTGTTGGTGAGTAGTATCCAACACAGATTGCCAAAAGCGCTTCTGTTGATCCGAGAGCGGCTGGAAAGGGTCTAGCAGTGCTTTGCTGTCGCCTGCGGTAAGAGCACGGCGTTCAACCCCTAGCTTCTCCATCAAATCGACAAAACCAAATCCACTTGAAATGACCCCAATTGAACCTACCAGGCTGGCTTTATCCGCATAGATAGCGTCCGCGGCACTGGCTAGGTAATAACCGCCACTGGCGCCAATATCGGTAATAACGGCCATCACCGCCTTATCAGGATAGAGTGCACGGAGTCGAACAATCTCATCATAGACGTAACCGGCTTGAACAGGACTACCACCCGGGCTGTTAATACGCACAATAACACCGAGACTGTCAGATGCCTCAAACGCATCGCGCAGAGAGGTGATCAACAGATCAGCACTGGCTTCGCTGCTGTCTGAAATAACGCCACGCACTTGAACCACTGCCACATGTGGCTTAGAGATCTCCTCAATGGAGGCGAACTTCTCACTCCACAGAAAAAAGCCTGCGATACCAAACAGATAGATAAAGGTCAGAGACTTGAAGAAGATGCCCCAACGGCGAGATCGGCGCTGCTCACGGTTGACGTTATCAACCAGCTTTTCAAGCAAGCGCCAGCTTTTTGAATCGGTACTGTCTACAGCAGGCTGATCACTCTTCTCATTAGTTTGCACAACCGTTCCACTAGCCTGCTCAATACTCTCTTTTGAATCACTAGGCTTTTCACCCCAAGGATTGTGTTCCACATTAACTCCTTAACCAATCCACTAACTCATTAAAATGATCAAACACCTGCAACGGTTCAAAGGCATGCAGATCATCCACCTCATGCACCCCATAGCTCATAGCCACTCGATCAATACCCGCACTGCGCGCCATCTCCAAATCATAACTGGTGTCACCAATCATAAGGACTTCGCTAGCATCCAAACCTGTCTCTTCTAGGATCTCATGCAGCATCAAAGGATCTGGCTTGGATGCCGTCTCATCAGCACACTTGGTCAGTTCAAAATGGCCCGCCAACTCTGTATCAGACAGGACGCGATCCAAACCACGGCGGCTTTTTCCAGTCGCGACCGAGAGTCGATAGCCATGCTGTTTGAGTAGCCCCAGTCCATCAAATGCACCGTCAAATAGCGCCGTGGGTGTCTGATCAACCTCTAGATAGTGTTTACTGTAACCCTGCCGAATGAGCTCTCGCGTTGCGGCATCACATTCAGGCATGACTTTAAGAATAGCCTCTGGCAAGCCAAGGCCAATAATATCTCGCACTGACTCATCACTGGGGATTCTTAGACCTAGCTCACGCGTAGCGCCCTGAAAACTGGATACGATACGCGCTTGAGAATCGATTAAAGTTCCATCCCAATCGAAAATAAGTAGCCTATACTTCACGTAAACCTCAAAGTTTGAGCATTATGTATTTAAACAAGCGTCTAACACTGCTGTCGACACTGCTGATAGTCAGCTCAGTCTACAGCACCTCTGCGAAAAGTGAGAGTTCGCAGACCATCTATAAATTTCGCAACGAGTCAGGCGTGCTCTCGTTCAGCGATCGACGCCCTAAACAGACCACTCATTATGAAATACTCAAATTTGACTGTTATGCCTGCCGGTCAAACCCATCAATCGATTGGCACACTGTGCCTCTAAACACTCGAGACTTTCGCAGCATTACACAAATCGCCGCCAACCAAGTCAAGGTTGACGAATCTCTTATTCGCGCCGTGATTCATGCGGAGTCGGCATTCAAAAGCAACGCGCTCTCTTCACAAGGGGCAATGGGTTTGATGCAGCTAATGAAAAAGACAGCACTCTCCCTAGGTGTCGAGAACCGACAGGATCCTAGCGCGAACATCTTTGCCGGGAGCCAATACCTAAAAGAGCAGCTAGAGCAGTTTGGTGACACAAAATTGGCCCTAGCAGCCTACAACGCAGGGCCAACGGCTGTGAAACGTTACCAAGGCATACCACCCTATCCCGAGACAGAGCGCTACATTGAACGTGTAATGATTCTTAAAGCACGCTACGACAAGGTTCTTTAAGGCAATAAAAAACCGCAGGCCGGATAAAGGGGGAGTTCCAGGCTGCGGTCAGCAGTAATAACTGCTCATTTAGAGGCTTTCAAGCTGGTGATTTACCAAATAGGGCTTAAAAAATGCCCTGCTTGTAGAACAGTAGACCCTCTGTGAAGTCTTTTAGTTCCGTGAATCTGTAACTTTTTTTGAAAAAATTTTAAATCTGTTTAAAAACAACAACTTATAAAATAGAAAAAATTACAGCCGCTCAACTAAGAACGGGCTGTGGATAATAGACCTATGCTGGTTAATTTTCAATCAATCGTTAACTCTTTTTCGCTAACCAGCAGACCGTTGTTATCAGCGTAGAGATATTCACCCGGAATGAAATCAACACCGCCAAAACGAAGCGTGACATTTAATTCGCCCGCCCCTTTTTTCTCGGTCTTCAACGGGTGGCAGCCCAACGCTTGAACACCTAGGTCAAGATCACCAATGGCATTCACGTCACGGATACAGCCGTAGATAACAATACCCGACCAGCCATTCTTGACTGCTTTCTCAGCCAGCATGTCGCCCAACATCGCGCGACGCATAGAGCCACCGCTATCAACTACCAGCACTCGACCTTCACCAGGTAGCGCAACTTGTTCACGAACCAAGGAGTTATCTTCAAACGCTTTGATCGTCACGATCTTTCCGCTAAAGCGTTCACGACCGCCAAAGTTACCAAACATCGGTTCAAGAATGCGCACATCATCTTCATAGCGATCGCACAGTTCGGGTAGTAGATCTTCCATCGATTTCTCCTGATAGATTTTAAGATTTTAAACGAAGGCCATCCGCTTCAATTTGGATCTTGCCCTCTTTCAACAGCTGACCAATCGCCATTTTGTAGGCTTTTTTACTGCAACCAAAACGGGCATTAATCGCTTCAGGCGGACTCTTATCACCCAGTGGACAGAAGCCGCTGTTCGCCTCCAACTCAGCCAACAGCTTATCGGCAACAGACCCGACTCGTTTATAACCAGGTGGCGTCAGCATAAGGTCAATCTGTCCATCCTCACGAACCTGCTTAACATAGCCCGTCAGACGCTGACCCAATTTCAAATGCTGAGTGAGGTCTTGACGATGGATAAGGCCTTCATAGCGATCATTGATGATGCAGAGCATGCCTAAGTCAGTCATACGCCAGGGCAGCATTTCAACCAGCATCTCTTTGTTTAGGTCGGTTGGGTTGGACTCAAGATAACGATCCGTTTTCATTGAGGCCGCGATACGGTTCGAGTTATCAATGTAGATGAAGACATTCACCCACAGACCTTCCGTCACATCACGCTGCTGCTCTGAGAAAGGCAGCAGCAGATCTTTAGATAGTCCCCAATCCAGGAAAGCACCTATCGGCGTGGTCTCTTTAACACGCAGTCGAGCGAATTGACCCACTTCCGCTTTGGGATGCGCCAAGGTCGCGATCTCTTGATCTTGGGAGTCAAGGTAGACAAACACACGCAGCTTATCGCCAGGCTTAGTACCTTCAGGCACTTCACTTCGAGGGAGCAGTATGCCGCCACCATCACCTGTCTCTAAATAGACACCGTATGGACTCTCTCGCAACACCGTTAATTGATTGCGCTTACCGAGTTCAAACACGCCTCTCTCCCAATATTAAAAACCCTATGATAACCGGTTAGGCCAGAACGAAAAACGGCCAGGGAGTGAATCCTGACCGTTTTTAAGGATTTAGCCTCTTTTAGGCTTTGTCATTCGCCAAGTAGAACCAGGTATCCATGACTGAATCAGGGTTGAGTGACACACTGTCGATACCCTGCTGCATCAACCAACGGGCAAGATCAGGGTGGTCCGAAGGTCCTTGTCCACAGATACCCACATATTTACCCTGCGCCTTACAGGCGGTAATCGCCATCTCAAGAAGACGCTTAACCGCTTCGTTTCGCTCATCGAACAGATGCGCAATAAGGCCCGAATCACGGTCCAAGCCGAGTGTCAGCTGAGTCAGGTCGTTCGAACCAATTGAGAAGCCGTCAAAGTACTCAAGGAACTGGTCAGCGAGTAGTGCGTTGGATGGGATTTCACACATCATGATCAACTTAAGACCGTTCTGTCCGCGCTGAAGCCCATTCTCCGCCAACAGATCTACGACCTGTTTTGCCTCGCCTGGTGTGCGTACGAACGGCACCATGATCTCAACATTGGTTAGACGCATCTCATCACGGACACGTTTCAATGCACGACACTCCAGCTCAAAACAGTCACGGAAGTCTTCAGAGATGTAGCGAGCAGCACCACGGAAACCAAGCATTGGGTTCTCTTCATGCGGTTCGAACGATTGACCACCGATCAGGTGACCGTACTCATTGGATTTGAAGTCCGACATACGAACGATCACTTTCTTAGGGTAGAAAGCGGCCGCAAGCGTTGAGATACCCTCAGTCAATTTATCAACGTAGAAATCAACAGGCGATTTGTAACCTGCGATGCGGCGTTCAATAACCTGACGCACATCACGTGGTTGCTCCTCTAGATTAATCAACGCTTTCGGGTGAACACCAATCATTCGGTTGATAATGAACTCTAAACGCGCCAGACCAACACCAGCATTCGGCAGTGATTGGAAGTCAAAGGCACGGTCTGGGTTACCCACGTTCATCATAATGTCGAACGGCAGCGATGGCATCTGTTCAACATTGTTTGTAGTGTGTTCAAAGTCTAGACAACCCGCGTAGACGTAGCCTGTATCACCTTCTGCACAGCTAACAGTCACCTCTTGGCCGTCAGTCAGTGCAGAGGTTGCATCACCACAGCCCACGATAGCAGGAATACCTAACTCACGTGCAATGATCGCCGCGTGACAGGTACGACCACCACGGTTCGTTACGATCGCTGATGCACGTTTCATAACCGGCTCCCAATCTGGGTCGGTCATATCCGTTACCAACACATCACCATCCTGAACGGTGTGCATCTCATCAAGTGACTTAACAAGACGAACAACACCGGCGCCAATTCGGTGACCAATCGAACGACCTTCAACGAGGACCTGACCCTTCTCTTTCATCAGGTAGCGTTCGATCACGGTTTTTTGTGTCTGACTGCGAACCGTTTCTGGACGAGCCTGAACGATGTAAAGCTGACCATCATCCCCATCACGAGCCCACTCGACATCCATTGGACGGCCGTAGTGGTTCTCAATGATGACGGCAATGCGCGCCAACTCTTCTACCTCTTCATCCGTCACACAGAAACGGTTGCGATCCGCATAAGAGACATCGACCGTCTCTACCGCCTTACCCGCACTGTGCTCATCCGTGTAGATCATCTTGATCGCTTTAGAGCCCATGGTACGACGAAGAATCGCAGGAGCGTTCTGCTTTAGAGTGGGTTTGTAGACGTAGAACTCATCAGGGTTAACTGCGCCCTGAACAACGGTTTCGCCCAAACCGTACGCGGCGGTGATGAAGACAACGTGCTGGAAACCTGATTCTGTGTCCAATGAGAAGAGAACGCCCGATGCGCCGGTCTCACTGCGAACCATGCGTTAAATACCCGCAGATAGCGCTACTTCAGCGTGAGTAAATCCTTTGTGAACTCGGTAAGAGATGGCGCGATCGTTATATAGGGAAGCAAACACCTCTTTGATCGCGTGTTTAACATTATCTAGGCCTTTAATATTTAGGAAGGTCTCTTGCTGGCCAGCAAAAGAGGCATCTGGCAAATCTTCTGCAGTCGCCGATGAGCGCACTGCGACACTGATCTCAGCTTGGCCATCCAACATCTCTGCGTAAGCTGTTTCGATCGCAGCATCCAATTCAGGTTGAAAATCCGCATCCATAATCCACTGACGAATCTGACCGCCAGTTTCCGCCAATGCACGCGTATCATCTGCATCCAGCTCATCAAGACGTGCATTAATACGATCCGCCAAACCACCATAGGCTAGGAACTCTCGATACGCTTCGGCAGTCGTGGCAAAGCCACCCGGTACACGCACACCGGCTTCACTCAATTGACTGATCATTTCACCAAGAGAGGCATTCTTACCACCTACTTTTTCCACATCGGTCATGCGCGCCTGATCAAGACGAATCACGTATTCTGTCAAAGCACTATCTCCTAAACTTTGGTCGTTAAACTGAGTATTTACTACCCAATACACGCCATACTAGAGGAAGAAAAGAGAAATAAAACCCCCTTTTAAAAATGTAATTTCGCTACAAAAACTCTAGTATAGGGCATTGAATTTAGTCGAATTGAGTATCCAAAATGAAGCGCACCGCTTTCTTTATATCGGACGGAACCGGCATCACAGCTGAAGTTCTTGGTAACAGTCTGCTTAGCCAATTTGAGTCGGTAGAGTTTGAAGAGATCACCCTTCCCTACATCGATACACCCGAAAAGGTCGAAGCCGTTATTCAACGCATTAACGAAACAGGCAAACAAGACGGACATCGTCCAATTGTGTTCGATACCTTTGTTAATGCAGAGTACCGCGCAATGATCGCTGATGCTGAGTCCTACAACATCGACATCTTCTCGACCTTTTTAAAACCGCTTGAATCCGAGCTCGATACCGCATCGACCTACACGGTTGGTAAATCACACGCGATTAACCAAATTGATCGCTACAAGGCCCGTATCGATTCGGTTAACTTTGCGTTGGATAACGATGACGGCGCCAGAACTCAGCAGTACAAAGAGGCTGACATTATCCTAGTAGGTGTCTCCCGTTGCGGTAAAACACCCACCTGCCTCTACATGGCACTGCAGTACGGTATTCGCGCCGCCAACTACCCACTGACCGAAGAGGATATGGGCGGTGAAGATCTACCCGATATTCTTAAGCAGCACCGTGAAAAGCTGTATGGATTGACCATCGATCCGTTCCAGCTTGCCGCGATTCGTAATGAGAGACGCCCAAACAGCCGATACTCGTCACTCGACCAATGCGATCTTGAGACTCGCACGGCTGAGCGCTATTTCCGCCAGAACAATATGCAATCGATCAATACCACCAACTTCTCGATTGAAGAGATCAGTACACGCATCATGGCCGATGCTAATCTCAATCGACGCATTGTTTAGGAGCCTATCATGCCACTACCCACACCGGCTGCGAGGACGCATCGCCATACACGACAGGTCACCTGCACTGGCTATCAGCGTGAAGATGGGCTTTGGGATATTGAAGGCCATCTCGTCGATACCAAAGCTGATGAGATGCCATTAAGTGAATTTATCTTAAAAGCGGGCGACCCACTGCACGATATGGCGATCCGCCTGACTGTTGATCTTGATCTGAACATACACGCCGTTGAAACCACGATGGATGCCACCCCCTACACAATGTGTCCAGGTATCGCACCGGTATATAAACAGTTAGAGGGAGAGTCGATTAGACCCGGCTTTACCAAAAAGGTGAGAGATCTGTTTGGCGGCATTCAAGGCTGTACACACCTGGTTGAGCTATTAGGTCCAGTAGCGACAACGGCCATACAAGTCACCTTTCAAGAGCGCCATCGATTAGCAAAAAGCACGGCTGAATCACCGGTTTCCGCGCAACTCAACAGCTGCCACACCTACGCTGAAGACTCGCCTGTCGTCGAACAATATTGGCCCGAACTCTATAAAGGTTAACCAGTATGGCACTGATCGACAGAGATAACTGCACGCTATTCGTAATTGATGTTCAGGGGAGGTTGCTACCGGCTGTGCAATCACCAGAACAGACCCTCGCTAATACCGTCGCACTGGTTGAGGTGGCGCAACTTCTTGAGATACCCATCGCCTACTCTGAACAGTATCCACAAGGTCTTGGAGCCACTGAAGAGTCGCTACTATCGCTTCTTGAAGGTAAGGCTGAGCGGTTCGAAAAACAGAGCTTTTCATGCGTAAGTGAACCACAGATAAAAACCGCGTTGAATCAGTGGGAGCGCAAACAGATCATCATTGCAGGCATGGAGACACATGTCTGTGTTCTTCAAACAGTCTTAGAACTTAGTGAAATGGGATTTCAGGTTTTTGTGGTCGAAGACGCTGTCAGTTCACGAAAGGCCGAGGATAAAGTGCTGGCTCTTAAGCGAATGCAACAAAACCAAGTGACCCTGGTTTCAAAAGAGATGGTGATGTTTGAGTGGTTAAAGCGTGCCGATCATCCTAAGTTTAAAGAGATCAGTAGAGAGTTCATTCGATAGATAGCTAGAAACAGAAGAGCCAGCTATTTGCTGGCTCTTTAGCAACTAAAATTAATGACTACTCTTGTGGGAACTTGTAGTAGGTCTTGTTGAGGTAAGCCGTAACATCGGCAACCTCTTCCGGGAACCAGCCGACATTCATCTTGTCGTTACAGCCCTGAACCCAAGCCTGTTCAAGATTTTTATAGCTGGAAGCCATACGGTCTGAACGAGTGTAAAAGGCAGGTTCGTGACAGGTTGCGCAGGTCACATCATCACGCATTTCGCCGTTAATCTCTCGCTCAAAATAGGTTTCATCATAAAGCTCCTTGCCGTTATCCGCGTCGGCAGCAAGTGCTACGACAGGGGTCAACAGAAGGGCTGCAAACAGAGTACTTTTTTTCATTTTCATCACTCCAAAGAGCAGGACAATTGTCTTGCCTAAGCTCAGTTATTGCTTAAAGTTGATTGCTCATTTGTAAAAACTGTTCTGGCGAGGGTACACCCACCAGAGTTAACTCTTTTCGATACTGACCAAGTCCATCATAAAAGATAAGCGTTGGCGGACCAAGTACTTCATAGCGCTTTGTAAGCTGCTTCGACGCTTCATCATTAGCCGTCACATCTACTTTTACCAGCAACATTTGCGCCATCCTGTTCTGAACGGCTGAGTCAGCGAAAGTGACGTAATCCAGCTCCTTACAGGAGACACACCAATCCGCGTAGTAATCCAGTAAAACAGCCTGTCCTCTCGATTTAGCCAGGCTCAATTGAGCGTCTAAATCGGTTGGATTGGTCACGGTTACAAACTCAATCTTCGCTGCAGTCGTGGCTTCACTTGTCGATACGAGGCCTTTCAATGGGTAGATCAAACTCTTACCACCGGACAGAAGTCCTAGAGTTAAAGAGGCACCGTAAACGAGCAGGATAACCCCTACCCCTTTGGCAATCTTCTTAACGCCATGAACTTCTGAGGCGTGGCTTTCAAAGACACCCATAAAGACAGAGGTGATGATTAGGATCAGCGCGACCAATCCCATCGTCACCTCAACCGGCACGATGCGATCTAACATCCAAACCGCCATCAAAAGAAGAACGACACCAAAACCGGCTTTGACACTCTCCATCCAAAGACCCGCACGTGGCATGTACTTGGCTGCAGAGGTGCCGATCAATATCAGAGGAATACCCATACCAATCGACAGTGAGAATAGTGCTAACCCGCCAATAACAGGATCACCCGTTTGACCAATATAGATCAAAGCGCCCGCCAACGGAGCAGCCATACAGGGACCCACAATCAGTGCAGAGAGGAAGCCCATAACAGCCACACCAACATAACTGCCACCTTTCTGTTTATCAGAATTGCGACTCAACCAGGTTTGAACAGAGGACGGCATCTGCAGCTCGTAAAAGCCAAACATAGAGCCTGCTAACAGAACAAACAGAAGACTGAATACAGCAATTACGGCAGGAGCCTGAAGTGCCGCTTGCAGATTCGCTCCAAACACTCCTGCCAGCACCCCAGCGATTGTGTAGGTCACCGCCATAGCCAGCACATAGATGATCGACAAGGCTAAACCATGCTTGGCATTAGTGTTGTGACCATGACCGGCAATAATGCCCGACAGAATCGGAATCATCGGGAATACACAGGGCGTCAACGATAGAGCCAAACCCGCTAAAAAGAAGACGCCGATCAAAGTCCAAGTGGAGTTACCTGATAGGGTTTGTAAGAACTGATCCTGCTCACTGACAATCTCTGTCGTAGTTGCGTCAGCAGGAGCCGTTTTTGCAGCCTGTAAAGCCTCCGATAGACCAGTGTAGGCAACCACACCAGTCACCGGTGGATAACAGATTCCCCCTTCCCAGCAACCTTGGTAGCTGACATCAAATTGACCCTCAGCCGCTGCAGTGGTTTGACGCGCCAGCTCAACGGTCACCTCAGCGCGATCATGAAAGACCTCTACAACACCAAAGACAGGATCCTCTTTAGTATCAGTCGCGGAATCGGATCGGCTAACTTGGCTAACCCCTTCTGGAAGGGTTAACTCGATTCGATCTTGGTAGAGGTAGTAACGAGGCTCAATATCCCATACCAATAGAAAGCGGTTAGCATCCAGTTGCTGAGCACTGAATTTAAACGCCTGTTCAACCTCTAACGGCTCATCACTGTTACCACCAAACAGAGACGCATTGGCGCCTGACAGTGACAATATGAACGCCATTAACAGGCTGAGTGTGAATTTGATAGAACGCACAAAGTCCTCGCATTAAAACTTATCTATCGCAATAACGAAGATTTAAATTACACAGTTAGAGCTATTATTCCGTTTTGTCGGTCATAGATCACTAAAATTCGTATTTTATACTGACAGAGCCCTTAAACCAGACCATTGACTGTGTTACAAACGCTCTTCTTTCAAAGGATTATTCGGATTTAACCCATGACCGATACTCGTATTGACGATTTAAACGTCGAATCAAATGACCCACTGGTCACACCCAATCAGCTTAAAAAAGAGTTACCTCTGTCTGATAAAGCTGCCGCGAGCGTGATGGCCGGCCGCAACACCATCAAACAGATTCTTAAGCGCGAAGATAAGCGCCTGTTCATCGTGGTAGGCCCTTGCTCTATTCACGATCCAGAAGCCGCGATCGAATATGGTCGTCGCCTATTGAAGCTGCAAGAGCAAGTAAAAGATTCACTCTACCTAGTGATGCGAGTTTACTTTGAAAAACCACGTACCACCGTCGGTTGGAAAGGGTTGATCAACGACCCTCATATGAACGACAGCTTTGAGATTGAAGAGGGTCTTCGCATTGGTCGTAAGTTACTGCTTGATCTAGCTGAGATGGGCCTTCCTCTGGCGACTGAAGCATTGGATCCAATCTCACCACAGTACATGCAGGACCTTATTACTTGGTCAGCCATTGGCGCGCGTACCACTGAATCGCAAACCCACCGTGAAATGTCCTCAGGCCTATCTTGTGCCGTTGGCTTTAAAAACGGGACTGACGGAAGCTTAGATGTTGCTATTAATGCGATGCAATCGGTCAGCCACCCTCACAGTTTCTTGGGGATCAACTCAGAAGGTCAGGTATCCATCGTCCGCACTCGTGGTAACCAATACAGTCATGTCGTACTTCGTGGTGGTGCGGGACGTGCCAACTACGACACCGTCAGCGTCAATCTAACAGAGCAAGCGTTAGAGAAAGCGAAGCTGCCACAGAACATTATGATCGACTGTAGCCACGCTAACTCAAACAAAGATCACAACCGCCAGCCACTGGTGGCTAAGGATGCAATGCATCAGATCGTTCAGGGCAACCGCTCAATCATCGGTCTTATGATCGAGTCGCACATTAATGAGGGCAACCAGTCGATCCCTTCAGATCTCAGTGAATTGAAATACGGTGTATCGGTGACGGATGCCTGTATCAACTGGGAGACGACCGAAAGCTCACTGATTGAGATGAATGATCAGCTTGCTGAGATTCTAAAAACTCGATAAGCATCGATCGGATACAAAAAAGGGAAGCGGTTACGCTTCCCTTTTTCATTTCAGCGGATCAGTGATGATCGCTGCCACAACCACAAGATGACTCACCCCAGTATTTCAATTTACTGGTTTGACCGATACCTGCGTTGAATCCATTGGTTGGATCCAGACTACGGTAGAACTCTTTAAGCGCCTCTTTCGCAGCATACTCATGACCAACGTTATGTTCCGCTGGGTATTCAGCACCACGCGCATCAAAGGTATCCAAAATCTGGTTCTTAACCGCTTTGGCATCAACACCTGGTTTCATGATGTAGTTCTGGTGCATGACGTGGCAGAAGAAGTGACCATAGTAGACCTTAACGGCAATTTGATCCGCTAGCTCTTGTGGCAGCGTTTCAAACCAGTCGCGCTCATTACGAGGAAAGGCCACATCGATGGTCATGACCGCACCTAGCTTATCGCCTTCCATGATTTTATTACGTCCAATCGCACCACCGGCAACAAAACGGTGCAGTATGGCCTGCTCTGCTTCGCGCTCAGTACACTCGAAATACTCACCTTCGTTCGTTTTAAAGAACTCATTAAGGTAAGCGCGCATCTCATCGACACACTCATTCCCTGTTTCGAGAATCCAGTGGTGTTCAAAGCGATCACGATACTCTTCCATGCTAGCGGGTAGATGATTTGGCCATAGGTAGCTCATCCACTGCAGCATCTTGTCCGAGAAGTTTTTCGGTAAAAAGCCTAGCTTATTGGTCCAACGATCAACGGTGCGTTTAATCGCAAACATCTTAGGCATGTAGGAAGCACCGAGTTTGTCGATCACGATGAACGAATCTTTACCGTACTTCTTAGAGACGTCATAACAGGTACGGTGAATGTACTCACCGGCGATAGGCAGATTCTTAAAGGTCGACAAGATATCGCGACGCATCTGCTCCATAACCGCAGGGTCATTAGTACCAACGTAGAACACCTGCTGTTTCTTTGGAATCTCGAAGGTATCCATACGCACAGCAAAGACGGCCAATTTACCGGCACAACCAGACGCTTCGTGCAGACGACGACCATCATTGTTGTAGCGAGAGGGTGTCTCAGCATCAATATCACGAATACGATCGTTGTACTCGTTATCGGAACCCAGCAGATCTGGGTACTGGACATCATCAGCGCGATAACGCTCGTACTGAAGATTTTCGAGCATCTCCTCAGGTGTATCACCCAAGTTGATTCCTAGATTGTTCACCAACTCCAACTCACCGTCGGCATTGATCTGAGCAAAGATAGACATCTCTGTGTAAGCAGGACCACGCTGAACTAACGCACCGCCAGAGTTGTTACAGATACCACCGACAATAGACGCACCAATACATGAGGAACCGATGACAGAGTGAGGCTCACGACCGTATGGACGCAGGCGATCTTCCAGACCAAAAAGCGTAGAACCCGCAAGACCCACAATCTGTTTGCCCTGATCAATCAGGTGAATAGAGTCGATGCGCATGGTACTGATGATCACGATAGGACGATCGTAATCGTCACCATTGGGAGTAGAGCCACCGGTCAAACCGGTATTCGCGGCCTGCATAATGACGATCACATCCGCTTTGACACAGGCTTGCAGACAGTGCCAAACCTCAACCAAGGTTCCAGGACGAACGACAGCTAATGCACTACCACCACCCAGACGAAAACCGGTAGCGTAAGGCGCCACACGATCAGATTCGGTTATTGCGTACTTCTTACCAACAATGGTTTGTAACTGCGAAATAAGTGCCTGAGTCGACATTATTCAAAGCCTCTATCTTAAAATCAGATGCGGATTATAGCGGATCCTGCGGGGAATTAAATTTAGCTTTCGCAATGCACAAAAAAAGAGATCACTTTTATCTGCCCTCATTATGTAAAAACCAAAAAGTTGACATATCAACTTTTTGGATCTATTGTTCATTTCACAATAAATAACACCATCGGAGAGAAGCAATGAGTTCAATGGATACCGATCTAATTCATGACGATCAGCCTTACAAAAACCATCCATATCAAGGTAAACAGATCAAAACACTACCACTGGCTTCATCAATGGGTGCTGAGGTACTGGATGTTCAGTTAAAAGATCTTGATGACGAAGCCTTTGAGGAGCTCAAAGAGGCACTCTGGCACCACAAGATGATCTTCTTGCGTAAGCAGAACCTCTCCCCTGCTGATCAGTTGGAGTTTACAAAGCGCTTTGGCGAGTTAGGTACCGATGCTTACACCACAGGTCTTCCTGGCTTCCCAGATGTACAACCTGTTATCAAAGAGGCTGATACCAAATCTAAAATCATCTTTGGCGGTGGTCACCATACCGATTCAGCCTTTCTAGAAAGACCACCATCAATCAGTGTACTTCACGGCATCGAAATTCCACCCTATGGTGGTGATACCATCTGGTACAACTCAGTGATGGCGTATGAGAGCCTGTCTGCTGGCATGAAAAAGATGCTAGCGCCGCTAAAGGTTCATATGGCTGCTGACCGCGTTATAGGCTCGATGAAAAAAGTGGTTGAACAGACAAAGAATATGACTTCAATGACCGATATCGAGTTAGAAATTGATATCGACGCGATGATGCGCGGAAACTTCCATCCGATGGTTCGCAAGCATCCAGAATCTGGTCAAGTGTCACTCTATGTTGATGGTGTCTACTCAGTCAATATCGAGGGAATGGAGCGCCGCGAGTCAGAACCTCTGCTTAAATTCCTACACGAGCACGCAACGCAAGAGTTCTTCTGTTGTCGTTTACGCTGGGAAGAGGATACTGTCGCCATTTGGGACAACCGCATCTGTCTTCACCGCGCGTTTAATGATTACGATGGGTTCCGTCGTGAACTGCATCGCACAACAGTCATGGGCGAAAAGCCTCAGGCTGCGTTTGAAAGTTAATGTCAGATAAATTGGACATTATTCGACACAGAGAGGGGCATGAAGTTCTCGACTATGATCGATACCTTCAACACCTTATCTCTGTGATCGCCAATAGGCTGACAAGCTACTCATCAAGCCAGTACCTATCGCAATTTGGTTTGGGCTCAGTTGAGATGCGGGTTCTCGCATCTCTGGCTTATCAGCCAAACCAAAAGGCAGCTGAAGTCTGCTCCCTGATCAGCATAGATAAGGCAGCGGCCAGTCGAGCCATGGCTAAACTGGACTCACAAAATCTGCTCATTGGTGAAACAGCCACACCCAAAGGCAAGCAAAAACGCTGGTCACTTAGTGAAAAGGGTTGGGCACTACATCAACGCTTCTTGGACGTGGTGCTTGATCGTCATGAGAGAGTCGTAAAAGAGATTGATGAGAGTGAATTAGTTCAATTTGTTGGGACCCTTCACAAATTGATTAAAAATATTGAAACGCTCGACACCGAATAAATAAAAGGACAGAACATGAGTAACGATCCAAGATTTCAGGTAGATCTACCCGATGCACCTGAAGGAATGAGTGACACTGAATGGCAAGCCCGCCTTCAACTCGCAGCGACCTACAGAATGGTTGATCACTTTGGCTGGACATTCATTGTCTACAACCATATCAGCCTGCGTATTCCTGGAACTGATGAGTTTTTAATCAACCCATTCGGGGTTCGTTATGATGAAATGCGCGCATCAGACCTGATTAAGATCGATATTGATGGTAACGCCCTTTCTGAAAGTGAATGGAACGTCAACAAAGCAGGCTACACCATTCACTCAACGATTCATAAAGCCCGCCCCGATCTGCACTGTATATTGCATACACACGAGCCAGTTTCACAGTCACTGTGTGCGCTGGATTCACCGTTAATTCCTGTTACACAAGAGGGTTGTCAGTTCTTCGAACGCACTGGCTATCATGACTTTGAAGGGATCGTTCTGGATGGCTCTGAGGGACCACGGCTAGCGGCTGCAATGGGTGATACCAACCACACGCTTGTTCTCAAGAACCACGGTCTTCTCACAGCAGGCCCAACTTGTACCTGGGCCTTTGTAAGACACTTTGCTTTCATTAGAAATGCACAGGTGCAATTGGCTGCTATGGCAGCAGGCAACCTGAACCCAATTGATGAAGAGATCATTCGAAAAACTCGTCATCAGTTCGAAGGCGGCGAAGCTCAAGCCAATGCAAAAGTTAGACACCCTGAGTGGCCGGCGTTGATCCGTTTGATCGATCAGAAAGATCCTAGCTGGAAACTGTAAAAGAAAAAGCCCTCTGACAAGAGGGCTTTTAGTGGGCATAATTATATGCCACCCATACAGAGGTATTTAATCTCTAGGTAGTCATCCAGACCGTACTTAGACCCTTCTCGACCTTGGCCACTCTGTTTAACCCCACCAAAGGGTGCCATTTCTGAAGAGATAATCCCTTCATTGATGCCCACAATCCCAACATCCAGTGCTTCAGCAACACGCCAGACACGGCCAATATCGCGACTGTAGAAATAGGCTGCCAAGCCGAATTCTGTGTCATTTGCCAGTGCGATGGCCTCCTCTTCTGTTTCAAACTTGTAGATAGGTGCCACAGGACCAAAGGTCTCTTCGTAAGTCACACACATATCGGTTGTGATGTCAGCCAGTATGGTCGGCTCAAAGAAGGTGCCACCCAGTGCATGGGGCTTTCCACCTAATACAATCCGAGCCCCCTTCTCTACCGCGTCTTTGATGTGTCGTTCAACCTTGTCGACCGCAGCTTGGTTGATCAGAGGACCTTGAACAGCGTCGTCCACTTCAAGACCGTTACCCACTTTAAAGGCTGAAACACGCTCAGCGAGCTTTTGAAGGAATGACTCATAGATACCGCTTTGGACAATAATACGGTTTGCGCAGACACAGGTTTGGCCAGTGTTTCGATACTTAGATGCAATCACACCTTCGATAGCCGCATCCAAATCAGCATCATCAAAAACGACGAAGGGGGCATTTCCTCCCAGCTCCATACTGACTTTTTTGACGCTGTCGGCGGCTTGTTTCATTAGAATCTTGCCGACCTGCGTCGAACCAGTGAAGGAAATTTTACGAACTTTATCTGAACTCGTAAGCGCACTGCCTACGGCAGCCGCTTTAGCTCTCGAGCTTGTCACAATGTTGATAAGACCCGTAGGGATACCTGCTCGTGCTGCAAGTTCTGCCAGTGCGAGAGATGAAAGCGGTGTATCTTCTGCCGGTTTAGCAACCACTGGACATCCCGCTGCTAGCGCTGGTGCAATCTTGCGCGCAATCATGGCATTCGGGAAGTTCCAAGGAGTGATTGCACCCACTACACCGACTGGCTGTTTGATAACAACTAAACGCTTATCACCCGTAGCTGCAGGAATGGTATCACCATAAACACGCTTGGCCTCTTCAGCGAACCACTCGATGTAGCTCGCGCCGTAAGCGACCTCACCACGCGCTTCTGCAAGAGGCTTACCCTGTTCTGCTGTCATCAAACGCGCTAGATCTTCCTGATTCTCCATGACCAAATCAAACCAACGACGGATAAGATTAGCTTTCTGTTTGCACGGAACGGCTTTCCAATCGGCCCAAGCAGCATCGGCCGCGTCGATAGCTCGTTGAGTATCGACCTCATCCATATCGGGAACTTCAGCAAGTAACTCTCCAGTAGCTGGATTGGTCACGGCGAATGTTTCGCCGGAATGTGAGTCTACCCACTGACCATTAATAAACGCTTTAGAGATAAGAAGAGAGGTGTCGCTAAGTTGAAGTGGCATGATCAAAAGATCCTGTGGTCTGGTTATAAACGTTATTCAATATAAACAATACGTTAACCCGATGGAAAGGATCAATTATATGCTGTTTTGCGGAGTGAAATTCACTTGTTTAGTGGTGAATGAAGAAAGGGCGGATGACAGGCTGAAGGCCTGTCACCTGGGTACTAACCCACTACGCAGTTACCGTGCCAGGCCTTCAGCCTGACATCGGCACTTTCAGCATTTTCCAGAGACTAAAAGGTATCCCCTGGAACATGCACAGAACCCGTCATTAGAAGACGCGCACTTCGGCTCATGATGGCGGCTTTAGCAGTCCACTCACCATTCACCTCTTCCGCTTTTGCACCGACACGCAAGGTACCCGATGGGTGACCAAAGCGAACGGCATCGCGCTCTCCGCCACCGGCAGCGAGGTTAACCAGCGTACCCGGTACTGCTGCTGCCGTTGCGATAGCAACTGCCGCTGTACCCATCATCGCGTGATGAAGTTTACCCATAGACAGTGCACGAACTAGAACATCTACATCATCCGTTGTGATCTCTTTACCACTAGACGCTGTGTAGTTCTTTGGTGGTGAGACAAAAGCAATTTTAGGGGTATGTTGACGCGTCTCAGCCTCTTTAAGATCCGTGATTAGACCCATCTTTAGCGCACCGTGGGCACGCATGGTTTCAAAACGCGCTAGCGCTTCAGGATCATTATTGATCGCTTCACGAAGCTCAGTACCTTGGTAACCAATCTCTTCTGCATTGAGGAAGATGGTTGGGATACCTGAGTTGATCATTGTCGCTTTAAAAGTACCCACACCAGGAACTTCAAGATCATCGACAAGATTACCTGTTGGGAACATAGAACCTTCGCCATCGGCTGGATCCATGAACGACACTTCAATCTCAGCTGCGGGGAAAGTGACACCATCAAGCTCGAAGTCACCTGTCTCTTGTACCTGACCATTAGTGATCTGGACTTTACCGATGATGGTCTTCTTGATGTTGGCCTGCCAAATTTTGACTTCGCAGATGCCGTTTTCAGGAATCTTAGCTGGGTCGATTAGCCCTTCATGAATAGCAAAAGGGCCAATAGCCGCCGATAGGTTACCGCAGTTACCTGACCAATCCATAAATGGACGATCGATCGCGACCTGACCAAAAAGGTAGTCAACATCATGATCTGGCATGGTGCTTTTTGAGACGATAACCGTCTTCGATGTCGATGAAGTCGCACCACCCATACCATCAATTTGAGCACCGTATGGATCTGGGCTACCAATGACACGCATTAACAACTTATCGCGCGCTTCACCTGGAACCTGACACGCATCTGGTAAATCCTTCAGATTGAAGAAAACACCCTTAGATGTACCGCCACGCATGTAGGTAGCGCGAACCTGAATTTGAGGAACAAATGCCATTTCAAACATCTCCCTTAATTTAAAAAAGGGCCGCGATGCGACCCCTTGTAGTTAGCCAATTGCTTATGCATTGCCCTCAAGAAAATCTTGAGCAAAGCGTTGCAACACACCACCAGCTTTATAGACACGAACTTCTGCAGCCGTATCAAGACGACAGGTCACTGGTACGCGAACCTGTTCACCGTTACGACGATTGATGATCAGCGTTAGATCTGCACGTGGCGCGATCTCACCTTCCACATCGTACGACTCAGTACCATCAATACCGTAAGTATGACGTGTTTCGCCCTCTTTGAATTGAAGAGGTAGTACGCCCATACCGACTAGGTTAGTACGGTGAATACGCTCGAAACCTTCAGCAACGATCGCTTCAACACCCGCTAGGCGAACACCTTTAGCCGCCCAGTCACGTGATGAGCCCTGACCGTAGTCAGCGCCAGCAACGATGATTAGGTTCTGCTTGCGCTCCATGTAAGTCTCAATCACTTCCCACATGCGCATCTGTTCACCCTGAGGTTCTAGACGAGCTAGAGAACCCTGAATGATCTCGCCGTTCTCATCACGACACATCTCATTCAACAGTTTCGGGTTAGCGAAGGTTGCGCGCTGTGCTGTTAGGTGGTCACCACGGTGAGTTGCGTATGAGTTGAAGTCCTCTTCTGGAAGACCCATCTTAGCAAGGTATTCACCCGCTGCAGACGACGCAAGAATCGCATTCGATGGCGATAGGTGGTCAGTTGTGATGTTGTCACCTAACACTGCCAATGGAAGCATACCTTTTAGCGTACGCTCACCTGCCAACGCACCTTCCCAGTATGGAGGGCGACGAATGTAGGTCGACATTTCACGCCAGTCGTAAAGTGGGCTTGGCGCTTTCTCAGCTTCACCTAGGTCAAACATAGGGATGTAGATCTGCTGGAACTGCTCTGGCTTAACGGCCTTAGCGACAATCGCATCGATCTCTTCATCTGATGGCCAGATATCTTTAAGCGTTACTGGGTTACCGTTGGTATCCGTACCCAATACATCGTTTTCGATATCAAAACGCATCGTACCGGCAATCGCGTAAGCAACGACAAGTGGTGGTGATGCTAGGAATGCCTGCTTAGCGTATGGGTGGATACGGCCGTCGAAGTTACGGTTACCCGATAGTACAGCTGTCGCGTAGAGGTCACGATCAATAATCTCTTGCTGAATCACAGGATCAAGCGCACCCGACATACCGTTACAGGTTGTACAAGCGTATGCCACGATACCGAAGCCCATCTTCTCAAGTTCTGGAAGAAGACCCGCCTCTTCTAGGTAAAGTTTTGCAACTTTTGAACCTGGAGCAAATGACGATTTAACCCAAGGCTTGCGCACAAGGCCAAGCTCGTTAGCACGTTTAGCAACAAGACCTGCAGCAACAACGTTGCGGGGGTTAGAGGTGTTGGTACATGAAGTGATCGCTGCGATGATCACTGCGCCATCTGGTAGCAGGCCATCAGCCTCTTCCGCTTTCGCTGCAGCCAATTTCGCTTCGTCAGCGATACCGCGATTGGTTAGATCCGAAGTTGGTAGACGACGGTGTGGGTTTGATGGACCTGCCATGTTACGGACAACAGTTGATAGATCAAACTCAAGAACTCGCTCGTATTCAGCCGTAACAAGATCGGTCGCCCATAGGCCAGTCTCTTTAGCGTACTGCTCAACCAGTGCAACCTGCTCTGGTTCACGACCCGTCAGTTTTAGGTAGTCGATCGTCTGGCCATCGATGTAGAACATCGCAGCCGTTGCACCAAACTCTGGAGTCATGTTCGAGATAGTCGCACGGTCACCAATCGATAGTGAATCAGCGCCTTCGCCGAAGAACTCAAGGTATGCACCAACGACACGCTCCTGACGTAGGAACTCAGTCAGAGCCAATACGATATCAGTCGCAGTGATTCCTGGATTACGTTTACCCGTTAGCTTCACACCCACGATGTCTGGAAGACGCATCATTGATGGGTGACCCAGCATAACAGTTTCAGCTTCAAGACCACCGACACCGATCGCGATAACACCCAGTGCATCAACGTGAGGCGTGTGCGAGTCAGTACCGACACAGGTATCAGGGTAGGCAACCCCATCACGCGCCTGAATAACCGGAGACATCTTCTCAAGGTTGATCTGGTGCATGATGCCGTTACCGGCTGGAATTACATCAACGTTTTCAAACGCAGTCTTGGTCCAGTCGATAAAGTGGAAACGGTCTTCGTTACGACGATCTTCAATCGCACGGTTCTTATCGAACGCTTCTGGATCAAAGCCTGGTGCCTCTACTGCCAACGAGTGGTCAACAATCAGCTGAGTTGGCACGACAGGGTTAACCTTAGATGGGTCACCACCCTGATCCGCAATCGCATCACGCAGACCTGCTAGGTCAACCAGTGCTGTTTGACCAAGAATGTCATGACAGACAACACGCGCTGGGTACCAAGGGAAATCGAGGTCACGCTTACGCTCGATTAGCTGTTTTAGCGAATCAGTTAGAGCGTCCGGCTCACAACGGCGAACCAACTGTTCTGCCAATACACGCGATGTGTAGGGAAGCTTCGCATAAGCGCCAGCTTCAATTGCTTCAACCGCTGCACGAGTATCGAAGTAGTCGAGCGTCGTGCCAGTTAAAGATTTACGGTATTGAGTATTCATCATTTCAAGTTCCTACTCTTAATTAGGCACGGTCTTCAATCGCAACCCACTCAGCCGACTCAGGGCCAGTGTAGTCTGCAGAAGGACGGATAATACGGTTGTTTGCACGCTGTTCGATGACGTGAGCAGTCCAACCCGCTACGCGCGAACAGACAAAGATCGGCGTGAACAGTTCAGTAGGGATACCCATGAAGTGGTAAGCCGATGCGTGGAAGAAGTCCGCGTTACAGAAGAGTTTCTTCTCACGCCACATGACCGCTTCAACACGCTCAGAAACAGCGTAAAGGTGCGTATCACCTACCTGTTTAGAGAGTTTTTCAGACCACTCTTTGATGATCGCGTTACGTGGATCTGACTCGCGGTAGATCGCGTGACCAAAGCCCATGATCTTATCTTTACGAGCCAACATACCCATGATCGCTTCCTCTGCTTCGTCAGCAGATTTCCAGTTTTCGATCATCGCCATCGCCGCTTCGTTAGCGCCGCCATGCAAAGGACCACGCAGTGAACCGATGGCACCGGTCACACAGCTGTGAATGTCAGACAGCGTTGACGCACAGACACGAGCCGTAAAGGTTGAGGCATTGAACTCATGCTCTGCGTAAAGGATCAAAGAGGCGTGCATAACATCGACGTGCAGCGGCTCTGGTTTTTTATTGTGAAGCGTCCATAGGAACTGCTCTGCAATAGAGTCTGCGTCTGTCTCTGTCTCAACTCGGATGCCTTTGTGAGCAAAGTTGTACCAGTAGTTGATGATGCCAGGGAATACCGCCAGCATGCGATCGATGTGATCGTGCTGTTCGCTAAAGTCCATCTCTGTCTCAAGGTTACCCAACATAGAGACACCGGTACGCATCACATCCATTGGATGAGCATTTTTAGGGATGTTCTCTAGAACCGTTTTAAGCGCTGCTGGAAGTGCGCGCATGCCTTTCAGACGTGCTTTATAAGCATCCAGTTCCGCTTGGTTAGGCAGTTTGCCGTATAGAAGAAGGTAGGCAACCTCCTCAAACTGCGCATTGTCAGCCAACTCTTTAATATCGTAGCCGCGGTAAGTAAGACCAGCGCCCGATTTACCAACCGTACAGAGTGCCGTTTCACCCGCAGATTGACCACGCAGACCTGCACCACTTAATTTTTTTGCTTCAGCCATCTCTTTCTCCTTGAATGACATGGACCTGCGACAGAACAACAGATCCGAGAGTTAGGGATTAGTTACTTGTTTTTACCTTCTTGGAACAGAGCATCTAGCTTCTGTTCAAAGTCGTGGTAGTTCAAGAAATCGTAAAGATCCATGCGAGTCTGCATCGTATCCACAACGGCTTTCTGATCGCCATCACGCAGTAGCGCTTCGTAAACGTTCAAAGAGGCTTTGTTTGCTGCACGGAAACCAGACAGTGGGTAAAGAACCATCGTACAACCGTTCTCTGCCAACTCCTCTTTATTGAATAGAGGTGTCGCACCAAATTCAGTGATGTTCGCAAGTAGGTGTCCACCGTTAATACCCTGAGAGAAGGCTTTATAGTCTTCAAGCGTATGAACCGCTTCAGCGAAGATACCGTCAGCACCCGCTTCTAAACAGGCTTGTGCACGTTCAACGGCTGCGTTAAGACCTTCCATCTGGAATGCATCGGTACGGGCAATGATAAAGAAGTCATCGTCTGTTTTAGCATCAACGGCCGCTTTAACACGATCAACCATCTCTTCTAGAGAGACGATCTCTTTGTTTGGACGGTGACCACAACGCTTCTGAGCAACCTGGTCTTCAAGGTGACACGCCGCTGCGCCACCACGAATCATCTCTTTAACCGTACGTGCGATGTTGAATGCACCACCCCAACCTGTATCGATATCAACCATCAGAGGCGTATCACAGGCTGCTGTTACACGACGTACATCTTCCATCACATCGTTCAATGAGGTCATACCTAGATCAGGTAGGCCGTAAGAGGCGTTTGCAATACCACCACCAGAGAGATAGATCGCTTGGTGACCAACACGTGTTGCCATCATTGCGTTGTATGCGTTGAAAGTACCCACAACTTGAAGTGGCTTGTTATCGGCTAGTGCCTTACGGAACTTAGCACCTGGGGACATCGACTGAGTCATCTCTATCTCTCCTTAGGGTTGATTTAATTTAGATTCGATATTGCGTCTTGATGCACTGATGTGACGACGCATTAAAAGTTCGGCCAGCTCTTCATCACGCGCTTCAATGGCATCCAATATTTGATGGTGCTCACGTAAAGCCATGGTGGGACGAGAACTGGAAAGACTGAATTGGAAACGATACATTCGCACCAAGTGGTATAGATCGGCCGCTAATAACTCTTGAAGTTTTGAGTTACCAGACGCCATCACAATTCGGTAGTGAAAATCGAGATCGCCCTCTTTCTGAAAGTAGGCCTGTCCCTCTTGCTCTTCGATACCTGACTGATGCTGATCTAGCAGAGCACGAAGCTGGTTGATCTCCTCTTGCGGCATAACGGTCGCGGCTAAACGGCACGCCATACCCTCTAGCGCTTCACGAACGCGATAGATTTCCAACAGCTCTTTGACACTTAACTGAACAACACGCGCGCCAATATGAGGCTTTCGCTCAACCAGACGCAGCCCCTCTAAACGACGTATCGCTTCACGAAGTGGGCCTCGCGAAATACCGTAGGTTTTAGCCAGTTCTGGTTCAGAAATTTTAGCGCCCGCTGGAATTTCACCCTTCACAATCGCAGTAATAATTTCATGACACACTCGGTCTGCAAGCGTGCTACTCTGTTGTGATTCTGAAGCGTAAAGCGGTTCAATGGTCATAAATATTGTCGACAATCTGATTGTGCAATGTAGAATAACCCGCTTTATATAGGCTGACAATCAACCAAAAGGCTAACATTGTCGACAATTTTGTTATCTCGACTGATCAGTCGGATATAAGCAGGAGTGAAATATGGATACCTACGCTGCAGCATTGATGCTCTTCTTAATCATGGATCCGTTGGGCAATATACCTGTGGTGTTATCCATTCTTAAAAAGGTCGACCCCGCCAGACGTATCAAGGTACTACTCAGGGAGTTAGTGATCGCCTTAATCCTAATGCTGATCTTCTTATACAGCGGCTCGGCACTGTTAAAACTGTTATCGCTCTCTAAAGAGGCGGTCTCTATCTCTGGCGGTTTAGTACTACTGATTATTGCAATCCGAATGATCTTCCCATCCCGTGGTGGTGTTATGGGCGATGATGAGGATGATAGCGAACCGCTAGTGGTCCCCTTGGCTACGCCAATGATCGCTGGCCCTTCAATACTGGCAACACTGGTACTTTTAGCAGAGAGCGAACCGAGTCGCAGTGTCGACTGGCTAATTGCCCTTCTGATCAGCTGGGTGGCAACCGCGGTGATTTTAATCGCAGGACAATCACTCTATAGAATACTCGGCAAACGTGGCTTGAAAGCGATAGAACGTCTGATGGGTATGATATTGATCTCGATCGCTGTTCAGATGCTAATCAATGGATTTTTAGCAATTCAGTAGCCTTTTAAATAGCGCTTTAACTCCTCATTCATGATACGGGCGATCTGACGAGGCTTTTGATAAGGTAGGGAGTGATCTGTCCCTGCCACAAAATGGTAGTGCCAATTACGCATACTGTCTGACAGGTGCTGATGCAGTTGATGCATCGGCTCGACACTCAATCCACCTATAAAACTGCTGACATCCCCTTGAGCCGCTAGCAGTCTCTCTCGATCGATGAACAGGGCCGCATTGGTAACGGCGTCTAGAGAGTTAGCAAAACCCAGTCGACGCTCGCCCAAACGCTGCAAAGTCATTTTTTCAACCGCTTCACTCACCTTACGATTGGGCGAAATGGTATCAAGAAAGGTTCGAATCCCTTCATCACCCTCTGTATTGCGTAGGCTTTTAGCCGCGGCAGAGAAGGATTGACGAATGGAGACGGTCTCTTGCCAATCATGACGATCGAGCAGCGCACTCTCAAGCAGGAACTGTTTGCGCACCCGATCTCTGAGGTTCTGTTTTAACAACAGTGACACCAAGCCCCCAAGAGAATAGCCCGCTAGATCGAACTCATGCCAGCCTAAATGATCCACTAGGTGGGTCATATCCGACACCAGGTCATTGACACTGAAGGGGTGCTCTACTCCATCATCACTGACGGTCTCACCTGCCCCTCGTAAATCAGGTACAAGGATTTCACCCCAGCCATCAAGAAAGTGCTGCATCGCTTCCCAAGTATATCGACCCGCCACACCAGCGCCGTGGATTAACAGCAGTCGGCGACCACCTTCAGATTCTGGGTGACGATAAATGCGATAAGCGTGCTGATAACCTGCATGGGCTAGAGTGTCTGAATGACAGTGACTATCTGATAGTCGACTCATGGTAAGCACTACTCGGGATAAGTAGGGGCAGCTAATGCTACCCCCAATAGGCAGTTTTAAAGGGAGAGATTGCGGTTACTTGCCGCTAGAAACTCTTTCTTAAGATCTTCGTAGGTGTGTACCGCTGGGAATTGCGGGAACTCTTCAATGACGTTCTGCGGAGCATGGAAAAGAATGCCCTGCTCAGCTTGAGCCAACATAGTCGTGTCGTTGTAAGAGTCGCCTGCAGCGATAACACGGTAATTAAGCAGTTGGAAAGCACGCACTGATTGACGCTTAGGGTCGCGCTGACGAAGCGTGTAGTCAGTTATACGACCGTTTTCGTCTGTCTCAAGTCGGTGACAAAGCAGCGTTGGGTAACCCAATTGAGCCATCAACGGTGCTGCAAACTCATAGAAGGTATCGGAAAGAATCACCAGCTGGAAACGCTCACGCAACCAATCGGTGAACTCTTTAGCGCCTGGAAGTGGGCTCAGCTTAGCAATGGTCTCTTGGATCTGAGGAAGGGTTAGACCGTGCTCATCAAGAATACGAAGGCGCTGCTTCATCAACACATCGTAATCAGGGATATCACGAGTCGTTGCTTTTAACTCCTCGATACCAGTCTCTTCGGCAAATGCGATCCAGATTTCAGGGATTAGGACCCCTTCAAGATCAAGACATGCTAGTTCCACGCTAGGCTCTCCTTTAAAAATTGAGAGGCTACTCTAGCGATTTAGTCGCCGCCTTTCAAACGAAAGACGACAATATTAGAGGTTCATTAGACCTATGGCCTTACATCGAAGGGATCTGTATATCCTGGAACAGCTCATCCACTTCAGCACGACCGCTACAGGCTTGAACTTTTTCAAGAACGTCGTGAGTAATGTGTGGAGCAAACTTCTGAATGAAGTCGAACATGTAACCGCGAAGGAAGGTGCCACGACGGAAACCGATTCGAGTGATAGAGGGCTCAAACAGATGAGATGCATCGATCGCTACCAGATCCTGATCTAGCTGCTGATCGACCGCCATGCTGGCAATGATACCTACACCCAACCCTAGGCGAACGTAGGTTTTGATAACGTCCGAATCCACCGCAGTGAAGACCACTTTAGGATCGAGACCTTGCTCTTTAAACGCTTCATCCAACTTGCCACGACCGGTAAAACCAAAGGTATAGGTAACAATTGGATAAGAAGCTAACTTCTCTAGAGTTAACTCGCCACCTTGCGCAAGCGGGTGATCTTTAGGTACGACCACTGAACGGTTCCAGCTGTAGCAAGGCATCATAATTAGATCTGAGTAGCTGCCCATCGCTTCCGTCGCAATCGCGAAATCGACAGTACCATCGGCGGCCATCTCAGAAATTTGAGTAGGTGTACCCTGGTGCATATGAAGCGCAACTTCAGGATACATTTTGATGAATTCATTAATCACAGGAGGCAGAGCGTAACGTGCCTGTGTGTGAGTGGTGGCTACCGATAGGCTGCCTTTACGCTCATCGCTGAACTCTTGAGCAATCTGGCGAATAGAGTCCACTTTCTGGAGAATCTCTCCTGAGATCTCAAGAATCGCTTTACCAGCAGGTGTAACGCGCGTCAGGTGCTTACCACTACGAGCGAACACTTCAACACCCAGTTCATCTTCTAGTAGACGGATCTGCTTAGAGATACCTGGTTGCGATGTGTATAGGCTTTGTGCCGTAGCAGAGACATTGAGGTCGTGTTTAGAGACTTCCCAAATGTAACGCAGCTGCTGAAGTTTCATCTATTGCTCCAATTTATAGCCAATTATTAGCCAATTATTAGCCAATCGCCCTTAGTCGGCGTTGATATCTATTAATAAGCCAAATATAACACTAGAGAATAAGCTAAAGCAAAAGGCTATATCCTTATACACGACTAAAGGCGAGCATTGAGTCGGCGAATCTGATCTTCCTGCTGAGTAATACGCTTCTCCAGTGAGTTCACTCGAGCGGTAGCGCGCGTCAGCGATTCATCTTTCTCTTTGAGCTGCTGACGAAGCACGCTTTCGCGCTTTGCAGCTTCCGTTGCTGCGACCGTCAACTTCTGATTCAGTACACGAACCTGATCATCGCGCTCTTTAATCTGAGCTTCCAAACGACGGTTGGCGTTAGTTTCACGCAGCAGCTTAGAGTTGATATTCGAGATATCACGACTGGCCGATGTCATGTTCTCTTTTAGTTCGTTCAGATCACGCTCCAGATCGCTGATGGTCTTCTCTTGCATCTCAAGACGTGCATCTTTCTTCGCTATCTGAGCCTGGTTTTCATGAACTGAACGCGTCAGCTCTGACTCTGTTCGAGTGCCCTCATCACGAAGCTTTTCAAGCGCATTACGATAGTGACGAGCTTCAACCTCAGCACGGGTAACGTTCTCCAATGCCTGCTGCTGCTCCGCTTTGATACGTGCATCAAAGGTTTTCTTGGCATCTTCGTGCATCTTACGAAGCTGGTTCAATTCGGTCTCTAGGTTAGTACGAACCTGTTCAGCCTTTTTACGTTGATTGATCTCACTGGCAATGTTGGCTTTAAGCACGCCCATTTCAGCTTCAATCGCTCGAAGGGCCTGTTCACTCTTATCCATCTGCTGAGTTTGTGCGCGGTACTTTACTTCCAAATCACGATAGAGCGCCTCCGCATCACGAACCATGTCGCGGGTCGCCTTGCGATCCTCTTCATCACCCGCTCGTTCACTCTGCAACTCGACTCGCAGCTCGGCCATCGCCTCTTGCAGTGCAAGATCCCAAATCTGCTCAATGCCTTTGCTCAGTGAGTCAGGTACCGAGTTGTGTAACTTTGCACTGGCACGCACCTCTGGCAGACGAGCATAACTCAAGCTCTGCGCCCAATGACTTAATGCCGCATTAGCCTCGTCCCTGGAGAGACCCAGTCGTTCAGAAATTACAACATCCGTCGGCAATTGACCTTCGGCCAACAACTCTTCTGCTAACTCAACTACTTTAAGATCCAACTCGCTCATCTTTACCTTATCGTTCAACTGCAACGAACTATAAATTGTCCAACAATCTTAACAAACTATCATCTAATGGAGCACGCACTTCTAATTCTTCGCCATCAGGCAGAGTGAACCTGAGGCCGGCGGCATGAAGCATCAATCGTTTAAAACCCAGCTTTTTAAATTCAGCGTTGTTCTCATCTGACGTGTACTTAACATCACCCACAATCGGATGACCCGTATATTGGGTGTGCACTCTAATCTGGTGAGTACGACCGGTTTTAGGTCGAGCTTCCACCAGCGTTGCAACATCACCAAATCGACGCAGCACTGAAAAATTTGTAACCGATGGTTTACCCTCAAGGGAGACACGAACGGTTCGTTCACCTGATCGGTGCTCATCTCGCAGCAGGGGTGCATTGATCTGTTTGTGCTTAGCATCCCAACGACCCACAACCAGTGCCTGATAGATCTTATGCACGCGACGCTCCCTAAACGCATCGTGCATGTAACGCAACATCGAGCGTTTTTTAGCAATCATGATGCAACCCGAGGTGTCACGATCGATTCGGTGAATCAGCTCTAAAAAACGCGCATCTGGGCGCAATTTTCTAACCGCCTCAATCAGCCCTAAAGAGACGCCGCTACCACCATGCACCGCTATGCCCGAGGGTTTATTGATGATCAGCAGAGAGTCAGTCTCATAGACCACTGAACGTTCTAGCAATTCGAGTAACTGATCACTGACAGGGGCACTCTCCCCTTTTTCTGGAAGGCGAATCGGAGCGATGCGTATTTGATCCATCGCTTGAAGCTTATAATCAGGTTTGGTGCGTTTTTTGTTAACTCGAATCTCACCCTTGCGCAACAGCCTGTAGATCAGCGTTTTTGGCGCCCCTTTAAGAAAGGTTCGCAAGAAGTTGTCGATACGTTGACCCGCTTGATCGGCATCGATATCAACAAACTGAACTTTATTCAAAAAGCCGGACTTAGGGGGATTTGAAGGCATGATGTGTGGGTAAAATAAATTGCTGAAAAACCAGTAAGTTGCTATATTCTACCGCTGCTGGATGAAGAAGGCTTCATTTTTATTCACACCCCACTAGAGCGAACAGTGATTCACTCACAATGTGGCGGTAGTTACCCAGCTTGAATAGCCATGTAATGGCTGAAAAAATTTATAAATAGCGACGTATTTTTCACGAGTGCTGAACAACAGCCCTCGGCTGAAGGATGGAGACGCACATCAACCAGGAACCTGCAGCCTCCCACTCCACGTTGAGTAAATTGGGCAGAGCAGCAGCCACAGCTAGAATCGATAACGATATTGGTTGATGTTTCCTCCATCGCTGAAGATAACCTAATTATCCGGTGCAGAGCGTACTGGAGATTAGCTATTGCTTCTATAAAGCCAGGACACAGGTTTGTTGCCCGTCAAAGATGCGTTGCGTTAAGAGAACGCTAAAATGAAACGCATGTTAATCAACGCGACTCAACAAGAAGAGTTGCGTGTTGCGCTTGTCGATGGACAGCGCATGTTCGATTTGGATATTGAATCCAACTCCCGCGTGCAGAAGAAGGCAAACATCTACAAAGGCCGTATCAGCCGCGTAGAAGCCAGCCTGGAAGCTGCATTTGTCGATTACGGTGCCGAACGTCACGGTTTCCTACCCCTAAAAGAGATCGCTAAAGAGTACTTTGTTTCATCGCCTGAACGCGGCCAGCGTCCAAGCATCAAAGATCTTGTCAAAGAGGGTACCGAAGTCATCGTCCAGGTGGATAAAGAGGAGCGCGGCAATAAAGGTGCCGCTCTGACAACCTTTATTAGCCTTGCCGGTCGTTACATGGTTCTAATGCCTAACAACCCTCGTGCAGGTGGTATTTCGCGCCGCATTGAAGGTGATGAACGCTCTGAACTTAAAGCGGCTATGAACGGCCTGGACATTCCTAAAGGCATGGGCGTCATCGTTCGCACCGCCGGCATTGGTCGTTCGACTGAAGAGCTGCAGTGGGATCTTAACTACCTTGCTACGGTTTGGACTGCGATTACTGAAGTTGATGATCGCCCTGCTCCATTCCTGATCTATCAAGAGAGCAACGTCGTTATTCGTGCTATTCGCGACTATCTACGCGATGACATCGGTGAAGTGCTGATCGACGAGCCGAAAGTATTTGAACAAGCTCAGCTGTTCGTTCGTCAGGTAATGCCAACTTACGAAAATCGTATCAAGCTTTACAAAGAGTCTGTACCACTGTTCAACCGATTCCAGATCGAGACACAGATCGAATCAGCATTTGAACGTGAAGTGAAGCTCCCCTCTGGCGGTTCGATTGTTATCGATCCGACAGAAGCTCTGGTTTCAATCGATATCAACTCCGCTCGCGCAACTAAGGGTGGTGATATTGAAGAGACTGCTCTGAACACCAACCTTGAAGCGGCTGATGAGATTGCTCGCCAGCTCCGTCTTCGCGACATGGGTGGTCTAGTGGTTATCGACTTCATCGATATGACGCCAATCAAAAACCAGCGCGAAGTTGAAAAACGCCTTAACGATGCACTCAAGCTAGACCGCGCACGCGTTCAGATGGGTCGCATCTCACGCTTTGGTCTTTTAGAGATGTCACGTCAACGCCTGCGCCCATCGCTGGCAGAGAGTCGCGGTCACGTCTGCCCTCGCTGTAATGGTCAAGGCTACATCCGTGATATTGAATCTCTGGCACTCTCTATTCTGCGTATTCTTGAAGAGGAAGCGTCTAAAGATCGCACCTCTCAGATTCGCGCGATTCTTCCAGTCAGCGTAGCGACCTTCCTACTTAACGAGAAGCGTCATCAAGTGCACGCTGTTGAATTGCGTCAAAATGTTCGCATCGTTGTGGTCCCTAATCCAAATATGGAAACACCACACTACGAAGTAGTTCGTTTGCGCGATGATCACACCATTACTACCGTGAATGATGCAAGCTACACGCTGCAACCAGAACAGCCAGTCGAAGATCCTACCGACAAACCACTTCCGGTCGTTCCGCGTGAGCAAGCCGCTGTGCAAGGCGTTTTAAACTCGTCTGCCCCACCAGCACCGAAGAGCGAAAGCTCTGAAGTAAAAGCGGAGCCAGCTCGCCAACAGAAACGTCAGCAGACTAGTCGCAAGCCCGTCGCTAACAAGTCATTGGGCGAGCGTATTATTGCAGCGATTAAAGATCTGTTTGGTCTATCCGATTCTGACAAAGAGGACGATAAAAAGAGCACTCGCCGTGATGACAAGAAAGGTTCTGACCGCGATGGCAACCGCAACAACCGTCGTCGCAACAACAACCGTAACGATCGCCGCCGTGGCAACAATCGCCGTAACGATCGTCGTGAGCGTCGTGATTCGGACGAAGTCATTACGGTTGAGACGGAGAACAACCTGCCGACCATCGGTGATAACGACAAAAGTTCATCGAGTGACGAGCAGCGCTCTGGCCGTTCACGCCGTCGCCGTCGCGGTGGCCGTGATCGTGATCGTGATCGTCGTTCAGAAAATGGCAATGAAGAGTTCAACTCTAACAACAATAGCGAAACGGAACTGCCACCACGCAGTAAAAACCGTGGCCGTCGTCGCCGCGCGAATGAAGAGCGCAGTGCTGAACGTAGCAACCCTATCCCAGAGGAGTTACTCAATGCACCGCTAGAAGCCGTATCAGAAGAAGTTACTGTGGAAGCCTCAGCTGAAACCCCAAAAGCATCTGAAACAGCGATCTCTACTGAAGCGCCAGCCGCTAAAGAAGTGCCAGAAACCACTGTAGAGCAAACAGCTGCTACTGAGACAGAGAGCCAAGCTACTGAAACTGCTGTTGAAGAGCCTGCAGAAAATACAACGGCAGGTGAACAAGATCCGGAAGTAACTGCTGACGAGCCAGCTGAAAACGCAGCCAATGAAGTTGAAGCTACGACTGAAACAGTCACTGAGACACAGGTTGAGTTGGATCTTACTCCTGCTGTAGAGCCTTCAGCCAATGAAGAGCCCTCAGCCAATGAAGAGCCCTCAGCCAATGAAGAGCCTTCAGCTAATGAAGAGCCCGCAGCAGCAGTAGAAGAAGCGGTTGAAGAAGCACCTGCTGAAGCAGAAGCGAGCGAAGAGGAGGAAAAACCTCGTCGCCGCCGTCGCGCTGCAAACGATCCTCGATTGAAGCGTCGTCAAGCAGAGGCCGCTGAATAACCGCACAATTCCAATAGAAAAGCAGCCCATGGGCTGCTTTTTTTTGGGTTTAATTTCTGCTCACGCTAGGGATAGGCGATCGGCTCTTGCTCTAGGCGCACAGAGAAACGATCCAACACGCTCTGTTTAATATCATCGGCTAGTTCATCAATATCCTGACGCGACCCACCCGCATGATTTACGATCACGAGGGCCTGATCCTTATGAACACCCACTCGTTCACGATAGAGACCTTTCCAACCGCACTGATCGATCAACCAACCCGCAGCAAGCTTAACTCCAGAAGCATCTGGGTAGTTTGGAATCTCTGGATAGATTTGACGCAAACTCTCAAAGCACTCAATTGAGACAACAGGATTCTTAAAGAAACTGCCCGCATTAGGGAGCTCTTCAGGATTCGGCAGTTTAGATTGGCGCACAGCAACCACTGCGTCAAAAATCGCATGAGCGCTCAGCTTTTTAACCCCTTGGGCATCTAACCAACCTTGAAGTGCCGCATAAGAACATTTAGCTTCAAATTGTTTAGATAGGCTGAAAAGCACTGAAGTGATAATGAAACGGCCTGGGTTTCGCTTGAACAGCGAGTCACGGTAGGCAAACTGACAGTCCGCTTTCTGCATGACTTTAAAGGAGTTGGATAGCGTATCAAACACCTCTACCTGATCGATCAAATCCGCTACTTCAACACCATAGGCTCCGATGTTTTGCACAGGAGATGCACCGACCGAACCTGGAATCAGTGCAAGATTCTCTAGACCATACCACTCATTTTCCAGACAGTGAGTCACTAGGCTATGCCAGCTCTCTCCAGCGGCCACTTTAATTAAAACCGACTCTTCTGAGTCTGATAGTATCTCAATGCCTTTCGTTGAAATATGAACAACGCAACCCGGCACTTTATCTGCCAACACCAGGTTACTGCCACCGCCTATCCACAGAGTGGGAAGATCCTGCTGAGCAATAAAATCGAGCAGTTCAGGGAGGTCATTTAAGTCAGATAACTCAGCAAAAAATTGAGCTTTAGCCGGCATCGCCAAAGTGTTGAACGCCGTTAAATCATGCCAGGAGTGTATGGTGAGCATTAGGCGAGTCTCACCTCTAACTGCTTGATTAAGCCATCGGATGCCGCTTCAATCAGATCAACCACCTCATGAAAACCTGAGTCACCCTCACCATAATAGGGGTCTGGTACTTCTGCCCCACTCTTCCCTGCAAAATCGAGAAACAGGCTCAGGTGGCCAGAGTAGTGATTCGGCGCAATAGCCTGCAAGTTATCCAGATTGGTCTCATCCATTGCCAGGATGTAGTCAAAGCGTTCAAAGTCAGCAGGTGTCGCTTGCCTTGCACGCAAAGGCGTTAAATCGTATCCACGCTCAGCCCCCACTTTGACAGAGCGAGGGTCTGGCGGGTTGCCCACATGCCATGCAGCGGTTCCCGCTGAATCGACTTCAACTCGATTGGCTAACCAAGGGTGATCATCCAATTTTTTACGAAAAATAGCGTCAGCTGATGGGGAGCGGCAAATATTACCTAAACAGACAAACAACACTCTAATCATTGCAAACACCACCCTTACTGATGCAAATAACCTACTGGCCTTCCATTATCCGCTTAAGTCTTTCAAGGTCCTCAGGGGTATCAACGCCCGCTGGTGGAGCCTCGACGGCGTTGGCTACATGAATCGAAACACCATTGAATAGAGCACGCAATTGCTCAAGGGATTCTGTCTTTTCAATGGGTGCAGGTGACCATTGAACATAAGCATTAAGAAATCCTACACGGTAGGCGTAGATACCAATATGACGGCGCCAAGCAAATAGAGAAGGCAGAGTTTCAGGTAGCTCATCATTGGCCATCCTATCTCGCGGCCAAGCGATCGGAGCTCGCGAAAAATAGAGCGCCATGCCGCGAATGTCCGTCACAACCTTGACCACATTAGGATTCAAAAGGTCGGTTTTCGTCTCGATAGGTTCTGCTAATGTTGAGATGCCTGCATCTTGATGTGCCGCAAGGTTATCCGCAACTTGATCGATCAACTTTGCTGGAATTAGAGGCTCATCACCCTGAACATTGACGACAATTTCATGATCCGCCAAACCAATTTTATTAACGACCTCTTGAAGTCTATCGGTGCCTGAAGGGTGATCCGCCGAGGTCATACAGACCTCAGCACCAAAGCCTTTGGCTACCGACTCAATTCTTGGGTCATCGGTTGCGACGATGACACGGCTAGCACCACTCTCCAGTGACCGTTCATAGACGTGTTGCACCATCGTTTTACCGGCCAGCTCAACCAAAGGCTTACCTGGAAAACGGGTAGATGCATAGCGCGCCGGAATAACGACAGTGAAACTCATTAAGGCTACTCCGGAAGACGCTCTTCGCTGCTTAGAGTGCGAGCTTCGCTCTCAAGCATCACCGGAATGCCATCACGGATAGGATAAGCTAAACCACTGGTGCGACAGACTAACTCATCACTCTCCTTATCCCACTCCAAAGGGGCTTTGCTGACAGGGCAAACAAGGATATCGAGAAGTTTAGGATCCATTTTATTCTCCGTTAGGGTTAACAACACGTTTCAGTAATTGGGCCAAGTGCTCCGCCTCTTTGGGTGCAAATTCCGCCTCTACTGAAAGCGCCCAACAATTATCTGGGGCGATAGAGTGACATTTTACTGCATCTTTATCGGTCATCACCAATGGCAATGAGCGGTATTGATCGAGCAGCTCTTGAGTAATCGGTGCGTGATCCCTTAAAGGGATGGTTTTAAGCTCTAAGCCCAGCCCCATTAGGGTATCAAAAAACCGTGAAGGGTTACCGATACCCGCTAATGCATAGACTGTTTTGCTACCAAATTGATCGATCTGAAGCGATTTTTGTTCACCCGATGCTAGATGTCTAAACGCAGTAGGGCTTAGACGATAGGTAAGCGCACCTGGATAGCTAAAAGGGCCTTCACCATTCAACACAACCAGATCAACTTCATTTAAGCGCGACAGCTCTTCTCTTAAAGGCCCTTCCGGCATCAACTGTTGGTTACCTAACCCTCGCACAGAGTCGATCACCGCAATTTCGAACTGGCGTCCCATTAGATAATGCTGCAGACCATCATCACTGAAGATGATATCGACCGAGTGTTGGTCAAGAAGATGCTGGCATGCAGAGACTCGATTCGGATCAACGACGACAGGCACGCCTGTCTTCTCGAAGATCATCTGCGGCTCATCCCCCACCAACTCTGGCGAGGTCTGGTCAGACACTTGCATAGGATAACTTGTTGCCTGACCACCGTATCCACGACTGACCACACCGGGGTTGAACCCCAAGGATTTTGCTAGGGTTACCAAATAGATTAAGAGGGGAGTTTTACCGGTACCACCGACACTGATATTACCGACCACGACAACCGGCACATCCATTGTGACCGCCTGCTCGGTCAGACGCACACGGCGGCGTTTAGAGATGAAACGATAGAGCAGTGATAAGGGACGCAGTAGAACTAGCCAGCCTGCTTTCTGATACCAAGCATTCTCAATCAACTTAGTCGATCTCTCTGGTCGTAAGACTCAATTGAGAAAACCCTAAGTTTGCTGCTACATCCATGGCGGTAATGACCGCTTGGTGAGGAGTCGATGCATCGGCGGAAATCTTTAGAGGGGTTGTAAGATCACCACCACTCTCTTTTAGCACTGCCGCCCTAAGAGTTTTAGGCTGCGCATTGACCAATGCTTTATCGTTGATTGCGAAGCTACCATCGGCCTTGATGATGATCTCAAGCATATCGACCTGAGCCATCTGGTCTGTCGTTGCTTGAGGGAGGTCCACTTTAAGCTGGGTCTCTTTAGTAAAGGTGGTCGACACCATAAAAAAGATCAGCAGCAGGAAGACCACATCAATCAATGGGGTTAGGTTGATGGATATCTCTTCCGATTGAGGTCTTGGAAAATTCACAGAGCGCCCTATTTAAGATCCACTTTGCGATCACCATGGATAATATCGACCAACTTGACCGACTCCTGCTCCATTGCCAACACCAGCGTCGATACACGACGTTGCAAGAAGCGGTGCGCTACCAACGCAGGGATGGCAACTGTCAAACCGGCTGCTGTTGTGATCAGGGCTTCGGAGATACCTCCGGCCAAAAGGTTAGCGTTACCCGTGCCGGAAATCATGATCTGGGAGAAGACTTTAATCATGCCGATCACAGTCCCTAACAGACCCAACAGAGGGGTAATGACCGCGACAGTACCTAGACTGTTTAAAAATCTATCCATCTGATGAATGGCGTCACTGGCTGCATCGGTAATGGACTCTTTCATCACATCGCGACCGGAGCCCGCGTTAATCAATCCAGCGACAATCAGTGATCCTAATGCACTCGCCTCTCTGATCTCTTTGAGACGATCATTAGTCAGCTGCCCACCTTTATAGAGCCCCCAGACATCGGCTAGCAGACCCGGTGGTAAAATCCTATCAGCCCTTAAGGCCATCAAACGCTCAACCGTGATAGCAAGTGCAAGAATTGAACAGGCTAAAATCGGTAGCATCAACCAACCACCAGCGGAAATTAACTCTAACAACGAAAAACCTCAAAAAGACAGATTGACCAGCCTAGACGGCCTATAAAAATCCCATAGTATCGCAGCATTAATGAGTTCGCCAATAACGGGGATATAAGTTTGCAAAAGAGTCACTTAGACACTGATCTTGGGTCGCTGTTAATACTATTTCACCCTGCTCCGCTGTATCCAAAAGGGTGATGCCTCGATCGGCCAATCGCTGTTTTACTGACTCATTAGGATGCCCAAAACGATTGTGTTTGCCTCGCGATGCGATCGCAGCCTCCGGCAAAAGTTGATCCAACCAGACACCTGAAGAAGAGCTATGGCTACCGTGGTGGGATAAGACCAACCAAGTCACAGGGGCTAATCGATGCTGATTGAGCAACTCGATTTCTGCACGGCTGGACATATCTCCTGCAATCAATATTGAGCAACGACCATTTTCGATGTGCAGAACACAACTTTGATCATTATCGGATTGCTGGTTCTTTAGGGCATAGAGCTGAAAACGAACCTCCCCCTTTTTCCAGTTTTGTGATGCACAGGCAGTGCCTCCCGTTAAAGCGGGCTGGCCTGAATAGAATCGTGGTACTGAAAACTGCTTCAAGGTTCTCTCTAAGCCTCCACTGTGATCAACGTCTGAATGACTAACAATCAGGTCTAACTCTCTGTAGCCTAGAGCCCTGAGAGTTGGAAAGAGAGTAGCTTGAGCTGCGATCCAACCGCTTCGACTTTTAGCCGCTAAATCATAGACCGTCACTCCCTCTCGGGTCTCAATTAAGATTGATAGACCCTGTCCCACATCCAGTAGACGAACGACAAACTCACTCGCATCGGGCCGATTCTGTTTGGGAGTGAGCAACGGCAGCAGAAGCAGTAGACTCAACACTTTGAGACGTCCAGGTAGAAACAGCAAAACCAGAGCAAGCAAACTCACGAAGAGTCCAAATATCGCGGGAGTTTGCCACTGAGCATGCAAACCAACTAGCGAATGGAAAGAGAGTCCATGCCAAAACCCTGAAGCCCAAATTTCATAGAACGCCAAGATCGGCTCAAAGATTCCAACCAGCGCTAGCGTTAGGGGTAACAGTGCAACAAAGAGTGAGACATAGGGGATCGCCCAAAGGTTGGACAGTGCACCACCCAAGTTAAACTGCCCTAAGCCAAAGAGCAGAATTGGCAACATTAATAGGGTTAAAAAGAGCTGTACTGCGAAGATCTGTATCAGCCTTGAGTAGCCATTGCGCCAATTGGCGAACTGAATCAACAACCCTACCAGACTGAACGAAAGCCAAAAGCCGATCTCTAAAATCGATAGAGGCTCATAAACCAGTACCAAAAAAAGTGCAATTTTAAGTCGTTTCATGGGGTCTATTCGCCTTGCAAACAACTGCGGCAGCAACAAGCAGATCGCCATGATCCAAGCTCTCTGAAGCGGCACACCAAAGCCACCAAACCAGAGATAAAAAGAGGCTAAACTGATCGCACATAAAACGGGCAGGGTTTGTATTATCGAGTTGGGCCTAACACCCAAGTACTGGATCGTCACCACAACCAACCTACCCAATAGAAGGCCTGTTAAACACATCACCCCTAGATGTAATCCGCTAACAACCGCTAAATGGACGGTTCCACTGACCCTAAGAAGCTCCCACTGACTGTCATCTAGATCTCCTCTGTAACCCAAAACAAGGGCGGACATCAGAGCGGATGTCGATTGGCTCATATTATGATGTAGCCAATCATGTACCCGTTGCCGAATGGAACTATTCTGCTCATGTTTTATCAGCTGTTTGACATACCCTGACCCGCCGATCCCCTGTGCAAACTCTCTTCTGCGTCGATCCGGACTGAACTCATTTTGGTAGGCATTCAGTGGACCCACCTTGGCCAGCACTTTAATGCGATCGCCAGCCGCTATTCTCACCTCAGAGTCGTATAGCCCAAGTCGCACACGCTCGACTCTCATCAATTGAACAGGTGCACTCTCTATATCCAATAGCAGCGATTGAAAGCCCCCTGAACCCTGAGGCTGTAAGTTGATGACTGTCCCTTCAATCTCAAACTCTTCTGGCTCAACGCTTATTGGTAAGGTTTTAGAGAGCCCATCGACTGCATGCCACTGGGCCACCACAAAACCTATTAGAGCAAACAGCAGATGAGATCTAAGTGTAGTAGAGCCCCACCACAGGCCAACCGTTCCTAGGGTTAAGATAATAAAAAAATAGGATCCCCAACTGATAGAGGGTAGATAGGCGTGCCCGAGCACTGCTAAGAGAAAACTGATCATCCTTGATCCAAGCCAAATTATTTATTCAATCTAGCAGAAGTTTCAGTAATAGCAGGTTGGTTTATTAATAATCGAAGGGCATAATCTGACTTCCAAATAATTTCATAGGTTGTTCAGGGATGCCACGTAAGCTGTTAAAGCGTTACATGCCGAAACAGGATGCTTTAAAAAGTCATAAGCATCTTAAATGGCTTGGTGAACATCTGCACAACCCAGACCTATTCCATTTGACTCGAAAGTCCGCCGCTAAAGCGTTCTTGGTGGGTATTTTCTGTGCTTTTCTTCCCATTCCTGGTCAGATGCTTGTGGCCGCTTTTTTGGCACTCTGGATTGGCTCAAACCTACCCATTTCGATCGGGCTCGTTTGGTTAACCAACCCTATCACCATGCCACCTATTTTTTATACGACCTATAAGATTGGGGCTTGGATTTTAGGAACGCCGCCGGTCAACATCAGTTGGGAGTTACACACCATCCACTCAGAGCTCGCAACGATCTGGTGGCCCCTGCTGACGGGCTCTCTTATCTGTGGATTGCTATTGTCTGGGATCAGTTATATAGCCATCAACCGCTTGTGGATTTGGCAAGTGCGACGCCGTTGGCAGAAACGTTTACTAAAGGCTCGTGCTAGCAAACACTAGTCTCGACTAAACGCCCCTCTTTCAATTCAAGCACACGATCCATCCGTTTTGCCAACGCATGATCATGAGTGACGACAATCTGTGCCACGCCCTGCTCCTGATTGAGTCTCAGTAGATGCTGCTCAACATCTTCGGCGGTATGAGGATCAAGATTACCGGTAGGTTCATCCATCAAAACACAGGCGGGTGTGTTTGCCAAAGCACGGGCAATCGCGACGCGTTGGCGCTCTCCCCCACTCAACTTGGCGGGTTTATGTTGAGCACGTGATGAGAGACCTACCTGATCAAGAAGATAAGCTGCACGCTTCTGAGCGGCATCAACAGATACCCCCGCCAACAGTTGAGGTATGGCAATGTTCTCTAACGCAGAAAACTCCGGCAGCAGGTGGTGAAACTGAAACACAAAACCGAGTTGCGAGTTACGCAGTTCAGCGCGGCGATGCTCGGAAAGCCGACCAATCGATTCACCTGCGATAACCACCTCACCAGCGGTTGGTGTATCCAGCCCCGCCAATAGGTTGAGCAACGTACTCTTACCACTACCCGAGGAGCCGATGATGGCCAGACGCTCACCGGCAGCTACAGACAGGTTCAGATCATTAATGATGATCAATTGACGCTCCGCTTCATCAAAAGAGCGGCATAGCTGGTTTGCAACCAAGACATTACTCATATCGAAGCGCCTCCGCAGGTTCAACCTTAGCCGCGCGCCAAGCAGGATAGAGCGTGGCTAGGAAGCTCATCGCAAGAGTCACACCAATCACCAGCGAGACATCCCCTAATTGAAGCTCAGAGGGTAGATAGCTGATGAAGTAGACCTCCGAAGAGAGGAATTGAATACCTAACACCGACTCTATCCAAGCCACCAGATCAGAGACAGTCAGCGCTAAAATAATGCCTAAAATGGCTCCAAGCAGAGTCCCTAGCAACCCTATAAGGGATCCTTGAATCATAAAGATCCTCAATATCATCCCTGGCTTCGCGCCCAGAGTGCGCAATATTGCGATGTCGGAGCGCTTATCGGTAACGACCATAACCAGCGTCGAGACGATGTTAAAGCCGGCAACAAAGACGATCAGAAACAGAAGCAGTCCGATCATTCGTTTCTCTAGCTGAATCGCTTGAAATAGATTGCCATGAGTTCGAGTCCAGTCAGAGGTGTAGACTGGATGGTTCAACTCTCGGGCAAGTTCATAGACTCGTGTAGGCGCACTGAACAGGTCATTGAATTTAATCCTAAGCCCTTCAACGGCGTCACCCTTAATTCGTTTCAAGCGGGCTGCATCCTGAAGGTGAACAAAAGCAAAATTGGCATCTAACTCAGCACCGACTGAGAAAATACCGGACACAGTAAAGCGTTTTAAACGCGGAATAACACCGGCCACACTCACTGACGCTTCAGGCAAAACCAGATTGACCTTATCACCGACCGATACGCCTAAAAACTTAGCAAGAAGCTCCCCCAAAACAATCTGATATTTCCCAGCTTCAAGTGAGTTCAGGTCACCAAGAGTCATCTGACCGGCGGCTATCGAAACACTCTCTTCCAGTTTTGGATCAATACCCGATACCAATACAGGCTGGACACGACCGGAGGCGGTCAGCATCCCTTGTGCCTGAACAAAGGGTGCCACCCCCTCGACGTCAGACGCAGTCAAAAGCGTTTCACGTAGTGGTTGCCATTTATCTAACGGAGCGTTGTAACCATTGATAGTAGCCTGTGGAACCATACCAAGTATCCGCTCTTTCAACTCACGATCAAAGCCGTTCATGACACTCAGTACTAGAATCAATGCGGCCACACCGAGCATCAGTCCGAGCGTAGAAACTAAACTGATAAAGGATATGAAGTAGTTCGAGCGGTTTGCTCGGGTGTAGCGCCAGCCAACAAAAAGAGAAAAGGGATTGAACATCGACTGGCGATTTCCTGGATAATGAATTGAAGCATAAGTTAACAATTCTGACCGCTTGAGTGAACCTAATTCAGGGAGTATTTCGCGATTAACATTTAAAATCGCCCTTGAAACCTCTATTCTCAGCACAGCTTATCTTTGGGGTTCTGAAAAACATGCTCGACAGTAAAAAACTTCACCACATTGGAATAGCCGTTGGCCTGATTGGCTTGGGCTGTTGGTACCTAGTCGCTGAGCGACTATCACTATTCAGTCTGATTACAGAACAGTTCCCAGAATCTCATAAAGGCGCAGGCTTAATGGTCGCTATCATGGTGGTAATGACACCTGGTTTCTTCATATGGAAACACTACAACCGCTGGTTAGAAAAGGTACTAGCCATCAAGGGGAGGTACTATGAAGATAGCTACTATCAGAATGACTCAGAAACCAAGCAGAAGTAATTAACCTAGCGAATTAGCTGCTCGCTATGCTTTCTTTGGTAAGACTAGACACTGATTCAGTAGTAAATTTTTTCATTAAATAAAAGGCTGAAACCGGCACATTCCAGACCCTATCCTAAAACAACGAATAGTTGCAAAGTGTAAACAGCGACCCAAAGGCTACTGAAAAAATCCTCAGAAGCGGACGTTAGCCCAGCTAACGAACGAAGCGAAACAAATGACTTCAAGTATCGGGATTGGCATTTAGCTGCTCGGAATTGAAGAACGTGCTTTAACCCCTGGAACCGCGTGAACAAGTGATCTCGATAAATTTGGGAACGACTGCGCAAATTCCGGACATTAGCTGCCATTTTTCTGATAGCTGCAAGGCGCACATAGCAGCTCTTTCGCAACCGGAGAGATTTCCCTAAAGCGGACGGAAGGTGTGATCTACTGGAGTCGGCACATTGCGGGCATTAATGTCGTTATAGCGGGCACCGCGTTGGTAATCTTGTTATGAGGTCTCGGGAAAGTCTTTCTTCCAATTTTTATTTGCAGTTTTATTATCGTTCTTGCTAGCTTAGTGTGTGCGGCTAAGGTACTTGTAATCCCCCTAATTACCTTTAAAACTATTTATAGAGCCTTATTACCTTCAATATCCGCTTAATTCGGCTTCTAAGAAATTGGTTTAGCGAAAAACGGGGTCTAACCCCTATGAATTAAAGCCCCGCAGACTCCAATCGACGGTAGAGCGTCCGAAGACTAATGCCGGCGATGTCAGCAGCTTTCTGCTTATTGCCCTGCACCTGGTGCATCAAGCCCTCCCAGTACTGACGCTCCTGCTCTTTCAAGCTCAGTGATCCAGTAGCAGGCGGTGGTACAGGCCTGGCCGAGATCGGTTCAGCGTTGGCAGTCGGTTCGATGCTTTTAACGACACGCTCACGACGGAAGTCATTGGATGAGACAGTGCGCGCAGCGCTCTCATCCTTGCCATCAAACATGACGTAACTCAGCATGTTTGCATCAATTTCTGCATCATCAAACCAGCTAGTTGCGCGCTTCAGGATGTTGCGCAGTTCACGGAAACCTCCAGTAAATTTGTGCGCTTTGAGAAGCTCGATCGCATCACTGCTCAGCATACGACCAGCAGCACCGAGTTCTGAGAGCAGATGGCTAACTAGTGTAGCCATCTCAGAGCGACGGTCATTAAGACTTGGAATGTGAATAATCTGCTCGTTAAGGAGGTGGTACAGATCCATGCGAAACTGCCCACTCTCGATCTTGGCACGCAAGTTGTGTGTTGGTGCGGTAACAATACGCGTGTCAAAAAATTCAGGCTACGCCCCCCCGACAGGGTAATAAGTCGACTCTTCCAGCGCGCGTACCAACACAGCTTGAGACTGCTGGGAAAGATCGTCCACGCCGATCAAACAAAGGGTACCACCGTCAGATTTTGCCAGAGCACCCAAACGAACAATGTCGCCAGAGCGATCGGCAACACCGCAGAGCTCTGCAGCAAACTGTTCTTCAGTGAGTCCAGTACAGCGGATGACTTCAAAGGCTTGATCTTTGCGAGCGCTGCCGCGGTGTAGGGTAAAGGCTGCTACGGCTTGTCCTGATCCGAGATCGCCCAACAAGAGGACTCGGTCAGGTGTCTGAGCAACTTTAGAAAGAACTGCTACGTAATCGAGTGATGACTGAGTTGACATGAAAACCCCCAATATTTCATGTTAAGCCGCCCTATTTCAGGGACATATGACAAACTTAGCACAGTTTATGCCAAAAGCGAGGATCTCGCGTACTTTTGTGCCAACGTCGCTAACCACATACAGCAAAAGTCACGAATGCCTACTCAAGCATGGACAAAAACGACTCAACCTCTGAAAGAACTCGCTTATGCTGTGCCCTAACATCCGAAACCATGTCAGCAGTGGCAGATCCGTTTTTGAAGGCCAAGCTCAGTTCATTCAGCCGGTTTGAGTAGCGCGCCATACCAAGAAAGCCGGCGGCACCCTTCAACGTGTGTGCGAGCTTGCCAGACTCTTCATCACTCACGCCATCAAACAAATCATTAGCAACAGGGTACTTCTCGATAAAGAGTTGTAAGTTAGAGATTAGTGATTCGGACGTCGGCCAGTAATCTCGCGCCTCTTCGAAATCGAATTCAGCGAATTCGAACACCTTAGATTCAGGAGAAGAGAGGTTTGAATCATCTTCAAAGCCCAAATCTGCCTGCACCGGTGCAAAATCTTTGTCCACCATCACAGTTTCAATAGCCCTCAGAAGCTCATCGATTTTGTAGGGCTTACCCACAAAGCCTTGCATACCAACGCTGGTGGCCCGCTCTTTCTGCGAGGCAGTTACTCCAGCAGATACGGGGATAATGGGGATGTTTTTCCAACCCGGCTCTGCTTTGATGCGCTCAGTCGCCTCAAAGCCATCGAGCACAGGCATTTCGATATCCATCAATATAAGGTCGTAATCGCTGCGAGTCAGCGCGTCAATTGCTTGCTTACCATCGCCAACTAAAGTGACCTCTGCACCGCGCTGACGCAAATGTTCGCTAATCACTTGCTGATTGATCTCGTTATCCTCAGCCACAAGGATGCGTAGATCTCTCAGCAAAATAAGTGAACTGACCTCAGCAGCCAGATTGGCATGACATTCTGCTACAAGTGGGCCAGCCTGTCTCGTATCGCCCAAAATACAGGCGAACTGTTTTAGACTGAACGGGGCTACAACAACACCCGTTACTAGACTGAATAAGCGGGGATTCAAGCCTTCGAGCTTGGAAATCGCAACCAGACGCAGCCTATTCCCAAACTGCCTTTGTAGATCGTTGATAAACTGCTCCAACTGGTCCAATCCGAGAACATGTCCAAAGAGAACCACATCAAATGCTTGCTTTGCCAGGGCACCCGTCGCTTCATCAAGGTCAACTACAACCTGCACGTCTGCAACCCAAGGTTTGAGCACCGCTTTTATGTGATCTGCGGCGAGCCCACGTCGCTCAACCAATAACACCGTCACACGCTTGATCGACTTTAGATAAGCTTTATCCACGATCGGTTCGGCATAGCTGACTTTAACTGGGATGCTGATACTGAATTTAGATCCTACTCCCAATTCAGATTGCAGCCTTACCTCCCCGTCCATCAACTTACAGAGTCTCTTTACAAGTGCCAAACCAAGCCCAGCCCCCTCAGTTGTATTACCAGCACCGCCGCGTTCAAACTGCTCGAAAATAGATTCGTGACGCGAGGGTTTTATACCTACACCCGTATCACTTACCTCGATAACCAGGTCTCCTTGAGAGGCTGAGCTCTTTTTGAAGCCGGCAGAGAGCATTACCAAGCCCTCGTCGGTAAACTTTACCGCATTGCGCAGCAGGTTATTGACGATCTGGCCTAAAAGCTGGGCATCTATCTCGATTTTTCGCGGAAGCATGGGAGAAAAGTCGACCATAAATCGCAGTCCGCTGTTCTCAGCAACCGGTTGATGCAGCGCCACAAAGTTGTCCAGCAAGTTTTCAACTAGCTCGGGTTCCGGCTCTACATGCAACTGCCCACTCTCTAAACGACGCAAGTCCAGCAGGTTGCGCACTAATGACTCCAGCGTGTCGGCCGCACCCGATATCTTCGAGAGGTACTCTTGTTGTGTTTTGGTGAGCCGTGTAGCCAACATCAGATCCGTTAGCCCTAGAATTGCGTTGAGCGGTGTTCGAATCTCGTGGCTAACGGTTACAAGGTTATCTGCTCGATCGTGGGCCAGCTTTTCAAGTTCGGCTGCCCGTTGCCTCAGTTCCTCAATGTCGGAGTACTGAACGTAACAAAATCGTGTGTCAACCCGAACAGTCAACACACGGTTGATACGTGTACATCTGTACTCACCGTCGACACGACGAATACGACACTCCAACTCGTCCGTTAACACTCCGTCTTCCTGAAGCTCAGAGTTGAAAAACTCTTCATTCCGGACAGTAAAAGCCTCTATGTCATTCGGGTGAATACGATCAACCAAATCCGCAAAGGTCAGTTGCGACTCTGCCGGCTCGCCGAGGAAACGATGAACCTGATCTCCGAGAACCTCCGCTGAATCATTTGGATTCTTGATGATATCGACCGCGAAATTAAGGGAGTCCGCTACCCGGTCAAGAAGTTCAACTTGAGACGACAAAAGTGCAGTTTTCTCAATATATTTCCTCGAGTATCCAACAGAAACCCCGCCTACTAGCGACGAAATGATCGCGGGCAACAGTATTGTTTTTGTGCCGATATCGACACCTACCAGCAGGGTGAGTGCTACAGACAGAGCAATAGAGGCAGCGACGATTAACAGTACAAAGAGATAGGGATGTTTGTATAAGTAGCTTGTAATCTGTGATCTTGGCGGAGACTTAGCGGCACTCAAAGGCTCATCCCTCTATAAGCGCTTTCACAGACTCAAGCAGCTCAGATGCACGGCAAGGCTTCTGCAGGAAGAGATTGATCTCGTTCTCAGCAAGCTCAGCACGAATCTCGTCATTGTCATGCGCTGACAAGACAATGATAGGGATATCTGAGCTGCCCCGCGCCACTCGAACTAAGGACGAAAGAGCAAGTCCATCTAACTCATCCATAACAATGTCCGTAATGAGCAGATCTGGCCGGAAGCGGATGATCATCTCAAACGCTTGGTGAGCGCTAGGCGTCGTAATCACTTGATAGTTTGGAGAGAGTGTACTCTTGATATAGTTTAGGATGAGTTCATCGTCATCAACAGCGAGTATCTTTATAGCTTGGGTCATGTGGGCTCAATCCTTCATTGATAGGGCCATAGTGTGACCCAACCCCATGAAAAATATCAACGTGTAATTACCACAACGCGCTTTTTAAAAATCTGTACTAATCTGGAGGTAGTGCGTCTGGGGGCTACATGATTTCACCGATTGCTATCGTCAAATTGATCCGACAACACCTTAGGGTTGAATCGTCTGAAATCCTTCGATCTCTGTTGGATAAGTGTCCCCGTTCACTTGATGATCAGAATTGGCGCTGGGAGCTAAATGGCTTTGTGAGCGCGTTAGTCGCCACCGGTCATCTACGCGCGGAATCGCAGCACGAGATAGAGCGACAACTCTTCCCAGAGAGTAACGAGCAGCGCAGAAAACTGGCACGCTCGAAGTCCTTCTCGATTGATGTATTCACCCTCTCCCCGAGCAAAGAGGCACGCAAATTTCAGTATGATGTGCCCGCGCTAAACCCCTTCGATGCCTACGCTAAACTCGCCATGCGAGTAAGCTATAACCGACTGGAGTATGTAGAGGTAGTTCAGGTTTTCAGGGGGACAAAGGATGAGCGAGAGAGCGTTCAAGAACCACTAAAGTATTTTGACCGAAGTGAAATTGTACAGCCGCGAGGTTAGAACTTTTTAACAATTGCGAGCCCAAAAGCTGAGCGCTCGTTCTGATCAACGTTCGCTCGACTGAGATGAGCATAGACCGAAGTATCCTCACTGATATTAACCCGCCCGAATAAGCCTGCAGAGATTGCTGAACGGTCACGCGATAGATTTCCACCACTTACACTGCCCGCGTCCAGATGCACGCCTAAGTCAACTTGCTGGTCGAAGAGGGTAACCGGTTTGGAGAGCTCAACTTGCGAAACAACCCGCGTAGAGCCGCCGCTCGACGCTAGATTTGTCTCCCCGCCCAGATATGAGGCGGTCACCCCACGTACAGAATCAGCGCCCCCTAAATAGAGACGCTGACTCAGAGGCACTGAAGCCATATCACCGCTAATCGCCGAAGCCCCTACTCGTGCATTCAGAGCTAGGCCAGTATCAGCAAGCGGGATAGATCCGGTGTCGTAGTCGATATCCGTACGCCCGTATCCGGAACCGCGATCCAAATTCTGGGCGAGCCCGATGGACAGTGTCAGTCCGTCACCCTCTGTCCAACCGGGCCGCGCCTCAAAGACCGCTTTTGCGCTGAGCAGCATCTGGTCGGCCACGGATTGCCCTGCCGATGCTGCTTGCGATTTAACCTCTGTCTGATGGACCTCGCCACTAACTTTTATCTCAGTCAGATGTAGGCCATCTCCACCTGAAAAATCACGCCATCGCGAACTGAGCTCTGTCGCTCGTGAATCGAAAAAGCGGAACTCTTGTGGGCGGGTACTAAACTCCAAATCAAGCTGGTTGTTCAGGTTGTAATAGACAGGGACGGCCAGATCAATCTCATACTGCCCGTCGATATTACTGCCAACTCGGTAGTCGAGGTAGCGTAAGCCTTGGTAATCGAAAAAATGGCGCCCGTCGAGCGCCCCAAAAAGCTTACCGCCTGTTGTTAAACTTGCCCCAACGCTGAGGTCGCTCTCCCCCGCCTCACCGACGACTTCCGCATCGTAGACACCCGGAATGCGCGCGTAATAATCAAATGATCCGTCACGCACAAAACCGAGATAGTCAAGGCGATCTATCGCCTTAACATGCTCGGCTTTACTGAGGGGTTTACCGTTAAGGTCAGCAAGAAAATCAGGACTCAACGCAATCTCGGCATCCAGCACTTGATGGATGCCGACCGATTCAATGCGCATCTTCTGTCCGGTATCGATCCGTATTCCGTCTGGTAACTCAACCGTCTGCGCTTGCGGGTAACCCAAACGATCGAGGCAACTAAGAATCTCGTCAAGCGTTCCACCGTCGGCCGTCTCTAATATCGGGCAACTGATTTCATCTGATTCAAGCCGCATCCAGTCGATTAAGCGCTGGGTATCGTCAGCTGTGCGAAGATCGAACACCCGAGTTATCGGCGCAGGTTTAAGTGGCGGTAGTTTGGGCTTTAAATCAACCTCAGGCGGTGTATATGGAACGTTCAATACCTCAAACGGATCGATGCCGTTAGTCGCGGCTAACATTTCGCCGGGCACCTCGGATTGAATAAGGCTGATACCGCTTGGTGGAGTATGGGTTGTTATCGAGAGCTCGTTCTGCGTTTCTGCAGGTGCTGCAAGCCTAGCCTCGGGCAGAATCGTCGTGGAGGCGTCGATAAGCTCTAGATTTTCACTTGCAGACTCTCCCCTCCCCTCTTGTGCCTGAAAGGCTTCAACAGGTAGGTCAACAGCCTGTTTCACTGCGCTTACAGCAGTCACCGTCAACTGTGCTTTGTGCACCTGAGTATTCAGTTCGATAGGCTCTGCTGGAGCGGCTTCGCTCTGAACTTTTGGCGCCTCATCAAGAATTCGAGCGACCAGCGCGTCGATATCTTCGAGTTCGTCAAGTTGCTTGGTTGGCGCGCCAGCAGGTGCCGATTCAACCACTTGCAGATCCTCAGCTGTGTCAGCTTCAGGCTGTGGCATCTTCGCGATTACAGACTGTTTTTCTGACTTAAGCTGTGGGGCAAGATCAACAGCATCTTCTGTCACGGACTCAGCAATAACAGATTGAGCGGAAACAACCGGCTTCTGCACCGGCAAATCGGCACTAACCACGATCTCTAGCGGCTCCGATTCAAAAGCCGGCGCCGATTCAGCCAGCAGTTGATCAAGCGTCAAAATTCTGGGGGCACCCGGCGATAGCGTATCGATGGGTAGCAACGTCAGCGTCTCAGAGACTGGGCTCTCATTGCCCATTGTGTCTACTTGATAGGCTGCAACTTCAACCACTTCGGTGCCATCAAACAGCCCCGGACGCGCGACATACTGCTCTACTTCAGCACCCTGAGTAATCTCAAACCAATCGCTATGGTGCTGCTGCTCAACCAGAAGTCCATTAACACTGAGAATCGGTACTGAACCAGCCGGCAGTTCAAAACCGTTGGTGTATCGTTCAGAGAAGTTGTTTGCGATCTGTGCGATTTCAGGCGCTTCCGGAGCTGTGGTGTCTAGCGAGGCTAACTCTAATCGAGACGGCTCTGCAGATCGGTTACCGGCGGCGTCAACTGCAAAGGCCTGGAGTTCGAGCACTTCAGAGCCATTAAAGGCTCCCTCCAGGGCAAGATATTTATCAAAGTCACCGACGCGCTCAATCGAGAACATATCAGAGAGTTGCTCAACGCTCAGCGTTTCGCCATTCACACTCAGACGCACCTCTGAGTTCGCCTCTACGGCAAAGCCCTGCTCCAGTGCCCACACAGCACTTGGCACTGCTGAAAACAGCAGTGCTAGCAGAAGGTTGAGGCGAGCAGAGAGGCGCTTCATATCAGACCCTAGCGGTAGATGAAGTCCAGCGAGCTGGCACGATCAATCTGCGCCTGCTGCAGCTCTGCTTGGAATTTATTGAGATCGAGCTGGGCGCTTAGCAGCTCATCATAGGCCGATAGCAACTCAAACAGGGAGACACGCCCCGCTTTGAAAAGACGCTCTTTTGAGGCGAGTTTCATGCCGACGGTATCAATCGCGAGTTGCTGATTCGGGATGACCTCGTCACGCAACGCCATAATACGCTGCTCTAGGCTTACAAGGTTGCGGATACGACGTGCGTTACTCACCTCACGTTCAAAGCGCAACGCCTCCACTTCCGCTTCCAACGCCACAGCACGTGCGGCTTCTACCCGCCCCATGTTGCCGTATGAGACATTCATCTCAATACCGAGGCTGGAATTGTCCTTGGCAGTATCATCAACAGGTACTGACCCAACGAGATCCACGTCGGGTCGTAGCGACAGTTTATTGGCTTCCAGCTCAGCTACTTTGCTCTCTAAACGAGCGTCCAGCGCGGCGATAGAGCTGTTTACAAACTCTTGCGTCAACGGGTCTGCCAGCCCGTCTTCCATGGGCAGTACATCCAGCGTTAGCAGCTGCAGATTCTCGGTGCAGGCCAGCAGATCCAGTTCAGTTTTTACCAACTGCTGCTGCAGACGATTCTCATTGATTCGGTTTTTGTTCTGCCAAACCTTGGAGAACACCGCATTCTTATCGCTCTCAGATGAGAGTGCCACGTTGGAGCGACGCTCTACCCTATCTAACACCTCTTGCTGCATACCGACGATGGTTTGTAGCGTAGATATATCGTTCGAGAGTCGGTTGAAACTGGACTTGCGTTGCAGCAGCTCTGCAAGTTTCTGCAGACCCGTCTCATAGCTATTTAGCTGCTCAACCTGCAACTTACGCTCGGCAAAAGCCTCGTTCGCTTCAAACTTACCAAAAGACATCAGCGTGTAGCGCGCTGACGCATCCAAACTGTTGTCATTGGAGCTGTCAGCCAAGTATTTGCCGTTAGCGGAGAGCGAGAAACTGGGCAGACGTTTAGCTTTTTCCGCCTCGACATTACCGGCAGCAACACTCACCGCTGCATCTCTCGAAATCAGCTCCGGCGAGCATGAACGCAGTTCGGCGAGCAACTCATCCATTGTCTGCGCCGAGACATGGGTTGCACCAACCAAAAGCAGCGACGCTGTTACACCTGACAAAACAGTTCTAAAAAACATATCCAACACTCGGTTTAGGCCGCCGAAGCGGGTTTAACTGAGTCAATATAAATTGACACGATTGTGACAAAAAATACTCCTTTTTGTCATTTGTGTCAAATATGTCACAGATTATTTTGACAGATTGTCACGCGGTAATCAAAACGCCATTACTACCATCAAGTCATTGATATAAATAAAAAAGCCCACCTTTTCAGGTGGGCTTTTAATCCGAGAGCTCCGTCTTTTCTCATCAACTCCAAGTGTAATTAACAGTCGAGTCCTCTGTTTCAGTTTGTGTATCAAAACTACCGTGTCGAACTGCAATCTGTACATTAACATCATTCAATGTACCTGTATCAGCGCCGTTAGCATCGACATCAATAGCAACGCTTGCTGATCCAACGGTCACTTCTGCTGCTGTCAATTCATGCTCGTCAACCTTAACACCATCGATCCATATCTCGACAGTATCACCAGCGACAGCTTCGTTGATATCGAGCAATAGCTCGACGGTTGAGCCGTCACCATCACTAGTGTCAGTAATGGCGTTCATAGCAACATCAAGGTCAGTATTCACAGCGGAGCTTCCAGTGACAGTTAATGTATCTGACGATACAGCACTGAAATTACCCGCCAGATCCATCGCAACTAGCTTATAACTACCGTCCATTAATCCATCCACTGTAAAGCTTACCGTATCAGTTGTCGTGACGTTTTCACCCACTAGAACACGCGTCCACTTCTCTGAAGAAAGCGCAAATATGTCTTGCATGTGTTGGTCTGAGTTTGTTGAAACATCAGTGAGCCCTGCATATGCATTCGCCTCAATGAAGTACAGATATTCGCCGGTTTCAACGCCGGTAATATCGATACTTGTGCCTTCGCTGGCTGTCAAAGCATTTGAACTCGCACCACTAAGAACTGGTGAATTAGCAGCAGTTTGATCAAGGGTGAAATCAAAGCTCTGTTCAACGACCACTTCTGATCTACCATCGTCAACTAGCAGCTGATAGCCGACGTTTGCATTACTGTTATGATTCCAAGTAAATGTCATATCAACCAAAGCATGACCGTTCGAATCAGCAGCCCCTATTGACCCAAGTGTCAACGTAGGTCGATCTGGATTGTTAGCACCAAAAGCTGTATCCAGTGAACCTTGCAACGCGGAGACAATATCGCTATCTGTGCTTGTAGAATTGAATCCCCATGCCAGCTCCACAATAGTGGAACCAAAACGAAGGTCCCCCGTAAACTGGCGTCGTCCATCCCCCCCAATGTCAACCTGGAAGTTGACTGTTTGAATTTCCGGGTTGCTGCCGTCGCCATGTTGGGTCACAGTCGCCAATGCCCCTTGTTTGACCTCTGTGGTAAATGACGCATTGTAGTCCGTTGCTCCATTAGTTACCGAGACTGAACCAGTAATCAGTGTGTCAACTTCACCAGTGTTTTGAACAAACTCACGTTGTTTCAAAACCCCCAAATTAAGCAAGTCTTGAGACAGGCTCACGGTAAAGTCTTCACCAGAGAAGCGCTGAACATTAAAGCCACTACTTCCACGAGTAGTCTCAAACCCGACTGTATTCAACGTATTATTGGTTACGAATAGACCATCCAATAAGTCGCCAACAGTGCCACTAGAAGAAGTGTAGGACAGAGTTTGAGACGTACCCGATCCAACACTGAATGTCAGACTATATGTCCCGTCAGCAATAGTTGCATTCTCGTTGTCTACAACAATCTGAAAACTGCTACTGTCGGACAACCACTGCCCTAACAGCGGATCCGAGAAAAGCTGATCATCTCCATTATCCAACGCGCTTAGAGAGTTCTTAAAACTCGAGTCAGCATCGTAAACCGTCTGCCCGTCGAAAACTGTACTTATGGCTACGAATTTATTCGCAGCGTCCAATACAGGGCTGAAGCTACCCGTGAGCGCGCCGTTCGTTGTGTCGCTTTGATACGCCGTTGCAGTCACAAGGTCGTCATTAAACAGACCTGTATCTGAAGCGAAACTGAGCGATTCAATTCTTGGTGGCTCGTAGTCAGTTACAACGATATCAAATCGGCTTGCAAGAGATGCAACCCCTGCTGGAATAGCGAGCTCCAACGGCGTGCCATTACTTGAGACAGGGAGTGATTGTCCGTTAACAGCACTAAACCCAGTAATATCAAGATCAGTAGATGTGCCATCACCTACCGCTACTGTGTAAACGCCAAATAGAGCTGTCCTACCGAATTCTTGGTCGTATTCGGGACGCATCAAAACAGTCGCACCGTTGTCTAGTGTTGCTTGCACAACACCACCTGCAGTGTGATCAAGCGGTGTTGTAGTCATGACAACGAACTCAATGCTGTCGCCAACGTTCAACGTTACGGTCTCGCTAGGGTCAACAAAACTCCCGATCATTCCGATGTAGGGGACTGCCGGCATCAACGCACTGATTTCAGCCAAGGTATCTGCCGTCGCAGCGGTCGCTACTTCAATGCTAGCATTAGCAGAATTAAGCGCATTGCTATCCAAAGTAATACCCAAGGCTGCATAATCCGCCACATCTGGGATTGCGTTAGTAATACTATCCTCGGCATAGGCCGCGATCTTAGCGATGGCATCCAGCCTCGCGACAATCGATGCAGAATTAAGCATTGACTGAATGCTGGCTGCGTCAGTCAGAGTATAAGTATCCGATCCCTGCGTACCCACTGACGTCTCTTTGAGTAACTCTCTGATCGCGTCAATGTTGCTAGCATCAATAGTTTTAGCCGTACCGGCAGAGTCATAGCTGGAAACACCTATAGAGGCGAAGTCATTCGCATCTGGTGCGGTACCTGTGCCGTCTGCTTCGGCGTAATCAGTAATGAGTTTTAATGCATCAAGTGCAGTGACAACTGAGCTGATCTCCTTCGATGTATCAAACTCACTATCAGCACTACCAGCAACTATGTATTCAACAACTTCAGCAATATTCGCAATGCTTACAGTTGTGACACCAGCAGCAGTGAAGTCCGCTACTGACGGAGCCGACCCATCGCCGTTGACCGTAACAATACCCGCAGCCGTGCCTGAGGACAGACTCAACGTGTTCGAATTACCGTCACTGAGCGACCAATCGCCTGTACCGTCGTTGACAGCAACACTGAAGGTTGCGCCGTCAGCCCGGGTAATCGTAAGACCTCCGGTTGCTGCAGCAGTGATGACAAAACCTGAGTTGGCACCAAGGTCTGCCGATAGCTCGGCAGCTATGCCACCCCAGCCACTCTCAGAGGTCATCGTTGCCGTCAGAACTTGGGCTGCCCCATAAGGACCCGTGAGCGTCAGATTTACCGTATCAGTATTGCCCACAGTTGGTGTAGTCGTGTCGTCTGCGAGGGTAACACTGTTAGGGATAACCGTCGCCAACTCAGAGATTTTTGCAATCGCAGCTAAGCGAGCAGCAATAGCACCTGAATTCAATACGGCACGCAGTTCGGCAGCTGTTGTGATGGCGGTATCGCCAGAATCGTCGCCGTAGCTCGCACCAGCGATGACCTCATTGATGGCTGCTATATTGTCGTTTGAGATTGGCACATTGAGGCCATCGCTGTTCACAACGAAGCGCATACCAATAGCCTGATAATCCGCTACGGTCGGTACGCCTGTTTCACCTGTATCAGCAGTGAAATCGCCATCTGTGTCGGCTGCACCATCGCCATTCGCGAAAGCCTCAATGCGGCCCATGGCATCCAAGTAGGTATCAATGACCGGCTTGATCTGCGGCAAGGTAGACACATCGGCCGCGCTCTCTTTGGCAAAGACCAGTGCGTTGATATCGGCAACATTATTAGCATCCACCTCGGTGAAGCCGATGGCGTTATAGTCCTGATAAGTGGGTTCAGAACCAGACGGAAGATCCGCATAGTCTATCGCCGCAGCCTTCAACTCTAGCTCGGTCATCTCAATGCCAGCACCACCGAAGGCCTCTCGAACATTGATCTTAAAGCCCGTATAAGCCTTGGCGTCGACATCTGAAACATCAAATGTCAGTGATGATCCATTTGAAGCTTCGTAGTTATCAGCAGACATCATGAAGCGTGCGGTATCTGTAACGACACCTGCTGCTGTCCATGTGATATCTAAGCCTGTTCCAGACGCTGACTCAGTTACCGTAAAGGCCGCTGAGGCAGAAGTCGCCGCGCTATTGAACGCCGCAGCTATTTCAGCAACGGTCGGATCAGTATCTGATGTGATCGATAGCGTAACGCCGCCCACATTCAGGTCGTAGATCGTGTTTGCTTTAAGTGCGGGCAATACAATCTGCTGTATTTCGGCAGCAGACAGGCTACCTACGGTTGTTTGCGTCGCTGAGGTCAGATCACTGCTGAAGGTCTTAATAACTTCCCATTCACCAGCGTTGTTATCCCAACCCATAATATCGAAATCAGCAGGCAGTTTGCTGTAATCACCCGTAGTGTTCGCTGCATGAATTATGAAGTGATCGAGTACTGATGGCTCAACACCCATATCACCCATGTCATACCAACCCACCTGCAGCGGGTTATCCTGGCTTGGATCTACTGATGATGAATATACAAGTGCATCCGAGTTATCACTGTAAGCCAGCTTATCGAATAGCGCCTGTGCTGCCTGCCAATCATCTGCACCGTTTGAATTTACCAGGCCATTAAATTCGTAGGGTGAGGTGATGTAACGAACATCAATGTTATCAATAAGGAATTCTGCGCCTACGCCTTGGCCTCCAGAGTAGTCGAAAGAACCACCAACAAACACAAACTTGTAGCTACCAGTTGCATCAGCAGGAACAGTAACAGTTTTGGTTTGCCAAGATGTTTCAGTCGTATCGTTCGGGCTGGTGTAATCAAGCAGCTTGATAGTTGAACCATCGTTAACGTTCACCAAATAACCCAAAACGTCCGCGGCATCACCTGCAGCAGTCGCCTTCCAATCTACCGATATTGTCGCACCTGCAGTAAGCTCAATTGCTTCATTACTGTAGATCGCTGGGCCGTGAATAATTCCGTAAGGATAATTTCCGTTCGTGCCCGTCGTGTATTGTGTCGAGCCTACATAGCCGCTTCTAACCAAGCTGGTACCCAAGGACTGTACACCAGTATCTACTGACAAGACATTACCGCGACCCGAGGCATCCGGATCATCTACAACGCTTACCGTCGCAGGACCGTCTTGGTTCCAGTCATAAGGCAAATCAGTCAGGTAGTTAGTGCCATTTTTACCTATCGCAGTTGTATCTGCCCCAACATTCGACTCCACAGGTGACACAAAACCTGCCAAAACAGTTACACCAAGGTTCACCTCTCCGATATAGGTTGTCCAACCATTGATATCATTACCCGAGACAGTATCAAAGCCTGCGTTTTCAAATTCAGGTATTAGAGAGATAAAGTTCTGAACCGTGCCCATAATTCCAGACAAGTCAGGCTCAGCCCAAGCGCCAATTTTGTTGACGATCTCATTAGCAGAATCGACAAACGGCTGCAATTCAACGACCGTGTTCACCGTGCCGTTGGCACCACCAGTAAAGAGTTTGGTGTTAATTGCTGCTGCGAGCGATTCATTGATTTCGGCGGTACTGTTGGTAATACCTAGTACACCGGCATTGTTGTAGTCATCGGCTGATGGAATGCTGGCAGCATTACCGCTGTCAGCCACATAGGCATCGTAAGCCGCTTGATCAGCAAGGTTGCTGACCGTTTCTGCGAATGCAGCGATCTTATCGAGTGCCGCCGCACGCAAGCCGAAACTGCTGTTGCCAGAATCGACCGTCTCACCCATCGCTAGACGGATGGCATCCTCAATCTCTGCTGCAGTATCAACAGTATTTGCGTACGCCAGGTTGGTTTCGTTGCTCGCAGCATCGGTAGCGTTGTCGATCACATCGACACGAGCGCCGTCACCAACGTAGCGCATACGCATCACGTCGTTGACCTGCTCGAGGTTATTGGCATCGATATCGACCATCTGAGTACCGTTGAATATCTGAGTAATCCCCAGATTTTCGTAATCGGTAATAGAAGGTACGAAGTCGCCAGCCAGGTCGGTTGTACCATCAATGGCAAAACCATTGGCGTTAGCGTATTCGGTAATCTTGATGCGAGACGCCAAGGCCTCGATCTCAGACAGCTCATCTACTTCGGCACGGCCAATTGGCTGAGTGAGAAGTAGCGCATTGAGTTTAGCCACATACTCGGACGGGAATGCTGCCAGGCCAATATTGCTGTAGTCAGTCGCCGTTGGAATTTCGCCACCATTATTGGCTGCGTAAGAGACAATCTTCGCGTAAGACGAGAGCTCTGTGGATGCGGCGTTAATCACCGACTGCTGCTCAGACTGAGTGCCTGCCAGCGTTGTGTCGCCAGTACCCACTGCGCTATCAGCAAAGAGTGCGTTCGCCATGCCGAGGTTGTACTCGTTGACACCCTTAACTTGTGCCGCCACGTAATCTTCAAGTGTCGGTACCGTGCCATTACCGTCAGAGTCAGCGTAAGCACTGATCTTAGCGACCGCATCGAAGTACGGTTTCATCTCAAGCGCTTCTTGTACCAGTAGCTCGATCTCAGCGGTGTTGTCTGCAAGGTCCGATGCTGCATCAAGGGCGAAGCTATTCACCCACGCAAGGTTAGATGCATCTACGGCATAGATGCCCAGCGCGTGGTAATCCGCAACTGTAGGTACTTCCAGGCCAGTGGCGTCAGTCGCATCGGCATAGGTTTCAATACGCACCTGTGCCACGGCAGCCTGAATTTCAGCGGTCGTGTTCGCGCCACCCGTGTTCAGAGCCTGGATAGCGCTGTTAAACGCATCTTTGTTGCCGGCTGCAACGCCCACGATACCCGCAGCTTCATAGTCAGCCACATCAAGTGTTGTGACACCATTAGCGCCGTTATTGAAATCTTCGATCTTCGCGATCGCGGAGATGACACCATTCACCACAGACTGCAGCTCTGGGTTGGTATCTACGTCTGCTGCTGACTTACCACTCAACACCTGGTTGATAGAGGCTAGATTGTCAGTCGTCACGCCGGTTACGCCCGCTTGCTCGAAGTCTGAAACGGTCATAGAGACGTTGCCGAGTGCTTCGGTGGCATAAACGGTCAGTGTTTTAACACCTGCTTTAACGGTCGGGACGTCGTTTGGCATACCGCCGTATTCAACCATGTAGCCCTGAATTGAGCTATTGTTAAAGCGGAAATCGTTCCACATCCCACTGCTCAGGTAGTGTGCATGGTCCTCGCCACCTGAATCGTTCGGTTCACCACTCGCCCAGTTCGCGTACTCGCCATTGACTGCTGAACCGCCTGAGGCGCCTTGCCAAAATTGAGTCCCAGCCTCAGGACCGGTCATCCACTTCCAAACGCCCTCACTAGCCACGTCACTGGCGCCAATCCAGGCTTGCGCACTCACTTTTGACGCGATAAACGCATTTTCATTCGCACTAGTTGGAGTGGCCAGATACCCTGTCATACCCTCGAATGTTCGACCTTCAGCCGCCGCTTTAGCGTTATCCCAGGTGATACCTGAGCTCGCGACGTACTCATAGAAATGGTCATTCTCAGGGTTGTAAACCATGCCACCCGGCTGAACATCAATCGAGATATCGACCTTCTCGTTACCGCTGGTGATCTTGGTCTGCAAGGTTTTCAGTGCCGCATTGATCTGTGCCTGTGTACCTTCAATACAGATCTCATCGCCGCCGGTTGTCGCGTAATCGAAGCCAATTTGAATTTGAGTAGCCCCACTCAGGTTACCGATCTTCACATCGCCACCTGTGGCGGTGATCACCACACGCAGGCTGCTCATACTTTCAAAGCCAGTTAGCGCATCGTTAACATAAAGACCACCGCTGTATACACCGGTATCTGCTTGTACCAGACCCGAGTTTGCAATACCGACTGCAGGACTGAAGTCCTCGCGATCGATCGACAAGGTGTAGTCTTCAGCGCTCTCGTTGCCATCAGCATCAATGACTGAGAAGTCGAGTGAGGTTGCAGCATTTGTACTCGCTGGTGTGTAAGTCAGTTTGCCATCGTTAATGTCAGCCACACTGATGCTGTCATTTTGAGATACTACTGTACCATCAAGCTCAAGCGTTCCCGCTGCAGGCAGCGCAGTAATTTTGATTGACGCCTGCGCATCGCTGCTTGGATCGGCGTAATCACCGAAGTCCGCCAGTGTCAGGGTCTGTGCGACAAAGTTGGTGCCGTCATGGCTGCGACCGATAACGATCTGGCTATCGTTGCTGATCGGATCAATATGATCGAGATCGAAGGTTGCCAGCTTGTTGATGGCGGTGTTTGCAGGTGTAACCAGTGCTTCGATCGCAGAGATGCTATCGCTGTAGCTACCGGAAGCTATCTGCGCTACCTGGTAGTTCATCGCCGCTGCGTTATCGTCATCAGCACCGTTGATACCCGCTGCCACATAGTCTGCACCCACTGGCGCCTGATTGTTGGCAGGATCATCATTGTACTCAGCGATAATCGCGCGCGAGATAAACGCTTGGATCTTATCCACTGAGTTCAGTGCATCGCGGTCCAAGGTGTCGGACACTTCATAACCCGGCAGACGATCCAGCACACCGCTCATGCTGCTGCCATCGACACGCAATAGCCCTGCATTGGTGAAGTCAGCCAGGCTGAAGTCCGCTTTAACCACGCCATTTTCGGTCAGCATGTAGTCGACGAACTTCATCAGCGACAGCATATTGGCGCCGTAAGCGTCGATCGCCGCCTGTTGGCTGGTGGCGTCATCGGCATCGAACAGGTTGTTCGGTGCATCGTCGGTGTGACCAACGCTATCTTTGGCAAAGATCGCGTTCACGAACGGCAGGTGCTGCGCTGTGATCGCATTGTCGTTTGGATCGACAAGGCCTGCGTTGGTGTAGTCCTGCACCTCAGGAGCAAAGTAGAGCTTCTCAGCAACGGCGCTACCGCCAGTGACCATTGAGTTAGCATCAATGTAGTGCAGCGTACCTTCATAGCCCTGTGGCACGGTCAGTACGGCAGAGGCACCCGCTTGACCAGCGGTGCCCGTGGTAACCAAGGTAACACCGGCTGGCAGACCGCCAGAGCCATCAGCGTTGATACTAAAGGCCAGATCGGTACCGGCCATCGAAGCCTGTGACAGATCGAAGGTGTAAGTACCCGGTTTCAGATCCAGTGTTGGCGCTTCTGTGCCATCAATGAAGAAGGCGTTGCCACCAGCATCTGCTCGCACATCTGTGTAGAGCGCATAACTCTCGCTAACCGCTGGCCACTGACCATCTTGATCGGCGTAGTAAGCGATCTTCTCAGCCGCAACATTCGCGACCAATGCCTGCACCTCTTCAAGTGTGTCAGCATTGAGGTACTTAATACCGCTGTCAGCCAGTTTATTCAGTACAGCCTCGAGGTTGTTGTAACCGCTCGCTGATGTAGACGTACCTGTCCCTACAGAGAGGTCAGTTCCGTCAGCTACACCGCTGATACCCGCCGCTTCAAAGTCAGCGACGGTGAGGTGATCGTAACCGTTGGCATCGCCGGTATCGGCATCGCCATCAAGGTCGATCGCGCCATCTGCTTCAGCGTAGTTGGCGATCTTCGCCATCGCGGCGAGCATGGCCGCTGCACCATCGATAACCTGCTGCTGTTCAGCTTGGTCATCGGCATCGCCTGCAGCGGTTAGGCTACCGGCAAAGAGTTCGTTCAGTGCAGGCACCATCGCTTCAGTGATCGCGCTGTCGTCGTAGCTTACCAGATCCGCGTTGAGGTAATCCTGCAGGATCGGTGCAGCACCGTTGCCGCCATCAGTATCGGTCCAGGCTTTGATCTTCTCGATCGCCACCTGTTTCACGAAGGCCTGCAGTTCTGGGGTGGTATCCACCGCTAGACCGTTGCTGCTAGAACCCATCGCTGCCAACTTAGTCAGCAGCGCTGGAATGTTGTTGTTATCCGCCACACCGCTTGCGCCACAGAGCGCAAAGTCGGCCGCGGTTGGGATCAGCGAGCTATCTGCTGGAGTTAGCACATTCGCTTCGGCGTAGGCGACGATCTTCGCAAACGCGCCTAAGCGATCCGCTGCGCCATCGATGACTGCCTGTACTTCAGTGCGGGTTGAGGCTGGGTCATCACCCTCATCAGCACCCACAAGGGCTGCGGCAAAGAGTTCGTTGATGGTCGCGATGTTCGTCGCATCGATGGAAACGCGCGTACTGTTGCCCGCATCATAGTCGACTACACCGATAAAGCTGTAGTCTTGGACAGTCGGTATATCGTCTGTATCTGTTGGTGACGTGGTACCATCCGCATCAAAATCAGACGCACCATCGGCGTTCGCGTAGGCTTCGATCTTCGCCAGTGCATTGCGTGACTCCTCCACGCGTGCCGCAAGATCAGTCGCCAGGTTAGTGACATCAGACAGATCATCTGCGGTCAGAGCCAAGCGAGCATTCAGCATCGCCACCTCTTCGGCATCAGCCGCCGTCACACCCAAGAGTGCCCACTGCTCAATAGTCAGACCCTCAGTGCCATCGCTATCGGGGCTGTTGCCCTGGATCAGATCGATCAGATCAGAAGTAGCGTTAGCCAGCGCCTGCAGACCCGATACAGTCGTGATATCACCGCTTCCCAGATCACTTGCGACGATCTCTTGCAGGTAAGCTAGCTGTTCAGCCTGATTCGCGTTATCCGCTTTCAGTGTCACACCCAGGTCGGTAAAGTCAGCCGCATCCAGCGTGATACCGCTGCCATCGGCACGCAGATCCAGAATGTGGTTGTAGCTATCCACCACCTCTTGGATTGAGGCAGCAGTATCCAGTGTATTCGTAGTATTGATCAGCGCATCGTTGATCGAGCTGAGGTTGTCGGTATCAACCCCATCGATGCCCATTGCCGCATAATCAGCCTCGTCAATGCCGGTAAGGTCATCGGTCGATGCAGCAGTGAGAATGTCACTGTGTGCTGCAATCGCAGCGTCGATCAGCTGTTTTAGGGCTGCGTAATCTTTCACATCAGACTCATCGGTCTGATCGCTCAATACGCGCTGGATGGCATCCAGGTTGTCATCGGTCGCACCGACAAAGCCCAGCGTATGCAGCTGCTCTTTAGAGACAACCGTAGTGTGTGTCGCATCATCGTCTGAAGTGCGCAGCGTGTTGGCAAACACCGCATCGATCGCATCCACGATGTCCTGCGTCTCTGCCACAGTATCAACTTCTGAGTAACCCAGACTCGCAATCACGCCAGAGGTGAGTTCTGCCACAGCCGCTTCAGTGCCAGCTTCTAGCTCGACACCGATATTAGTCAGATCGGCCACGTCAATGGTGCCGCTGTCGTTGGTCGCGGTCTCAAGGATGGTGTTGTAGCTGTCTACTACCTCTTGCACGCTTTCGGCAGTAGTGAGGCTGTTATCGGTATTGATCAACGCATCGTTGATTGCTGCGAGGTTACCGTCGTTGGTGTCATCACCATCAGATAGGTCGCCGCTAACACCGTCGATACCCATGTTGGTGTAGTCGGTGGTGTCGATATCGGTCAGATCATCAGTTGTTGCCGCTGCAAGAATATCGGCATGCGCATTTACAGCATTGTCGATCAACTGTTTCAGATCCGCGTACGACTTCACGTCAGACTCATCGCTCTGATCGCTCAGCACGCGCTGGATCGCATCCAGGTTATCATCGGTTGCGCCATCAAAGCCAAGTGTATGTAGCTCGTCTTTTGACACAACTGTAGTGTTCTCAGTGTCTGTATCAGACGTACGCAGGGTATTCGCAAACACCGAGTTGATCGCATCGATCTTCGCCTGTACGTCGCTGACGCTTGACACATCCGCCGTACCGAAGGTCGCAATGATGCCGCTGGCTAGTTCCGCCACGGCCTCTTCGGTACCCGCTTCAAGCGTGACACCAATGTTAGTCAGATCGACCACCTCAATGGTGCCCGCATCATCCTGTGCGGTTGCCAAAATATCGCTGTAGCTATCCACCACCGCTTGAATCGCTTCAAGGCTGACAATGTCATTCGGGGTATTGGACAGCGCGTCTTTAACGGCCGCTGCCATCTCATCGCCGGTCATCGACCCGATATTTACATCGGTCACACCATCGATACCCATGTTCTGGAAGCTGTCGGCATCGACCTCAGCCAAGGCTGCAGTAACTGCCGCTGCACGCGCATCGGCATCTGCATGGGTTGTATCTTGAGCAGTTGCAGTGAGACCCACGATCGCATCGAAGGCATCCGAAGCAGTGTTAAGAACCGCTTTCAGATCCGCGTAGTTAACGATGGCGTCGCTGCCCTCGCCTTCAGACTGATCCAGCAGGACTTTCTGCAAGGCGCTCAGTCGACTATTGGCGGACTCATCCTGTAACAGGTCTCCAAAGCCCAGCGCAGTCAGGTCTGCATCGCTAACAGCCACAGGCGTAGCTGTGCCGTCGACATCCACGGTTTCACCGTTGGCACGGGCAAGGACGTTCTCAACGCTAGTCACAAAGCTCTCGAGCTTCGCTACCGAGTTGATCATGTCTGCTTGTTGTTCGGCTGCAGTCGCACCGTCAGTAATATCTGTTTTAGCTGCGGCAACTTCACGCAGGGCGCCCTGCAACAGCGTGGTCTGGTCTTCAGCACGCGCAGCATCGCTGCTCAGGTTACTAACACCAATGTTGTTTAGATCTTCAATCAGATCGACAGGGGTCGGTTGTTCTGTTTCGGCATACACGGTATCGAATACCGCGTTGTAGCTATCCACAACGGTTTCGATCTGGGTAAAGAGGTCACCCTCGCCCTCAAAGCGATCACGTACGGTGCTCAGGGCATCTTGTACCGCGCTGAGGTTGTCATCGGCCACGCCTTCTACTGACATATCAGCGAAGTCCTGCACCGACGGCAATGCCGCAGGGGTATCACCCTGCTCGCTGGCAAAGGCTTTCACCGTATCCGACGCATCGGTCACACGGTTCACCAGTGCTTCCACCAGTGATACCTGACGCAGATCGTTGAGACCGATCGATTCATACTCACCGGTTGGGTTTCCATCGGCATCGACGGTTGGAATCACCGCCAGTTTAGGATCGCCATTGGCATCCAGCACCTGCACGCCGTCCTCATCGAGCACCGGCTCGTAGCGCAGTGAAGTGTTGTTGATCGCAATGCTGGCAGTAAAGGTGGCTGTCCAGTTAATACCGTCAACAGTACTCCAGATCGGTGCACCCTCTACCCCTTCCGTGCTCAGGTCACCACCCACCAGGGCCAGGACATCATCGGGCACCTGTCCCACACGAGTTGGGAAACTCAGCGTAACGGTAGTGTCATCACCGGCAGCCAGTGTCTGGTCAGCAAAGGTGATGCTCGGCTCAGATTTAATCTGCGCCAGGTTCTCAGCCAGTGCTTTGTTAATCGCGCGCAGTTTAGAGTCATCGACATTCTGGATATCGAGTGACTGCAACTCTGCCGTGCTGATACCCGCATCACCATCGGTGCTGCTGGTCGCGTCCACTGAGGTCTCAGTGGTCTGTTCATAGTCACGGTTCAGGGACAGGGTGTCGCTGATCGTACCGACCTGCTTCCATGTGCCTACCAAACTATCACCGGCATCATTAACCGCTAGGGTAAATGGCAGGTCTGCATACGCCGGAGCGGCTTGCGCATCGGCCAGTAGATCAGTAATCAGATCGCCTTCAGCAGCGGTCAGATCAAGGTTGACACCACCAAACGATAGACGGATTTGTCCTGGGGAAACGGCAAAGCCGTTTTCGACAGCGGCACCGTCCACCGCAATGCTTTGAACCGCAAAATTAGCGATATCACCGGCCACATCGATGGTTGAATCGATCGGAGCGGCAGAAAGTGTCTCAGTCAGTGTTGAAATAGCACTCGACTCTGGCTGTGGGCCAAAGGCTTTGTAGCTAATTTCAACGCTATTACCATCAGCGCTCAGCGCGACGGTGTAGTTCTTATCGGCGTAACCGGACTCAGCACGGATCGCATCGACAATGTCCAATACGCTTGGGTTCGCGACACCTGACAGATCAACGTCAACGGCGTCACCGCCAAGGTTCAGCGCAAACTGACCAGGAGCAACGGAACCGTCTGCGGATAGCACTAAACTCTGGCGTTCGGCTACTAAACTGCCTGAAAGAGCCGCCGCATCAAAAGCGGCAATCGCCTCCAGATTGTTAACGGCATTCGCAATGGTCTGAATTTCAGAGCGCGTATCGACTGCCTCATCTTCATAGCGCTCAGTCAGGCGATCGAGCACCTGATCCATAAAGGTGACTTCGGTGTCGCTATCAACTAGATCGCTCGCGGTACCGATGATGAACTCGTTGCGTGAATTATCTTCGGCGGCGTTACCCACCAAGTCTGAAGTTGCTGCATCGACCTGGAAGACCGCTGTCTCGCTCTCTTCAGAGAAAGTAGGTACCGGCGTGTAATCTGGGTCCGCTTCAGCAGCAGCCAATTCAGCGACGGAGATCGCCTGAGTCAGGTCAAACGACCAGTCAAACGCCCAAGTATCGCCGATCTCGTCGTAGACGATGTTCTCAAGGCTCAAGCCCGCTGGGAGCTCGGCATCTTCATCGCCCAAGAATGTGCTTTCGACCTTGTACTTGAAGCGCTCGTCAGCACTGTTGTTGATCAGGATGAAGAAGTCATCACCCGCGTTAAGACCCTCAATGGCACCGGACACCTCAAATGGAGTCTCGGCAGTTGGAGCCTCAACCGTCGTTTCAGGTGGAATGATATCGACCTGTAACAATACCGGTGCCGTGAAGTCAGATTCACTCGGCGCTGTAACCGGGTTACCCTCGATATCAACCGCATCCGGTTTGATCACTGCCGTGCGGATGGGTACCTCTTTCGAGTCCATCTGCAGCGCAATAGCATCGATACTGACAGGAACAGTAACTGCTCCATCTTCTGCGACGTCGTCAGCTGTGACAACGTATTCGATTAGATTCGGTTCGCCAGTCGCGGTGTTAACACCCCACTGAACAAACACGGTATCACCTTCAGCTGCGCCTTTAACGGGCACGCGCGTCTCTTTCGCTTCATCGAGGTTAATACCGTAGCTGTTACCCGCTGCGGACTCGATGTAGGAGACATCGATAAGGCCCGTGTTAACGCCTGAATCATTAAGCTCTACGCTCTGATCAACAACTTCAGGATCTGCAGTAACCGCTGCAGTCTCAATCGACTTGAGCGTATCCGCCAGTTTGTCAGCGCCGGACTGTGTAATTGCAATCGCGGTGCTCTTGCCCAGGCTGGCAACTTTAATGTCAGCCGCAAGGTCAGTGATCGTGTTGGTGAGTGAACCTGTGGCGCTGTCACGCGCAGACAGCATCGCCAGCACCTGGCCGTACTTCTCAGACGCATCAATACCGTCAGTAGCATTAAAGTCCGTGACATCAACACCGGTCTGAGCTTCAACAGTCGCTGAGTTAACCACGGTCGCCGCAGTTTTAACGATATCGTCTATGCCAAAGATTCGGCCGATACCACTGTTATATTCATTTACCTTGGCCACATCAAAAGTGCTAACACTCTCGGAGGCCATGGTCTCTTGCAGTTTTTTCACAGCTAGCTCAGTAACCGGTGATACGGTTACAGTCACTTCGCCTGGCTCAACGATGTTGAACATCGCGCGCATAGCAACGGTTTCACCCTCTTTCGCCAGCGAGACGCCCTGACCAGTGAATTCGTCTATGTAGTCTGCGTCAGGATCGCTATCAATAACTTCCACTAACACTGGACCACGGTAGCCACCTGGGTAGGCTTCATTCGGTGACACCCGAACCGAGGCTTGTCCGGTTTCTGGATTCAGGATGACCTGAGCGACGAGTTCTTCGCCATTGGCATCCAATACTCGTACGGTTGAAGTATCGGTTATGAATAGACCCGCCACAGGAATCGCAGTCAGATCGAATGACTGAGTATCCACGCGCTGAGTCGCCACAATGGTCGCATCCATCGGCTCGTTCTGTGCGAAGTCGACGAACTTCTCGGTATTGAGTCCTACATGCAGATCGGCATAAGTACGGTCTGGGGTTGTCACATCGACAGTAAACTTGGTCAGATCCAGCGTGCCATCTTCGTTGCTCTCGAAGCGGAAGTTAGTCGCCACTAGACCGTCATTTACGTCTGACAGCAGATCGCCATCGCCATCCACACGCACGTGAATAGCAGGATCAACCTCTTCGAGGGTGACACTGAAGTAGCTCAGGATCTCCGCCTGATTGTCCGCCACGATCTGCTCAATGGTGGCGGTATCCGCTGGATCAATGCTTGGATCAACGCCCGCAACAGTGGCCAGCAGCAGATCCATCATCTCGTTAAATTCGAAGGTGTAGCTGAGCGTCTCGAGGGTGCGAACAATGTCCTCACCATCCGCGTTTTCGGTAAAGCTATCACTCGTACCTACAGACTCTGGGCCATGGGTATCCACCACCGCCGTAGTGTAGTTGCGACGGTCAGTGACCATCTCAACGAGTGCAGGGTTACCTGCATCATCGGTGAGTACGGCGCCCTGCTCGGCAAGACCCAGGACTTCAAGATCGGTGGTATTGATATCGTCTGCGGATACGGTGTACTCAAAGCGCAGCGTATCGGTGCCATCGCCCTCCACATAGGTGGCGAGCTGACCGTTGCTCAGTGCCAGTACTGGACTGCCATCGATCGCTTCAGAGGTATCGACATTGATCACATCATCAAATTTCACTTCGAAGGCGATGGTGGTGCCGGCGCTGTAGTAACCGTCGTTGGTTGCGTCAACAGTGGCGCCAGTATCGTTAATAGCTACTGTCTCAACAATGCTAACCGTCTCAACAATCGGTGCATCGGTATCCACTTCAACCTGAGGTTTCACATGGCCTGCAACAATCGCATTGTTGAAGCTATCGGCGACCAGTGCGTTGCCCGCAGCATCAGTAATTAGCCCGTCATTGAAGCTGACCGACGCAACCGTCAATGAGTCTGTCGACAGATCATCATCCTGCACGTCGTAGCGGAACAGCAGTGTGTTCGAACCGGTACCCGATACGTAGGTCGCGGTGCCGCCGTTTTCGAGCAGTAACGTTGGACGCCCTTCGGTGGTATCCACATTGAGCCACTCTGAAGCGGTCAATTTAATCCAGATCACATCACCGATGTTGTACATGCCATTTTCAGACGCTTCGGTGCTGTTGTAGGTCGCTTCGACTGAGCTAAAGCCCAGTACCACGGGCTCGGTACCATCTACGACTACCGATTCCTGCAGACGGTTATTCGAACCTAAGATGGTGTTAGCGCGATTACCGGCCTCATCCACCACCAGTTTGTCATTCTCAAGGAAGGTGATCACCTGCAGTGGGTGACCTTCCGCGTGGTCTGCGCTGTAGGTGTATTCGAACACCCACTCATCAGAACCTGAACCTGAGACATACGTCGCGAGCTCACCATTATTGAGGAAAAGGGTCGGCAGACGCGGGCTATCCGGATCGTCCGGACGGTCCTCGAGTGCCACTTCTTCAGTAAACTTCACGGTCAACTGAACGGTATCACCCACCGCATAGGCACCGGCCTCTGCATGGATACCTTCGATCTTGGCTTTTACCGTATCGACTGGCTGTAGCAGAACATCCGACGCTTTGTTGGGGTTGCCGGCCTCATCAGTGACAACGCCATCCATCACGCGCACTTTAATCGGCTGCGTGCTATTGCGATCGGGGGTCACAACAAAGCTGTATTCGCCTTCAGGACGACCCGAGTTATCGGGGGTCTCCAGGCTTAACTGATCAATGGTACCGCCTTCGACTGACAGTTTAGTCAGGTCAAAATCCTGTACCGATTCAGAGAAGTTCACCACCATGCGCACATCGCCATTAACGATGCCGTCCGCATCCGAGCGGATGGTCACGGTTGGGTAAGCGCTATCCAAGGTGTAGCTAGCCGCTGGCGAATCGCCTTCGCCGAAGTTACCGGCTAGGTCTGAGACCAGATTGAGATTCAAGCTGAGAGATTGTTCACCGGCTTGAGTATCTTTGAGTGGCGTGAATACGGCAGTCCAAGTGACGTTGTCAGTTGTTTCAAACTCGCCGATTGAACCGTTTTCTACATTGAAGAACTCTGGGCGCAGCTCTTTCACTGCACCGTTGAACGTAATTGTCAGCGTTGCAGCTTCGCCTGCACTCAGATCTGCGGAACCGTTCTCGTCGAGAACGCTGATAGACTCTACTTCTGGTAGCGTCAGATCGATAAAGATCCCACCCTCAGCCTGCGCAATCGCACCGCCATTTGGCAGGGTCAGATCCGCAGATTCACCAGCAACAACGCCGTTGAAGGTGGCGTAGTTGGTGCGCAGTTCAGCAATCGCCAGTGCGTCCGACTCAAAATCAGTCGCTTGAACGGCATAGCTGAAGACTAGGCGTGTTGGTGTAGAGGCTGCGGCGTTGTAGGTGGCGATTTCGCCATTGCTTAGTTTCAGCTCTGGGGTACCCAGCGCATCGTTCATCTCAACCGGCTTGTTCCAACCCAGGGCGATATCGATGATCTCGCCTTCGTTGTAGTGACCGGCATTGGCAGAGATGGTTTTGATGTAAGGTGTCGCTGCATCAACCACCACATCCGAGCGGTACGCCAATCGGCTGTTATCACTCAGGATCGCCATATTGGCTTCGTTGCCGGAGATGTCCCTGAACACCGATCCGTTAGTGATCAGAGCATGTACATCCAGATCGGTTGTATCAAAGTCATTTGGCTGAACGGTGTAGCGGAAGTTCAGGAAGCTTGAACCATCGCCATCCACATACTCAGCAACCGCACCGTTGCTCAGTGCAAGGATCGGTGAACCGTTGGTAAAGTCGATGTAGACGTTTTCGCTGAACTGAACGGTCAGTTCTACGCTATCACCCGCCAAGTAAAGTGCATCTTCAACCGCAGAGATGGTGACAATCGTTGGCGCAACGCCATCAATTTCAACCACTGCATGGTTCGAGAGGTTGGCACCCGGCGTGATGTATGTTTTTGCGTCGTTACCCGCATTGTCGGTAATGTTGGCACCGTCTTTAACCAGTGCCTGCACATTCAGCGCATCGACCTGATCGTTCTGTACCACGGTGTACTCAAACACCAGTGTGTTGGACTCACTTCCGCGAACGTACTCAGCCACCTGGCCGTTGTTTAGGGCAAGGAAGGGTGTGCCGTTGACGGCATCAACGTTCACCACTTCGTCATATGTGACGGCAATCGCGATGGTATCGCCGGCAGTGTAGGAACCACTCTCGGCATTGATACGAGTAATTTCAGGCGCACGGATATCCCAAGGACGCGCAATCGACTGCTCTGCATTGAGGTTACCCAGGCTATCGGTCATCGTGCCTTTGCGCAGCGTGACAGTCACATCGCCGGTAGGGTTATCCTGTGCTGCCGCGGTGGGAGCGACTTCCAGGGTGTAGACCTGACCGGCTTGAACTTCAGTAAAGCCACTGGTCACTTTAATGCCGTTAGTCACGACAATGTCGTTCACATCGAAGTCAGTGACCTGCTCACCAAAATCGATGGTGATCAGACGGTTACCGTTGTAGAGCACGCTAGAGCTAAGCTCTGCGACAGGACCCAGGGTATCGATAGAGATCGGGTTAGAGACACTCAGCCCCGTACCGGTATTAC